>JANMXG010000168.1:0-15699 GCA_031394235.1 Betaproteobacteria bacterium
GCAGGTCGCAGTGGCGATGGTCGTGGCACAGGAATTCAATCGCCCGCGCTGTCCAGGGCAGAGCCTGAAACAGCGTGTCGGCATCGGCGCCGCCGCTGATCAATGTGGGTGCAAGCTGGGTCTGTGACGGCAGGAAGCTGCGCCAAACGCCCGGATCACCGGACTCCAGGATGCACAGCGCCCGCGGATCGCTCGCGTCACCCAGCATGCACAGGTACTGCTGTCCATCGCCAAACTCCTGCAGCAGTGCGTTGACAAAGGCCGCCGACAACATCGGGTGGCCGCCGGCAATGCGCAGGTTGGCTTTGTCCCAGGCGGGGCCGTGATCGCCCAGGCCTTGGGCGGCGGGCAGGGGGATGCGGACCCAGCTCATCGGTGGCCGATCGAACCGGCGGTGTTGACGGGCAAGGCTGCCAACCACGCGCGGGTGTGCGCAATCATCTCGGTCTGGGCGCTGCCGGCCGAGAAAGTATGGTCGGCGCCGGCCAGCTCGAAGCGGCTGACGCCGGGCAGGCTCAGCGCACCGGACCAGGCCGGATCGCTGGCCGCGTGCTGGCTGAACTCTCGGGCGGTGTAGTCGTCGCCGCTCAACAGCAACAACACGGGCCGTTTGAAGCCGCGCCAGGCAGCGGCCATGCGGTGGTAGAACGGCGCCGAACCGCTGCTGGGCATGGCCGGCCGCTTGAACAGGGCGGTGCCCAGTTTTTGCAGCAGTTCGCTCGCGGCGCCCAGCCGCACGCCGCCCCGCAGCAGCTTGCGCCAGAAGGCCGGGTCCACCAGGCGCCGGGTGTAGTAGTGCTGGACCTGGGTTTTCGCCAGGCTCAACTCAGACCGCACCCAAGGGTTCAGCACACACAGGCCGGCAATGCGTGCATCACCCTGCCGCTCGGCCAGGTAAAGCAGCGACGCCGAGGCGCCATCGCACAGCCCCCACAGCACCACCCGCTGCAGCTGGGGGCATTGCCGCAGCAACTCGTCAACGGCAGCGCCGATGTCGGGTGTCAGCTGCTCAAAATTGCGTTGCGCACCGGCGCTGTCACCCATGCCGCGCACGTCAAACCGAAGCACCGGATAGCCGTCGTCGGCCAGTGCACGGGCCACCTGTACAAACTGGCGGTGGCTGCCCACCCGCACCTGGGGGCCGCCCACCACGATCAGCACGCCCAGCCGCCGGCTGGAGCGGGTCGGATCGGGCTGGTGCAGGATGCCGATCAGCGGCTCGCCCTCGCAGGCGAAGCGCAGCGCCTTGTCGTGGCTTGCCGTCGCCAGGGTGGTGGCGGGCAATGTCATGGCGCTGCCGCCGTGGTGTGTTGCGTTGCTTGGCCCGACAGGCCGGCGGGCAAGGGGTCGGCCGGCAAAGCCGTCATGGCCCGCAGCGTGTCGGTCAGCAAGGCCGGCGCGTCCTCGATTTCAGCGGATTGCCAAAACGCGGGCCCCGTCACGACCTGGCTGTGCACCGCCCAACCTGCGGCTCGCCAACCGGCGCTGCCGGTCTGGGCGACGGGCGACAAGCGGGTCTCGGCTTGGGTTGACAGCTCGAACCAAGCCAGCCTGCGCAGCGCTGGTGTGCTGCCGGCGTCCACCGGCAAAGGCTGGAGCGTTGCCCGCTCAAGTCCCTGGCTGATGCTGCCCGGCAAACGGTAGCCGGCGACCTCGACATCGCCGCCGTCGGCCAGCGTCTTGCGGGCGGCGTCCATCACCGCCTTGGCCTGGCCACTTTGCAGATCGGCGGCAGCCTTGAGGCGCAAAAACTGTTGCAACAGTTGTTTGCCACTGCTGGCCGGCTGCCAGAACAGCAGGTGGCAGGGCTCTGGCCATTGGCGCGCTGCGTCCGCCGCCAACAGCGCACCCGCGCGCAAACCCCACAGCCACAGCGGCACGGTGTCGGGCCCGCTGTGCGGGTACTGCTGCCGCAGCCAGCCACAGGCAAAGACAACATCGGCCACCCACTGCGCCCAGCTGGCGTCCAGCAGCTCACCGTCGCTGTCACCGCAGCCCATCAGGTCGAGCTGCAACACCGCAAATCCAGCCTCGGCCAGCGCCCGTGATTGCAGCGCGGCCATCCGGCGCGATTTGTTCATTTCTTCAGCAAACGGGTGCACGTACACCACCAGTCCGTGCGGCGGGCCGGCGGGGCGGTGGTGCAGCGCAAAGCGGCGGCCCAACGGGCCCGGCTTTACCTGCAGGAACAGCGGGTCCGGAAATACGGCCATCGGTCAGCGTCGGGCGAAGCGGTATCGCTCAAACGGCGAGTTTGGCGCTGACAAAATCGGCCAGCGTGCCGACGCTGGAAAAGGTGCTGCCTTCAATGTCGTCGTCGTCCACCGTGATGCCAAAGCGGTCTTCCAGGGTGGTGATCAGGGTCACCACGGCCATCGAATCCAGCTCGGGGATGGCGCCCAACAAGGCGGTGTCACGGGTAAAGGCGGCGCCGCGGCCACCCAGGCTCAACACCTCGTCCAGAACGCGGTTGACTTCCTTGAGCACATCCATGTGGCCGGGCCTTGCACGAGGGCTTTGGTGATTGAGCGCCGGATTCTAGGGGCTCGATCCCCGTATTCGGAGGGTGCGCCGGCGCGTGCCGGCCGCGTCCCGGTAGCACCGCACGCTTGCCTTGCCGGCAAGCGCAGCAGGGGTGCCAAATGGTTCACACCGGGGATGCCCGCCAGGACGTGGGGGCAGGCCGCCGCTCCTATAAAGTGCTTGCTGGTCGCCGCCTGACCACCCGGGCACGGTCAGCCGCTGCCCGTGCTGCAGTGCACAGCCCTTTCTAGATTGCCGGCCGATGATCGAATCCACCTTGCTCCACCACCTGCTGTCGTCGGCGGCGCTGCGCAGCCCTGCTGCGACGGCGCTGGTCTGCGGTCCGTCACGGCAAACCTATGCCGAATTGGCCACGGCCGTGCAGTCTTGCGCCTCGGGCCTGCTCGGCCTGGGCTTGGCGCGCGCCGACCGGGTGGGCATCTGGCTGGACAAGCGCGCCGAGACGGTGATCGCCAGTTTTGGTGCGCCGGCCGCTGGTGGCGTGTTTGTGCCGATGAACCCGTTGCTCAAGCCCGAGCAGATCGGCTACATCGCCCGCGACTGTGATGTGCGGATTTTGCTGACCTCGCCCGAGCGGCTGGCGTTGCTGGCGCCGGTGCTGGCCGATTGCCCGGCGCTGCGCCATGTGGTGCTGACCGACCAGCCGGCACAGCCGCCGGCCGCGGGCTGGCCAACCCTGCCGCCCGGCGTCACGCTGACCTGGTGGGCCGACCTGCTGGCCGGGCCAGACCGCTCGGGCCACCGGGTGGTGGACACCGACCTGACCGCCATCCTCTACACCAGCGGGTCCACCGGCAAGCCCAAAGGCGTGGTGCTCAGCCACCGCAACATGGTGGCCGGCGCCAAGAGCGTGGCGTCCTACCTTGAAAACTCAGCCGGCGACACCTTGCTGGCTGCGCTGCCGCTGTCGTTCGATGCCGGCTTCAGCCAACTGACCACGGCCTTTCACGCCGGCGCCCGGGTGGTGTTGCTGAACTACCTGATGCCGCGCGACGTGCTCAAGGCCATGGTGCGCGAACAAGTCACCGGCCTGACAGTGGTGCCGCCGCTCTATATCCAACTCTCGCAGCTCGACTGGCCGGCCGAGATTGGCGAGCACCTGCGCTACTTTGCCAACACCGGCGGACGCATGCCGCGCGACACGCTGGACCTGCTGCGCCAGCGCGTGCCGCGCGCCAAGCCTTATCTGATGTACGGCCTGACGGAGGCTTTCCGTTCGACCTACCTGCCGCCCGAGGAGGTGGACCGCCGGCCAGACTCGATCGGCAAGGCGATCCCCAACGCCGAAATTCTGGTGCTGCGCGAGGACGGCAGCGAATGCGCGCCCGACGAACCGGGTGAGTTGGTGCACCGCGGTGCCTTGGTCGGCCAGGGCTACTGGAACGACGCCGAGAAAACAGCCGAGCGCTACCGCCTGCTGCCAGACGGCGTGGGCGGCCGCCAGGCTGGGCTGAAATTACCGGAGTACGCGGTGTATTCGGGCGACACCGTGCGGCGCGACGCCGAGGGGTTTTTGTACTTCATCGGGCGGCGCGACGAGATGATCAAGACCTCGGGTTACCGGGTCAGCCCAACCGAGGTTGAAGAAGTGCTTTATGCCACCCGACTGGTGGGCGAATGTGCGGCCTTTGGTGTCGACCATGCCACCTTGGGCCAGTCGATCCGGGTGATTGCCACCCCACCGCCCGGCGCGCCGTTGCTGGATGTGGCCGCGTTGCTGGCGGCGTGCCGCCAGCGCATGCCGGCCTACATGCTGCCGGCAGGGGTTGATGCGGTGCCCGGGCCGCTGCCGCGCAACCCCAACGGTAAGATTGATCGCAAGCTGCTGGCCACGCAATGGGTTGAGCGGCAGGCCCTGGGGTGACGCTCACGGCGCCGCGGGTGGCGTCGGGGCCGACCCACAGCGCCAATTGCGTGGCATCAGCCACACGCGGCACCGGCCTGTCACGGCGGGGTGACCCGCCACAGGCAAAATCCAAACGACTTGAACAGAGGCCTGCGGGCAGGAGCGTTTCAGCATGAAGATCACGGTGGTCGGAGCGGGGTACGTCGGCTTGGTCACAGGCGCATGCCTGGCCGAAATGGGCAACCATGTCGTCTGCCTGGACATCGACCCGCGCAAGATCGAGATGCTGCAGCGTGGCGAAATTCCCATCCACGAGCCCGGCCTCGATGCTGTGGTTCAACGCAACGTGGCGGCTGGCCGGTTGCAGTTCACCACCGATTCGGCCGCGGCCGTGGCCCACGGCACGTTGCAGTTCATCGGTGTGGGCACGCCGCCCGACGAGGACGGGTCGGCCGACCTGAAGTACGTGCTGGCCGCCGCCGAGAACATCGGCCGCCACATGACCGACTACAAGGTGATCGTCGACAAGAGCACCGTGCCAGTGGGCACCGCCGACAAGGTCCGCGCCAAGGTGGCCGAGGCGCTGGCCGCGCGTGGGCTGGACATGGCGTTTGCGGTGGTCAGCAACCCCGAGTTCTTGAAAGAGGGCGCGGCGGTCGAGGATTTCATGCGCCCCGACCGCATCGTCGTGGGCTGCGACGACGATCGTGCCAGCCTGTTGATGCGGGCGGTTTATTCGCCCTTCATGCGCAACCATGACAAGCTGGTGCTGATGGACGTGCGCAGCGCCGAGTTCACCAAATACGCGGCCAACGCGATGCTGGCCACCCGTATCAGCTTCATGAACGAGCTGGCGCTGCTGGCTGAGCGGGTGGGCGCCGACATCGAATGGGTGCGCAAGGGTATCGGCACCGACCCGCGCATCGGCTCGCAGTTTTTGTATGCCGGCACCGGCTACGGTGGGTCCTGCTTCCCGAAGGACGTCAAGGCGTTGATCCACACGGGCGACGAAAACGGCGTTCGGCTGGGCGTGCTGCAGGCGGTCGAAGCCGCCAACGACCGGCAAAAACGGGTGCTTGTAGACCGGGTGGTCGAGCGCTTTGGCGAGGACCTGAGCGGCTGCACCTTTGCACTTTGGGGCCTGGCGTTCAAGCCCAATACCGACGACATGCGCGACGCCCCCAGCCGCGTGATCATCCAGGCCCTGAGCCAGCGCGGTGCTGCCGTCCAGGCCTATGACCCGGTGGCCACCGACGAGGCGCGCCGCGTGCTCACCGGCACACCGCGCCTGAGTTTTGTCGACAGCCCGTCTGCCGCGCTGGCGGGTGCCGATGCCTTGCTCGTGGCCACCGAGTGGAAAGAGTTCCGCACGCCTGACTTCGACCTGATCAAGGCCACTCTGAAGCGGCCGTTGATCCTGGACGGACGCAACCTGTATGACCCCGCGCTGATGCGCGAGTTGGGCATCGAATATGTCGGCATCGGCCGGGGCACGTCGGCGCCGGTTTTGTCCGCCCCAGCCCGATGAGCACGGCGCAAGGGTTGAACCCCATGACCGCCGATTCACCCGCGCCAGCCCGCGCCGCCCCGCAACACGAGCGGATGGACCACTTCGGGGCCAGGGATGGGCAGTTGCTGGTGGGCGGCCAGCCCCTGAACGGCCTGGCCGAGCGCGTCGGCCAGACACCGTTTTACGCCTACGACCGCCAGCTGATGCGGCAACGGGTGTCCGCGCTTCGCCAGGCGCTGCCGCCGTCGCTCAAGCTGCACTACGCGATGAAAGCCACCCCGAGGCCCGCCGGGGTCGGATTGATGGCCGGGCTGGTGGACGGCATCGACGTGGCGTCTGGTGGCGAGCTCAAGGTTGCACTCGATGCCGGCGCGGACCCGGCCGAGATCAGCTTTGCCGGGCCGGGCAAGCGCGAGGCCGAGCTGCGTCAGGCGGTGGCCGCCAAGGTGCTGATCAACATCGAGTCGATGCGCGAGGTGGTGTTGTTGTCGCGCCTGTCAGATGAGCTGGGCCTGCCGGCACGGGTTGCGGTGCGCGTCAACCCCGACTTCGAGGTCAAGGGCTCGGGCATGAAGATGGGCGGTGGGCCCAAGCAGTTCGGGGTGGACGTCGAGCAGATGCCCGAGTTGCTGGCGCGGGTGCAGGACGGGGGCCTGGCCTTTGAGGGCTTCCATCTGTTTGCCGGATCTCAAAACCTGCGTGCTGAATCGATCTGCGAGGCCCAGCAAAAGTCCTATGCGCTGGCGCTGCGCCTGGCCGATGCCTGCCCGCAGCCGGTGCGGTTTCTCAACCTGGGTGGCGGGTTTGGCATTCCGTATTTTCCGGGCGAGCGGCGGCTGGACCTGGCGCCGATTGCCGACAACCTGGCGGCCCTGTGTGAGCGCGCCCGCACCGACATGCCGCTGGCCGGCCTGGTGATCGAGCTCGGGCGTTACCTTGTTGGCGAGGCCGGTGTCTATGTCACCCGAATCCTGGACCGGAAGGTGTCCCGCGGCCAGGTCTTTCTGGTCACCGACGGTGGGCTGAACCACCATTTGTCGGCGTCGGGCAATTTTGGGCAGATCATCCGCAAGAACTATCCGGTGACGATCGGCAACAGGCAGGACGGTGGTCTGCGCGAAACTGCGTCGGTCGTGGGCCCGCTGTGCACACCGCTGGACTTGCTGGCTGACCGCATGGACTTGCCAGTGGCAGCGCCTGGCGACCTGGTGGTGGTGTTCCAGTCCGGGGCGTATGGCGCCAGTGCCAGCCCGCAGGCGTTTCTGGGCCACCCCAGCTGCATCGAGGTGTTGGTCTAGCCGGCCTGGCGGCACCTGGGCCGTGCACTGCGCCAGCTGGATTTCCACTTTTTGAGGTCGCCGGTTTTGCCCTCTGCGCTTCAGCCCGTCCCGCCTGTTGATGCCCCACCAGGCCGTTTTATCCGAGGGCTTGCCTTGGTGGGCCTGCTGATGGCGGTTGCGCCTATGCCCGGGTTTGGCGCTGTGGTTGGCAGCGCGGGCGCTGCGGATGCCATCGCGGTGCGCAGTGGCACAGCGACCGGCGCAACCACGCTGGAAAACGCGCTGACCCTCAACCGCACCCGCGACCAGGACAACCTCGATCTGCTGCTGCAGATGTCTGGCCGCCAGCCCGTTGCGCCAGCAGGGTCCGCACTGGCGACGGCCAGCGCCCTGCTCGGCACGGATGCCAGTCTGCCGCTGCCGCAGACTGTGCGGCAGCGGCCTTTGCGGGACTGGGTGCAAGCGGCAGGCGACATCGGCGACGGTGCCCGTGGAGACCCGCGCGGGCTGCGCACTGACAGCAGTGGTGCCGCCGTGCCCCAGGCCGACCTGCGCGCACTGCAGGAGCCACTGCTTCGAACCGTGCAATTGGTGCGTGACAACCGCGCCTGGTTGCTCGGTGCTCTGGTCCTGGCGGTGATTTTGGGCGTTGCCGTGAAGGTGTTCAGCCGCCGCATCTGATCGATCTGCCGGCGCAACCCGGGCCGCGGCGGCGGCGCAGTGGCCGCTGCGCTGCGCCCCGGCGGTCTTGCCGCTACCATGCCGCCTGACCGTTTTGTCCCGGAGACTTGGCATGATTTCTTTGAAACTCGAGGTCAACGGCCAAGCCGTGGCCACCGAGGTGGCGCCCGCCACCTTGTTGATCGACCTGCTGCGCGGTCCGCTGGCGCTGACCGGCACCCACGCCGGCTGCGATACCGCGCAATGCGGTGCCTGCACCGTGCTGATCGACGGCAACGCCGTCAAGAGTTGCAGTCTGCTGGCGGTGCAAGCCCAGGGTTGCCGCGTCACCACCGTCGAGGGCCTGGCGCAGGGCGACACGCTGCACCCGCTGCAACAGGCCTTCATGGACTGCCACGGCCTGCAGTGCGGCTTTTGCACCCCCGGCATGATGATGACGGCGGCCTGCCTGCTGGCCAAGACACCGCAACCCACCGAAGCTGAGATCCAGCATGCGCTGGAGGGCAACCTGTGCCGCTGCACCGGCTACGTCAACATCGTGGCGGCGGTCAAGCAGGCGGCCGGCGTGATGTCCGGCGCTGTGGCCGGAGCCTCCGCATGAGCGCGCCGCTGAACTCCGGCCTGGACGTGGGCCGATTTGGCAGCGGCCACGCCGTGCGCCGCATCGAGGACCCGGTGCTGATCACCGGCCGTGGCCAGTTCACCGACGACGTGACCCTGCCGAGCCAAACCTATCTGGTGTTCCTGCGCAGCCCTTATGCCCATGCCCGCATTGTCGGCATCGATACGGCGGCAGCACTGGCCTTGCCTGGGGTGGTGGCGGTCTATACCGGCGCCGACCTGGTGGCCGCGGGGGTCAATGCCATGCCCGGTCCATCGGCGTTCCCCAGACCGAACGGCCAACCCGGCACGTCGGCGCCGCGCCACGCGCTGGCGCCAGACCGTGTGCGCTTTGTTGGCGAGGCGGTGGCCGCCGTGGTGGCCAGTTCGGTCGCTGAAGCGTCGGCCGCCGCCGAGGCGGTCTGGGTCGACTACGAAGAGCTGCCCGCGGTGGTGGATGCCTTCGCGGCCATGCGGCCCGGCGCGCCCCAACTGTGCGACGACGCACCCGACAACATCGCTGCGGCCATGCGCCACGGCGACGCGGTGGCCACCGAGGCGGCCTTTGCGGCGGCGGTGCACACGGTTTCAGTCGATGTCTGCAACCAGCGCCTCGCGCCCAGCCCGATCGAGCCGCGCAGCGTCAGTGCATTCGTCAACGCTGACGATGGCCGCCTGGTGGTGCGCCTGTCCAGCCAGATGCCGACTGCCGTCCGCAGCGGGCTGGTCGCTGCGCTGCCCGGGCTGGCGGTGGCCGACGTGCGGGTGTTGGTCGGCGATGTCGGTGGCGGCTTCGGCATGAAGACCGGCATCTACCCTGAGGACATCGCGGTGGCCTTTGCGGCCCGACAACTCAAGCGGCCCGTCAAGTGGCGGGCCGACCGGATCGAGGAGTTTTTGGCCGCGGTGCACGGCCGCGACGTCACCAGCCGGGCCGAGCTGGCGCTCGACGCCCAGGGCCGCGCGCTGGCGCTGCGGGTGCGCGGTTTTGCCAATGTCGGCGGTTATGCCACCGGCACCGGTGTGGCGATCCAGTGCCTGATCGGGCCGTGGGTCTCAACCAGCATCTACGACATCCCGGTGGTCGACCTGCATTTCACCGCGGTGATGACCAACACCACGCCGACCGGGGCCTACCGTGGTGCCGGCCGGCCCGAGGCGATCTACCTGACTGAGCGGCTGATGGACGCGGCTGCGCGCAAGCTGGGCCTGGACCCGGCCGAGCTGCGCCGCCGCAACATGATCCGCCCCGAGCAGATGCCCTACAAGAACCCGATGGGCCAGCTCTACGACAGCGGCAGCTTTGAGCAGATCCTCGACCAGGGGCTGATGCTGGCCGACTGGCACGGTTTTGCCGCCCGGCGTGCCGCCTCGCAGGCTCAAGGCAAGCTGCGCGGCCGCGGCATTGCCACGTTTCTGGAATGGACCGGCGGCAACGCGATGGAAGAGCGTGTGACCGTCAACGTCACCGCCGATGGCTTGGTCGAGCTGGGCTCGGCCACGCAGGCGATGGGCCAGGGCATCGCCACCAGCTACGCGCAGCTGGCGGTGGACGTGTTTGAGGTGCCGATCGACCGCATCCGGGTGCTGCAAGGCGATACCGACCGCGCGAATGGGTTTGGCAGCGCCGGCTCGCGCTCGCTGTTCACCGGCGGCTCGGCGGTGGACGTGGCGTCGCGCCGCACCATCGACGAGGCCAAGGCCCTGGCGGGCGAGGCACTGGAAGCCCCGGCCGCCGACATCGAATACCGCGAAGGCCGCTTCAACGTGGCCGGCACCGACCTAGGCATCGGCCTGTTCGAGCTGGCGGCGCGCCAGCCGCAAGCCCGCATCCATGTCGACAGTACCAGCTCGGCCGGCGGGCCCACCTGGCCCAACGGCTGCCACATCTGCGAGGTCGAGCTCGACCCTGCCACCGGCGAGGTGGCGGTGGTGGCCTATGCCTCGGTCAACGACATCGGGCGCGTCGTCAGCCCGACGATCGTGCAGGGCCAGGTCGAAGGCGGCGCGGTGCAGGGCATCGGCCAGGCGCTGTGCGAGCGGGTGGCCTACGACGCCGAGACCGGCCAGCTGCAAAGCGCCAGTTTCATGGACTACGCCATGCCGCATGCCGACGGGTTTCTGGGCTTCAAGACCGCGTTCGACACCTCGGTGCCCTGCAAGACCAACACGCTGGGCGTCAAGGGCGTGGGCGAGCTGGGCACCATCGGCGCCACGCCGGCGGTGGTCAATGCGGTGATCGACGCGCTGGACCACGCCGGTCTGGGTGCGGCGGCCGAGGCCATCCAGATGCCGGTGACGGCGGAGCGGGTGTGGCGGGCGTTGACCTTGAAGCAGTTTGATCCGTCGCCGTACCACGCTGCCTGAGCGGTTGGCGCCAAGCAGCCGCCGCGCAACCGGCTTGGCCGGGCCGCGGGCGGTGTGTCCCCTGAGAGGCAGCGCAGGCGCTTCGGGTGGGCGGCGGCAGGTCAAGCCGCCCGCAAGCACGCCACGATTTCCAGCCGCGCCGCCCGCCAGGCCGGGATAAAGCCGCCCACCACGCCCATGGCCAGCGCAAAGGCCAGCGCCTGCCAGGCGATTTGCGGCGTCAGCACAAACTTGAACGCCAGTTCAGCAAAGGTCTGGAAGTTGGTGGTCGACACGTTCACCGTCTGCATCACGCTGGCTGCAGCCAGGCCGACCACACCCCCCACGGCCGACAGCAGCAGCGACTCGGCCATGAACGCGGCCAGCACCGCGCCCCGCCGAAAGCCCAGCGCCCGCAGCGTGCCGATCTCGCCGATGCGCGACGCCACCGCGGCAAACATCGTGATCATCGCGCCCACCACCGCGCCGATCGAGAAGATCACCGCCAGGCTCAGGCCCAGGATGCTGATGAAGGTGGCCAGCGCCTCGCTCTGCTCGGCATAAAACCGCACCTCGGGCTTGGCCTCCAGGGCCAGCCGCGGGTCGGCCTCGATCCGGGCCTGGGTGGCCTCGAACAGGCCCGGCTCGGTGAGGCGGAAGACGACGATCGAGTAGGCCTGACGCCGGAAGGCTTGCAGCATCTGCTCGGCGTCGCCCCAGATTTCGGAGTCGAAGCCGCTGCGGCCGGCATCGATGCGGCCGACGATCAGCCAGTCCCGGCCGGCAAAGCGCAGCGACGCACCGATGTCGATGCCGGCAAAACCGGCCGCGGTGGCCTGGCCGACCACGATCTCGGCGGTGCCGGGACGAAACATCCGGCCTTCGACGATCCGGGCGCCCGGGCGCAACTGCAAGCCCAGCTCGGACGTGCCGCGCACCGTCACGTTGCTGGGCTTGCCGTTGCTGCGCTTGGGCAGGCTGATCAGCACCACCGGCTCGGCGCTGAGCAGCGGCCGGCCCTGCGCGTCGGTGGCGATGCCGGGCAGGGTGGCCAGGATGTTGGCCTGGTTGCGCTCGATGCCGCTGTTGATCTCGGCATTGGCGCCCTTGCGCAGCACCATCACGTTGTCGGGCTGGCCGGTGGCCACCAGGGTCGAGCGGATGCCCTCGCTCATCATCAAGACGGTGGCAAAGACATACACCACCAGCGCCATGCCACCGGCCGTCAGCGCGGTGGTGACGCGCCGCACCCAGAGGTTGCGGGCGACGTAGCTGAACGGGACGGCTTTCATGCGCCGCAAGCCTCGGTCTCAGCCCACATGACGCAGCCCCGCCACGATGTCGATCCGGCTCATGCGCCAGGCCGGCCAGGCGGCGGCCACCGTGCCCACCCCCAGCGCCGCCGCCAGTTGCAACGCCATCGTCAGGGTCGAGACCTGGAACACTGGAAACAGCGTGCCCACTGCGCTGCGGAAGGCGGCGGCCAGCGGGATCGTCAGCAGCAGTCCGGCCACGCCGCCGATCGCAGCGATCAGCAGGCTCTCGCCAAACAGCAGCCGCACCACGAAGCCGGGCGAAAAGCCGAGTGCTTTGAGCGTGGCGTACTCGGCCAGGCGCTCACGCGCGGTCATGGTCATGGTGTTGGCCATCACCGCCATGATGATCAGCACGATGATCAGGCTGACCGCCTGCACTGCCACCAGGATGGCCTCGCTCATCGAGACGAAACTGAGCTGGAACGCGGCCTCGGTCTCGGTCATGGTCTCGGCCAGTGAGTTGGCGAACAGCTTGTCCACCCGCTGGCTCACCCAAGCCGCATTGTTGGGTTCGTCGATGCCCAGGATGTAGACGCCCACCGCGTCGGCCCGGCGCGGTGCGCGCTGGCGCACCGACTCGTTGAGGTAGCTCCAGTGCATCAGCAGCTGGCTTTCGTCGGTCTTGGCATCAGCGCCGTCCCAGATGGCGCGCAGCGTGAAGGTCCAGGTGCCGGGGTAGATGGTGCCGCGCAGGGGAATCTGGTCGCCCAGCTTCCAGCCGAACTTGGTCGCCAGCTTGCGGCCCACCAGCACGCCTTGCCGGTCGCGCAGGAAGGCCAGTTTTTGCGCCTCGTCGATTTTGTACTCGGGGTACAGCGGCAGGTAGGTGGCCGGGTCCACCGCAAATTGCGGAAAGAAGTTGCGCTCGGTGACGTAGACGCCACCAAACCAGTTTGACCAGCTGACCTGGGTCACGCCCTCCACCGCGCGCAGGCGCTGGGCGTAGTTCAGCGGCAGCGCAAAGGTCAGCGAGATGTTGCTGCGGGTGATCAGCCGGGTGCTGGAGCTGCCTTCGACCCCGGCATACCAGGCGTCGACGATGGTGCGCAACAGGCCGAAGGCGCTGATCGCCACCACCAGCCCGACCATCGTCAAGAGCGTGCGCAGCTTGTGGCGGAAGGCGTTTTTCAGCAGCAGCTTGAACAAGAACATGGCTAAGCCCGGCTGACCGGCTCAGGCGCCTCGTCCACCAGCACGCCTTTTTCCAGGTGCACCATGCGGCCGGCGCGGGCTGCGGCCTTGGGGTCGTGGGTGACCATCACGATGGTCTTGCCCAGCTCGTGCACCAGCTGGTCCAGCAGGGACAGCACCTCTTCGCCGGTGGTGCGGTCCAGGTCGCCGGTGGGCTCGTCGGCGACGATCAGCACCGGGTCGGTCACCAGTGCTCGCGCAATCGCCACCCGCTGCTGCTGGCCGCCCGACAGCTCGCTCGGGTAGTGGTCGGCCCGGTCGGTCAAGCCCACCAGGTCCAGCATGGCGGCAACCCGGTCGTGCCGCTCGCGCGACGACAGGCCGGTCAGCAGCAGCGGCAACTCGACGTTGTCGAAGGCCGACAGCACCGGCAGCAGGTTGTAGAACTGGAAGATGAAGCCGACGTTGGCGGCGCGCCAGTCGGCGAGTTGGCCCTCGCTCAGGCCCGCGATATCGACACCGTCGATCGCTATGGTGCCGGCGCTGGGCTTGTCGATGCCGGCGATCAGGTTCAGCAACGTGCTCTTGCCCGACCCGCTGGGGCCCATCAGCGCGACGAACTCGCCGCGGGCCACGTCCAGGTTGATATCAAGCAGCACAGGAATCGCCTGGCCGCCCCGCACATAGCCCTTGCTGAGGTGGCTGATGCGGATCAGCGCCGTCATTTGGCGGTCACCGTGACCTTGAGGCCGGCCTTCAGCGCGTCGGCCGGGTTCAAGACCACCCGTTCGCCGGGTTTCAAGGTGCCAGCCACCTCTTGCAGGTCGCCGATCTTGCGGCCCAGCGTCACCGGCACCGGCTCGACGCTGTCGCCGACCATCCGGAACACCAGCGTCTTGCCGTTGCGCTCGGCAATCGCCTTGGGGTTGACGGCGATCACCGGCTTCTGGTCCTCGGCGGTGGCCGGCCGGGTCAGGAAGCTGACCTTGGCGCTCATCTCGGGCAGGATGCGGGGGTCCAGCGCCTCGAAGCGGATCTTGGTCATCACCGTGGCCTTGGCCCGGTCCACCGTGGGCACGATGCGCGACACGTTGCCGCGAAACCGAATCTCGGGCAGCGCATCCAGCGTGATTTCCACCGGCTGTTCAGGCTTGATGCGCGCCACGTTGCTCTCGGACACATCGGCCTCGACCTCCAGCGTGCGCATGTCGGCCATCGTCACCACCGCGCCCGAGGTGCCGCTGGCGCTGGAAAACGGCGTGATCATGTCGCCCACATTGGCGTTCTTGATCAGCACCACGCCATCAAACGGCGCCCGGATCTCGGTATTGGTCTGGTTGACCTGCTGCAAACGCACCTGCGCCTGGCTCAGCCCGATGCCTGCCTGGGCGGCCGCCACCGCGGCCTGCTGGCTGGCCAGCGCCGAGCGCGCCACCGCCACCCGGCGCAGCGCGCCGTCCACCGCCTGTGGCGAGATGAAGCCCTGGGCGGCCAGGTCTTGCTGGCGCTTGAGCTCGACCTGTGCGTTGTCCAACTCGGCCCCGCCCTGGCCCAGTGCGGCCTCGGCCTGCACCCGGCCGGCCTGGGCCTGCAGCACGCCAGACTGGCTGGCGGCTACGGCGGCTTGCACATCGCTGGCGTCGAGCCGGCCGAGCAGTTCGCCCTGCTTGACCACGCTGCCCTCGCGCACCCGCAACTCGATCAGCCGGCCGGTGCCCTTGCTGGCCACCGATGCCCGGCGCTGCGCCACCACATAGCCCGAGGCGGTCAGGTCGGCGTACTGCTGTGACGGGTAGGCCGCCAGCACCGCGCTGACCTGCACCTCGGTCTTGCGCGGCATCAGCAGCGCGGCGGCGCCAGCGGCGACCAGCAGCGCCCCCAGCACCCAGGGCCAGCGGCGGCGCCGGCGCTTGAGCGCCGCGCCACGGTCGATCCTCAGGCCAGACAGCGTGCCGGCGGGCCGGACGGCCGCAGCGGGTAGGGCGGCGGTAGGCAAGGTGGGCGCGTCGGCCATGTCAGGATTTGCGGGGATGCCAGGGCAGGCGAGGCCGCAAGCATGCCACGACATCTGGCCGGCGCCGTCCCGGTAGTGGCATTGCACTTGAAACGCCTCAAGTGGCCCCAAGATCGAAAGAGTATGGTTGCGGCCCAGCGGGGTTCAGGCCGGCCGGTCGTCCACCCACTGCACCGATTTTTTCGACACCTTCCCGAGCTCAAGCCACCATGACCAAACAAACCCACGCCTTCCAGGCCGAAGTCAAGCAGATCCTGCACCTCGTCACCCACTCGCTGTACTCCAACAAGGAGATCTTTGTGCGCGAGCTGGTGTCCAACGCGTCGGACGCCTGCGACAAGCTGCGTTTTGAGGCGCTGGACAACAACGCGCTCTACGAGGGCCAGACCGAGCTGGAAGTGCGGGTGTTTTTTGACGCCGAGGCCAAGACC
>JANMXG010000169.1:0-3707 GCA_031394235.1 Betaproteobacteria bacterium
TGGTAGACCCGGCGCACCGGCGCCAACGCCATCAAGCCCTTCTTGACGCTCTTGGGGACAAAGCCCAGCAGCGCGGCATTGATGAAGACATTCATCTTGGGCGCGTGCGCGGCCTTGGCAAAAATGTCCAGCACGTCGCCCACCCGGTAACCCTCGGGGTCGACCAGGTGGAAGCACTTGCCGCCCAACTCGGTCTTGCTGTGCGAGATGTGGTCGAGCGCCTTAACCACGAAATCCACCGGCACGATGTTGATGCGCCCTCCCTCCAGCCCCATCGACGGCATCCACGGTGGCAGCAGCTGGCGCATGCGCTGGATCAGCTTGAAAAAGTAGTACGGGCCGTCGATCTTGTCCATCTCACCGGTGGTCGAATCACCCACCACCAGCGCCGGGCGGTACACCGTCCACGGGATCTTGCACTCGGTGCGCACGATTTTTTCGCTCTCGTGCTTGGTCATGAAGTACGGGTGGTCCAGGCCCTCGGCCTCGCTGAACATGTCCTCGCGGAACACACCTTCGTACAGACCGGCGGCAGCGATCGATGAGACATGGTGCACATGGCCAGCATCGATCGCCTTGGCAAATTCCACCATGTTGCGGGTGCCGTCGATGTTGACCGCGACCTGGCTGTCCTCGTCGGCGCCCAGGTCGTAGACCGCCGCCAGGTGGTAGACGCCAGTGATCTGGCCCTTCAGCGCTTTCAAATCATCAGCGCTGACCCCCAGCTTTTTGCTGGTCAGGTCACCACTGACCGGCACCGCCCGGCTCTTGCTGACCCCCCAGAAGCTGTACAGGTCGGCCAGCTTGGCCTCGCTGCCAGATCGCAGCAGGAAGCTGACCTTGGTGCCGCGCCGCGCCAGCAGCGCCTTGACAAGCCGTTTGCCGATAAAACCGGTGGCGCCGGTGACGAAATAATGCATGGATACTCCTCTGGGGCTGTCTTCGGGGCTGTCTTCGGGGCAGCCGTGCAGCCGTGCAGCGCGGCTGCGCCGGCTTGACGGGTCAACGCCCGGATTCTTGACGATGCATGCAGACCCGCCGTTGCGCGCTAACCCCTAGCTGCACACCGCTTACAGCGGCACCTCGAAGCGCTGGCCACGCACGCTGAAGACCACCGACTTCCACCGGATCTGCTGCACCTGCAGCTCCGGCAGGGGCTTGTCACCCTCGTGGAACACCTGGCCGTTGATGATCACGATGCGCAGTGGCGGTTGCTCGGCATAAACCGAGCCGCCCAGGTTGAGCGGCTGCACCTCGCGGCGCAGGGCCTCTGGCAGCTCGGCCAGGGTGGGCAGGCGGGCGGACGCTGTGCCGGGACCGGCGCCGACGGGCGCAGCTGCAGCCAGTGCCAATGCAGCCGGTGCGGCGGTTGGCGCCGGCAAAGCGGCGGTAGGCGCTGGCGCAGCCACGGCGGTGGCAGGCGCTGTCGACACCAGCGGCCGGGTCGGGGCTGCGGCCGGGTCGGTGGACGGCCGGGCCTCCGGGCTGATCCGCGGCACAACGGGCGCGACCGCGGCCGGTGCCGGTGCCGGTGCCGGTGCCAGTGCCAATGCCGGTGCCGGCAGTCGCGCCTGCGCCCCACCGCCCGCCAGCGCAGCGGCCTGTGGCGGCACAGCGGGCACGGCGCTGCGCACCGCAGCCGGTGGCGGCGCGGTCGGCAGCGTGCCCACAACGACCGCGGGTGTCGGCTTGAGCAACCAACCCAGCCCCGCGGCGGCTGCCAGCAGGCCTGCCAGCAGCAAGCCGGCCAGGGCCCAGGTACCGGGGCGCCAACTGCGCTGCGCAGTGTGGGGCCCGTCCGGACCGGCAGGCAGTGTGCCGGTCGCCGGTTGGGCGTGCAGGCCCGGCACAGTGCCACGCTGGCGTTCGGCTTCGGCCCGGCGCAAGGCGTCCAGGATGTAGGACATCGGCTATCGCTCCTGCGGGTCAGGGCTCAGGCGCGGCTCGACCACGCCTTGCACCCGGTTCAATTGCATGAACGTGGTGGGCCCGGCAATGCCGTCGGGGCGCAGGCTCTGCGCCACTTGAAAGCCCGCCAGCCGATCCGCCAGCGCGCCGGACAGCGTCTGGCCGGGCGGCGGTGGAGGCGCCCGTTGCACCACCGCCAGCCGCTGCGCCAGGCTATCGACCGTTGGTCCGCGTGCACCCGGCTGCAGCAGTTCGACATAGCCCGCCGGCGTACGCCAAAGCGTGGCAAACCCGCCGCGCCAGACCCGCGCCAGCGCGTCCACCGGCACGCTGACAACCTGCCCGTCTGTGGCCAGCACCGCACGCTGGCTGCCCAGGCCGACCAGCCGCGCCACCCGGACCTGGGCCCCAGGCCCATGCAACTGCAGCAGCGCCGGGCGGTTGAGCTGGCGCAACAAGTCCAGCGTGCCGCTGCTGGTGCGGAAACAGCGCAACTGGTGGGCGCGCACCGCCTGGCAAGGGTCGGCATCACCCAGCGTTGCGGCATCCACCCCCCACAGCGCGGCCAGGCTGCGCCAGGCCGGCGCCTCGTCGCTCGGGAACATCCCCAGGCCCAGCGTCAGATCCAGTTCGGGCACAGCGGCAACCCTCGCGTCGGCCGGCAGCAGCGTGCCGGCACTGGCCGGGGCAACCGCCGCTTGGGCACTGGCGCCGGCAGACGCCGCCGGTGCCATTGCCGGCCGTAACGCTGCCGACCCCGCAGCCGATGTCCGGGCTGCCGCCAAGATGGGCGCAGCCGGCTCGCCACCCACACGCCCCCACGGCCCGGCGCGCAGCGCCAGCAGCACCAGCAAGGCGCCGCCCACCACGCCCCCGGCAGCCACCCCAGCCCAGCGCCAGCGGCCCGCACCCTGGGGTGCCCGCCCGGTATCGAACACCTCCGCCGCGGCGCGGTCGACGATGCGCCGGCCCACCTGGGCCTGGCCTCCGGCGTAGGCGCCCAGCAAGGCCCGGTCAGCCAGCAGGTTGATGCGGCGCGGCACACCGCCGCTGCGCTGGTGGATGCGGCGCAGTGCCGCGGTATCGAACGGCACGGCACCGCTGCGGCCGGCCACCGCCAGCCGGTGCGCCAGGTAGGCGGCGGTCTCCGGCGCGGTCAGCGGACCCAGGTGGTAGCGGGCAATCACGCGCTGCGCCAGCTGCTCCAGGCCGGCGTCGGCCAGCATGTCGCGCAACTCGGGCTGGCCGATCAGGATGATCTGCAGCAGCTTGCGCTCGTTGGTCTCCAGGTTGGTCAGCAGGCGCAACTGCTCCAGCACCTCGGCCGACAGGTTCTGCGCCTCATCGATCACCAGCACACACTGGCGGCCCTTGGCGTGGGCGGCCAGCAGGTGGGTGTTGAGCAGATCGATGTACGTCTTGACTGTTGCCAGGCCCGCAGGCTGCGCCGGCACGTGGATGCCGAACTCATCGCAGACCGACTGCAGCAGTTCGGTCACGGTCAGCTTGGGGTTGAAGATGTAGGCCACCTGGCACCCAGCCGGCACCTGCTCCAGGAAACAGCGGCAGACGGTCGTCTTGCCCGCACCGATCTCGCCGGACAGCAGCACAAAGCCACCGCCACCGCCCACGCCATACAGCAGGTGGGCCAGCGCCTCGCGGTGGCGCTCGCTCATGAACAGGTAGCGCGGATCGGGCGCAATCGAGAACGGCGCCTGCTGCAGGCCGAAGAAGGACACGTACATGGCCCGCAGGATAGCTGGGCGCTGCCGTCACCCCCGTTGGCCCAGGATCGGCCC
>JANMXG010000170.1:0-4737 GCA_031394235.1 Betaproteobacteria bacterium
CCGTGCCCATGCTCTTGCCAAAGCTGATCAGGTCGGCACGGCCGCGCAAATAAGCCTTGTCCAGCATGGCCGCCGTGCTACCGCCGGGCAACGCGACAAAGTCGGTGTCGGCGATGTACTTGTCGCGGTCGGCATAGGCCAGGCGGTTGGCCTCGCTGATCAGGTGCACGCCCATCACCGACGGCTTGCCGCCAAAGGCGTCAACCGCCGCGGGTGCGAGCGTGGACAGCGAGAAGTTCTCCAGCACGCCCAGCGTGCTGGCGATGGTGATGCCCCCCGACGACGGCGGCCCCATGCCGCAGACCCAGTAGATGCGGTAAGTGGTGCAGACCGGCTCGCGCTTCTTGGCCTGGTAACCGGCCAAATCAGCCAGTGTGGTCTTGCCCGGGGTGATGGGCACACCGTCGGCACCCACGGTGGCGCCGATCTTGCTGACGATGGCCTGGGCCAGCGCGCCGGTGTAGAGCGCATCGGCACCGCCGGCAGCCAGCGCGTTGAGCGATGCGGCATAGGCCGGCAGCCTGAACACCGTGCCCAGCACTTTGGCCGTGCCGTCGGTGTTGAGGTAGGTTGCGCTGGCCTCGGCATCACGCGAGAAGTTGGTGCGAGCGCCGGCAATTGCGTCGGCCATGCGGCCGCTGATCGGAAAACCGTCGGTGGCCAGCGCGATGGCGGGCTGGAACAAATCTTTCCAGGGCATTGCCCCGTACTCGCTGTGCGCCAGGCCCAGCATGCGCACGGCACCCGGCGTGCCGATCGAACGGCCGCTGGCGCGCACATTGGGCAGCGGCGCGGTCTGGCCGGTGGCGTCGTCGATCCAACGCAGGTAGTTCTCGCTGGCGGCGGCGGGCGCGGTCTCGCGGCCGTCGTAGGACACCACCGCCTTGGTGGCCGCGTCGTAATGCAGCATGAACGCACCGCCGCCCAGACCGCTGCTTTGCGGCTCGACCAGGCCCAGCACCATCTGCACCGCCACTGCCGCGTCCACCGCGCTGCCACCGGCCCTGAGCACGCTGCAGCCGGCTTTGCTGGCCTGCGGATTGGCGGTGACCACCATGTAGCTCTTGGCCTTGAGGCCCTGCTTGCCCTTGTTGTAGCCCGACGAAGGCTCGGGCGCGGCCGGATCACCCGGCAGGCCGGAGCCCACCGTGATGTTGCCGGTGGCGGTGGTCACGGCGCAGCTGATGTCTTCTGGCTCCGAATCGCTGCCGCCGCAGCCCTGCAACACCACGGCCACGACCGCCACCACCACGGCACCCGCGCCGGCCAGTGCCGTGCTTGGCCAGGCCTTGCGGCCGCTAAATCCACCCATGACTTGCTCCTGCAAAAGGGCACCACGGCCCGGGCGTCGCTCGGATCTCTGGGGTGCCATCAATCGACGATAGCGATTTGCGTGCCTGACCTGCCCCCGTATTTACGCGGGCTTGCGCGCAACCGGTACGGGCGGAGCGGGCTGGCAGCAGCGCCGCACGCTGGCTGGCTGAGGGTTCACCCCAGGACGATCGCCGACAATCAGCCATGACTGAATCCCCTGCCAAGTCCGTCCACGCCACTGTCACCGTGGCCGCCGCCCCGGCCCACCGCCCCGGGCTGTCGTTCGGCACCTTGCCGCTGACGCCCGCCACGCTGGCCAACCTGCAGCAGCTGGGCTACCTGGCGATGACACCGATCCAGGCGGCGGCGCTGCCGCTGGCCCTGGCCGGCCATGACCTGATCGCGCAGGCCCAGACCGGCAGCGGCAAGACCGCTGCATTTGCACTGGCGCTGCTGGCCAAGTTGAACCCGCGGCTCGTCGGCGGCGTGGCGCCCACCCAGGCCCTGGTGCTGTGCCCCACCCGCGAGCTGGCCGACCAGGTCACTCAGGAGATCCGCCGGCTGGCCCGCGCCGAGGACAACATCAAGGCCCTGACCTTGTGCGGCGGCGTGCCGATCCGCACCCAATTGGACAGCCTGGCGCACGGTGCACACATCGTCGTGGGCACACCCGGGCGCATCGTTGACCACCTGGACCGCGGCACGTTGCCGCTGGGCGCCCTCAAGACCCTGGTGCTGGACGAGGCCGACCGCATGCTCGACATGGGCTTCATGGACGACATTGTCAAGATCGCGGCGCTGTGCCCGCGCACTCGCCAGACCTTGCTGTTCTCGGCCACCTATCCTGAGGGCATCGCCCAGATCAGCCGAAAGTTCCTGCGCAATCCACGCGAGGTCAAGCTGGTCGAGCAACCCACCGCCACCCAGATCCGCCAACGTTTTTACGAGGTCACCGAGGCCCAGCGCCTTCACGCGGTCGGCCTGCTGCTCAACCACTACCGGCCCGAGCGCACGCTGGCGTTTTGCAACACCAAGGCGCAGTGCCGCGACCTGGTGGCCGTGCTGCAAGGCCAGGGCATTGCCGCGCTGGCGCTGCACGGCGACCTGGAGCAGCGTGAGCGCGACCAGGTGCTGGTGCAGTTCACCAACCGCAGCTGCCCGGTGCTGGTGGCCACCGATGTGGCGGCCCGCGGCTTGGACATCAGCGACCTGGAGGCGGTGATCAACGTCGACATCAGCCCCGAGGCCGAGTTGCACACCCACCGCGTCGGCCGCACCGGCCGCGCCGATGCCGAGGGTTGGGCCTTCAGCCTGGCCAGCCTGGACGAGATGGGCCGGGTGGGCCGGATCGAGGAGATGCAAGGTCGGCCTGTTGAGTTCCATCCGCTGGCCGGGCTCAAAGCCACCGGCAGCGGCCCGTTGTTGGCGCCGATGGTGACGCTGCAGATCCTGGGCGGCAGGAAGGAAAAAATCCGCCCGGGCGACGTGATGGGCGCCCTGACGGGCACAGCAGGTTTTGCTGCGGCGCAGATCGGCAAGATCAATGTCAACGAGTTTTCGACCTATGTGGCGGTGGCCCGCGACATCGCGGACGCGGCCTTGCGGGCGCTCAATGCCGGCACGGTCAAGGGCAAGCGGGTCAAGGCACGCCCTATCGATGGCACGTCCAACGGCGACTGAGCGCGTGCTTTTGGGCCTGGCGCCAGCGGACTGCGGCCCGCCGCCGCGCGCTGGTCAGGCGATTCGGACAGCGGGTGGCGCTGCCCACTTGCGCAGCACCACATACAGCCCCTGGCTGCCCATCGCGGTCTCGGTCTCGCGCCAGCCGGTGCGGGCGTAAAAGGCCCGCGCTGCGGTATTGCCGAGCACGCACTTCAGGCGCCAGGGCTTGTCGGGCCGGCTGTCCACCACCGCGGCCAGGATCGCCCGGCCCACGCCCTGGCCCTGGTGCGCCGCGTCCACGTACAGGTGGTGCACAAACGAGCCGGGCTCGTAGACCGCGATGAAGCCCAACAGCACGCCAGCGGCGTCGCTGCAGACATGCACCGTCTCGCCCGACGAGTTGCGCTTGAAGTCGGTGTCGGGCTCAGCGCCCGGGGGCAACCAGCTTGCGCCGGTCAGCGCACGCGCGAAGATGCCCTGCAGCGCGTTGTCGTCGCGCGGGTCAGCCAGGCGCACGGTGTGCATGGGGGTCCAGACAGGGGTTCAAAACAGGGTTCAAAACAGAGACTGAAAAGGCCGGCGCGACCGGGCACCGGTCGGGTCCGACGCGGTGCAGTACCGAGTGTCGGTGATCGGCGGTTCGCGGCGGTGCGCGGCGGCGCACCTGCCGGGCTAGACCTTGATGTGCCGCGCAATCGCCCGGTCAAGCTGTTCGATGCTGGCGTCGTCCGGCAGGGCCTTCATGTCGGCCGAGATCTCGGACAGCTTGCCCTTGAGAAAGGTCTCGTCGACAAACGGCACGCCCATCTGCTCCCGAAACAGCAGTTGGCCGGCCGACATCGACCGGTCGGTCAGGTTGTCCGATGCCCATGCGCCCAGCCGCACGCCGGCGTACAGGATCCGGGCCTGGACCGGGCTGCAGCCGCCCGCCAGGCAGGCGTGATAGAACATCACATCGGCGTCCTTGCGCGGCACGCTGGGTGAATCACAGGCCACATCGTGCACCACCGACGCGCGGCGGTAGTCGTCGGTGTACGGGCTGCCCACCGTGGACCACAACGGCCGCGGAATGCTGGCGCCGTTGATGACCGACCCCTTGGGCGCCGGCCAGACTCGCCCAGCAGGATCTTTGTACCAAAACGCCGCCAGCAGCCGCATGTTGCGGTCCTCCGTGCCGGGCTCGGTCAGCCACTCGGTCTTGGGGTTGCCCGAAAACGAGCCGGGGTTGGCCATGGCGATCTCCATCAGAGTCAGGGTGGGATAGGCGGGCAGCGTAAGCAGCGTCTGCTTCGGGGTCGATCCCCAGCTTCGCAGCCCCAGGTCTTGGCGCCGGCGCAGCGTCGGTGCGGTGGTGGCGCGGCACAGCGGGACATCAGGCAAACAAGCCCTGCAAGTACCAGCCCGATGCCGCGGCTTGTCCGGTCTCGCCGCCCGGCAGCCGGTGGCGGTAGATCCAGGCCAGCGCGCCGGTGGCGGTCTGGGCAATGAAGTAGTCGCGCACGGCCGGGCCTTGGGCGTCCCACCAGCCGGACTCCAGCCGCTCGGGGCCGGCCAGCAGTTGCAGCGGCTGGCCGTCCAGCAGCGGGCCTTGTGCGCGCTCGGCCAGGGCAATCGGTGCCGGCAGCAACCACAGCGGCTGCGCGGCCCGCCGGTGGGCGCCGCCCAGGGCGGACGGGGCCGTCAGGGCAGCAGCCCGGCCGCCCGCCGGTGCCCCGGCAGGCGCGCCCAGCCGGCCGGCGTCGGCCGGCTGCCAGCGGGAGC
>JANMXG010000171.1:0-2256 GCA_031394235.1 Betaproteobacteria bacterium
TGCTGCAGCGCCGTCTGGTTGAGTGCGGCCAGCGCCGCGATGGCATTGCCGCCAGCGGCCGGGTCGGTGGCGTCCACCGACACCAGCACCGCCGGCCGCTCACCGCGCAACAGCTTGCTGCTGAAATCATTGGGCAGCACCACCATGAACTGGGCTTGGCCGTGCTCGATCAGCCGCTCGGCCTCGGCCTCGCTGCCGGTGGTGCTGATGATCGAAAAATAGCCGCTGTTGACCAGGGCCGCCACCACGCTGCGCCCCAGCGGGCCGCTGTCCTGCGCCACCAGCACCGTGGGCAGGCCCTTCGGGTCGGTGTTGATGGCGTAGCCAAACAGAACGAGTTGCAGGATCGGTACGCCCACCGCCATCGCGAATGTCAGCCGGTCGCGCAGCATCTGCTGGAACTCTTTGATGAAGATCGCCAGCGCGCGGCGCCAGGAGCAACGCGGCCCCCGGCGCACGGAGGCCGGTGCTGCGGGGCCGGCCGGCAGAGTTGGGCTTGCCGGCGCAACGGGGCTTGCTGGCAGAGTCGGGCTTGCCTGCAGAACGGGGCCGGCCGGCGGCAGGGGGCTGGCGGACGGCGTGCTCATGCAAAGTTGTCCTGGGCCTGGCCGACGAGCCGCACAAACGCGTCCTCCAGGTCGCTGGCGCCTGCCGCCGCGATGATCTGCGCGGCCGTGCCCTGGGCCAGCACCCGGCCGTAGGCGATGTAGCAGAGCTGGTCGCAGCGCAGCGCCTCGTCCATGTAGTGGGTGGAGACCAGCACCGTGATGCCCTCGGCCGCCAGCTGGTGGATCTGGTCCCAGAACTCGCGCCGCGCCTTCGGGTCAACGCCGGCGGTGGGCTCGTCGAGCAGCAGCAGTTGCGGGTGGTGCAGCAGGCAGGCCGCCAGCGCCAGGCGCTGCTTCCAGCCGCCCGAGAGTGTGCCGGCCAACTGCCGCTGGCGCGCCTCCAGGCCCAGCCGAGCCAGCGCGGCATCAACCTCCACGCGGCGATTGGGCAACTCGAACAAGCGGGCGACAAAGTCGAGGTTCTCGCGGATCGACAAGTCGTCGTACAGGCCGAACTTCTGGGTCATGTAGCCCACCTGGCGCTTGATCGCGGCGGCCTGGGCGCGGAGGTCCAGACCCAGGCAGGTGCCGCTGCCGGCATCCGGCGTGAGCAAGCCGCACAGCATGCGGATGGTGGTGGTCTTGCCACTGCCATTGGGGCCGAGAAATCCGCAGATGCGGCCACGCTGCACCTGCAAGTCCACCTGGTCCACCACGGCCCGGCCGCCGTAGCGCTTGCACAGGCCTCGCACGTCAATCGCCAGCGGACGGGCTGTGGCCGGGGCTTGCGCCGGGTTGAGCGGATCGGTGGCCGGATCGGCTGCAGGTCCGGCTGCAAGTTCGGCTGCTGATCCGGCATGCGTCATGGCGCGCTGGCCCGCAACGCCGGCGCTGCGGCGGGCAACAGCCGCACCTCCAGCGGCTGACCCGGTTTGAGCCGGCCGGCATCCGCCGGCTCGGGCCAGGCCTCGACCATGAACACCAGCCGGCTGCGCTGGGCGTTGGAGTAAATCACAGGCGGCGTGTACTCGGCCTGCGACGCAATGCGCCGGATTCGCCCGGCCAGCGGCGCGCCGCAGCCGTCGCACTGGATGCTCACCGCCTGGCCCGGCGCCAGCGCGCCGACCTCGGTCTCGGCCACAAAAAACCGCGCCTTCACCGCGCCCGCCGGCAACAGTGCCAGCACCGGCGCGCCCGCCGGCACCCACTCACCGACCCGAAAGTAGGTCTCGCTGACCAGGGCCGCCACCGGCGCGGTCTGGGCCTTTTGGGCCAATCGCCACTGGCTTTGCGCCAGTGCCTGGCTGGCGGCGCCGGCTGCGGCATGCGCGGCCTCGCGCTCGGCCGGCCGCGACGGCAGCTCGGCCACCCGCAGTGCGGCGTCCAGCTCGGCCACCCGGGCAGCGGCCTGGGTGGCTGCGGTTTGGGCGTCGTCCAGCCGCGCCGCCGACACAAAACCCTGCTGCACCAGTTGCTGCTGGCGTGCCAGATCATTGCGCGCCAACGCGGCCTGGGCGCGGGCCTGGGCCAGCTGGGCCCGGGTGACGGCAAGCTCGTCGGCCCGCCGGCCAGTGTCGGTATTGCGGGCCTGGGCCTGGCTGGCCTGCAACCGGTCTTGCGCCTCGGCACGGGCCGCCTGTTCGGCCACCGACTCCAGCGTGAACAACGGCGCGCTGGCCGCCACACGTTGACCCGCCTGCACCGACAA
>JANMXG010000172.1:0-2043 GCA_031394235.1 Betaproteobacteria bacterium
CGGTCGAAGACATGCCCTACATGGCCGACGGCACGCCGTGCGACATCGTGCTCAACCCGCTGGGCGTGCCTTCGCGCATGAACGTGGGCCAGGTGCTGGAAGTGCACCTGGGCTGGGCCGGCAAGGGCATCGGCCAGCGCATTGGCGACATGCTGCAAAGCGAGGCCCGTGAGATCGAAAAGGTCGCCGGGTTGCGCAAGTTCTTTGATGAGCTCTACAACCAGTCTGGCGGCAAGACCGAGAGCATCGACTCGCTCAGCGACGCCGAGGTCATCGAGATGGCGGGCGAGCTCACCAAGGGCGTACCGTTTGCCACGCCGGTGTTCGACGGTGCAAAAGAAGCCGAGATCCGCGCCATGCTCAAGCTGGCCTACCCGGACGACATCGCGGCCAAGAAGGGTCTGACCTCGACCCGCACCCAGGCCCAGCTGTGCGACGGCCGCACCGGTGAGCCGTTCGAGCGGCCCACCACGGTGGGCTACATGCACGTGCTCAAGTTGCACCACCTGGTGGACGACAAGATGCACGCCCGCTCGACGGGGCCGTACAGCCTGGTCACCCAGCAGCCGCTGGGCGGCAAGGCGCAGTTCGGTGGCCAGCGCTTTGGCGAGATGGAGGTCTGGGCGCTGGAGGCCTATGGCGCAGCCTACATCCTGCAAGAGATGCTGACGGTCAAGTCCGACGACGTGAACGGTCGCACCAAGGTCTACGAGAGCATCGTCAAGGGCGAACACGCCATCGAAGCCGGCATGCCGGAATCGTTCAATGTCCTGGTCAAGGAGATTCGCTCCTTGGGCATCGACATGGAACTCGAACGCAACTGATCGACTTAGGTACAGGAGAAATACATGAAAGGTTTACTGGACCTGTTTCGGCAGTTCACGCCCGACGAACACTTCGACGCGATCAAGATCGGCATTGCCTCGCCGGAAAAGATCCGCTCGTGGTCCTTCGGTGAAGTGAAAAAGCCCGAGACCATCAACTACCGGACTTTCAAGCCCGAGCGTGATGGCCTGTTCTGCGCCAAGATCTTCGGCCCGATCAAGGACTACGAGTGCCTGTGCGGCAAGTACAAGCGCCTCAAGCACCGCGGCGTGATCTGCGAGAAGTGCGGCGTTGAAGTCACCCAGACCAAGGTGCGGCGTGACCGCATGGGTCACATCGACCTCGCGGCGCCTTGCGCGCACATCTGGTTCCTGAAGTCGTTGCCGTCACGCCTGGGCTTGGTGCTCGACATGACGCTGCGCGACATCGAGCGTGTGCTGTACTTCGAAGCCTACGTCGTGGTCGATCCGGGGATGACGCCGCTGAAGAAGTTCTCCATCATGACCGAGGAGGACTTTGACGCCAAGCGTACGGAGTTCGGTGATGAGTTCGTTGCGCTGATGGGTGCTGAAGGCGTGCAGAAACTGCTGGCCGACATGGACCTGGACGTCGAGATCGAGCGCCTGCGTGGCGATTTGACCGGCTCTGAGCTCAAGATCAAGAAAAACAGCAAGCGGCTGAAGGTGATGGAAGCCTTCAAGAAGAGTGGCATGAAGCCGCATTGGATGGTCATGACTGTCCTGCCGGTGCTGCCGCCCGACCTGCGTCCGCTGGTTCCCCTGGACGGCGGCCGCTTCGCGACCTCGGACCTGAACGATCTGTACCGCCGTGTCATCAACCGCAACAACCGCCTGGCGCGTTTGCTGGAGTTGAAGGCGCCTGAGATCATTGTGCGCAACGAAAAGCGCATGCTGCAAGAGGCGGTGGACTCGCTGCTCGACAACGGCCGTCGCGGCAAGGCGATGACCGGCGCCAACAAGCGTGCGCTGAAGTCGCTGGCCGACATGATCAAGGGCAAGGGTGGCCGTTTCCGCCAGAACCTGCTGGGCAAGCGGGTGGACTACTCGGGCCGTTCGGTCATCGTGGTCGGTCCGACGCTCAAGCTGCACCAGTGCGACCTGCCCAAGCTGATGGCGCTTGAGCTGTTCAAGCCCTTTATCTTTTCGCGCTTGGAGGCGATGGGTATCGCCACCACAATCAAAGCGGCGAAGAAGGAAG
>JANMXG010000173.1:0-1572 GCA_031394235.1 Betaproteobacteria bacterium
GCCCGGGTGCGCAGCGCCGGGCTGGGGCTGACGCTGCATGCCGGCGAGGCCGACGCCGGCGAACAGGTGCTGGAGGCCGTGCGCCTGGGCGCCCAGCGTATCGGCCATGGCGTGCGCCTGGCCGACCTGCTGCACGCCCCCGGCGCTGCTGCGGCGCTGGCCGGGCTGCGCCAGCGGGCGGTGCACCTGGAGATCTGCCCCACCAGCAACCTGCACACCGGCGCGGCGGCCTCGCTGGCGCTGCACCCGATCCATGCGCTGTGGCGTGCTGGCGTGAGCTTGTCGTTCCACACCGACAACCAGCTGATGTCTCGCCTGGACCACAGCACCGAGGCGGCCAACCTGGTCAATGCGGGTTTCAGTTGGTCTGACCTGTTGCGCATGGGGCTGGAAGCGGCCGACGCGTCGTTTTTGCCCGAGGCGGACCGCCGCGCCGCCAGTGACGCGCTGCAGGTCTGGGCGTGCCGGGAAGGCTGGGTGCCCACCCAGCGCTGACGGCGCGGCGCCGCTGCATGCACCACGGCAAGTGATGCGGGGCACCAACAACGGGCAAACCCCGGTGCCTTTTGGACGCAGTCCGTACAAAGCTGTCACGGACCGGTCAGACACTTCTGCCTGGCCTGCCGCGGCTGAATTGCCGGCGACTTTCGGCAATCCGCGCTGGATTGGCAAGCAAATTGCATCCCCGCCTGTCGGGCGCAACAGGGGCTGTGCTGCTGTCCAAAAGCTACCGAGAGTCTGTCCGACCCAGGTTGCTGCAGTGTTTCGATGTTTTCAATCTAAAAAAATTTATCCAGGAACGAGTTGATGAACAAACACACTTGGGGCGACTTTGCCCGCACCGCCCTGTATGCCGCCGTCGCCGTGGTGGTAGCTGCCCCGGCACTGGCCCAGAACACCACCGGCGCCATCAGTGGCCGGGTCACCGATGGCGCCGGCAAGCCGGTGGCCGGGGCCACGGTCGTCATTACCTACACCCAATCTCAAACCGTCAGCACCACCAGCACTGACGCCGAAGGCCGCTACACCGCCCGAGGCCTGCGCGTGGGCGGGCCCTACACCGTCAGCATCGGCAAGGACGGCAAGACCGACCGGCGCGACGAGGTCTTCGTCACGCTGGGTGAAACCCTGAGCTTGGACGCCCAACTCGGCACGGCCACGGTGGTGGTCACTGGCCAGGCCGCCAGCCAGACCTTCAACCGCAGCAACATGGGCGCCGGCACCCAAGTCAGCAATGCGCAGCTCAATGCATTGGCGTCGATCCAGCGCAACCTGCAAGACTACGCCCGCACCGACCCGCGTATCGCCCAGACCGACAAGGAGCGCGGCTCGATTTCGGCCGGTGGCCAGAACAGCCGATTCAACTCGCTGACGATCGACGGCGTCACGATCAACGACACCTTCGGCCTGGAGGCCAACAACCTGCCCACGGCCAAGCAGCCGATCTCGATCGATGCGATCCAGTCGGTGCAGCTCAACCTCAGCAACTACGACGTCACGCAAAAGGGTTACACCGGCGCCAACATCAACGCCGTGACCAAGAGCGGCACCAACGAGTTCAAGGGCAGCGTC
>JANMXG010000174.1:0-12548 GCA_031394235.1 Betaproteobacteria bacterium
TTCTTGAACTCGGCGATGGGCACATAGGCTTCGCTTTTGAGACCGGCGTTCACCACGACGTGGTTGAACTCGATGCGCACGACTTCGGCGGAGATGACCTCGCCGGCGCGCAGGTCGCTCTTGAGCAGTGATTCTTCAAACAGTGCGGCAAAACTTTCCATGCCGGCGGGTGCTGCGGTATCGATTTGAGCTTCGGTCATTCAGACAGGTCCTTGGTGCCGGCGAAAACCAAGTGAGCAGTGGCCGGCGGGGTTGCGGGTGAGGGTGAAACATCGCCACGTACCCAGCCCCCGACATGCAACAAGGCACGACGGGGAACCGGGCGCAGCGGGCTGGGTTGGCTGGCCAAACTTGCCAGGCCGAACTTGCGGAGCGTACTCAAGCCGCCAGAGCCCCGAAAGGTTCAAAACGGCCCGCGCTGTGCCCACCAAGCCAGCACCTGATCCACCGATTGCTCGATGCCCAGGCCCGAGTTGTCGAGCAGCAGCGCGTCCTGTGCGGGTTTTAGCGGTGCGATCACGCGATTTTTATCCCGTGCGTCACGCGCCTCCAGGTCCGCGCGAAGGTCGCTTAGATTAGCAGAAATCCCTTTTGAAATCAATTGCTTATAGCGGCGTTCGGCGCGCATCAAAGGGCTGGCGGTGAGGAACAGCTTGAGTGGTGCGCGCGGAAAGATGACCGTGCCCATGTCGCGGCCATCGGCCACCAGGCCCGGCAGGCGGCGAAACGCCAATTGCAGCGCCTCCAGCGCGCCGCGCACCGCGGGCCAGGCCGAGATGCGCGAGGCCATGCTGCCGACGTGCTCTTGCCGCAGATCGGCCGCCACGTCAGTGCCAGCCAGCAGCACCCGTTCGCCGTCGAAGCGCAAATCCAGCCCGGCGGCCACGCTGGCCAGGCCGGGTTCATCGTCCGCAGCCACGCCCTGGCGATGGGCGGACAGTGCGGTGGCGCGGTAGAGCAGGCCCGAGTCGAGCTGGTGCCAGCCCAGGCGGGCGGCCACCGTGGCTGCCAGCGTGCCCTTGCCCGAGGCGGTCGGGCCGTCGATCGTGATGACCGGGATGTCGGCCTCGGCGGTCCGGGCGACGGAGAACAGCGTCTCGAAGTAGTCCGGGAAGGTCTTGGCCACGCAAGCCGGGTCGAGGATGCGCAGGCCCACCTCACTGCCGGGCGATGCCACCAGCGGGTTGAAGGCGGCCAGCGACAGGCACATCGCGATGCGGTGGTCGTCGTAGGTGTGGATGGTCGCAACGGTCCAGACCGCAGGCGGTGTGATCGCGATGAAATCGGCGCCCTCGACGACCGTGGCGCCGACCTTGCGCAGCTCGGCGGCCATCGCGGCGATGCGGTCGGTCTCCTTGACGCGCCAGCTGGCGATGTTGGTGAGCCGGGTGCACCCGTCGGCGTACAGCGCCATCACCGCCAACGTCATCGCGGCGTCGGGGATGTGGTTGCAGTCCAGCGTGATCGCCCGCAACGGCCAGGCGCCGCGCCGCACCGTCAGCTGGCCGGGTGCGCCGGTGATGTCTGCGCCCATCAGGCGGGCCGCCTCGACAAAGCGAATATCGCCTTGGATCGAGTCCAGGCCCAGGCCCAGGATGGTCAGCGGCGGATCGGCTGGCGCCTGACCCGCAGCTATCGCGCCCAGGGCGATGAAGTACGAGGCCGACGACGCATCGGCCTCGACATGGATCACGCCCGGGCTTTGGTAGCGGCTGCCCGCCGGCACCGTGAAGCGGGCGTAACCGTCGCGCTGCACTTTGATGCCAAAGCGCGCCAGCAGGTTCAGCGTGATGTCGACATAGGGCTTGCTGATCAGCTCGCCGTCCACTGCAATGACCACGGCGGAGCCGGCGGGATCGGCCGCTGCCAGCGGCAAGGCCAGCAGTAGCGCGGTCAGGAACTGGCTGGAAACATCGCCCCGCACCCGGATCTCATGGGCGGTTTGCAGCACACCGCCTGCCGTGCCGTGCAGGCGCAGTGGCGGATAGCCCGGCGTCCCCAGTTCGTCAATGCCACAACCCAGCTGGCGCAGCGCGGCCACCAAATCGCCGATCGGCCGCTCGTGCATGCGCGGCACGCCGCTCAGCTCGAACTGCCCGCCTTGCAGCGCCGCCAGCACCGCCAGCGCGGCGGTCAGCGGCCGCATCGCCGTGCCCGCATTGCCCAGGAACAGGGCACCCTGGTGCACCTGAAGCCGGCCGCCCAGCCCGGTGACCGCCAGTGCGCCGTTGGGCTGGCGCGCCAAGCCGCAACCCAGTGCACGCAGCGCGTCCAGCATGACCCGGGTGTCGTCGCTGTCGAGCAGATCACGTACCAGCGTGGTGCCGTCGCTCAGCCCGGCCAGCAGCAGCACCCGGTTGGATATGCTTTTGGAGCCGGGCAGTTGCACTGTGCCGGCGGCGCCTCGCAACGGTGGCAGGTCCAGATGGGGCAGCTTGTACATGGCGTGAGGTTGGGGCCAGAGGGGCCCGGGCTGGGCTGGCGGAATGTCGAGGTGAGGGTCGGGCGGCGTGCGCGGCGTAGCGGGCGCGGGCGTGGCAAGGCGGCAGGGCGCGGGAATCAGGCCGCGCGGCCGGCGCCCAGGGCTGCTTATGGGCTGCCGCTGCCGCGCGGGGGTCCACCAATCTGCCAGGCGCTGCGGGCCGCAGCGGCATTGCGGATCAGGTCTTCGAGTGCCTGGCCGTTGCCGGCCGTCATTGCGTGTTCCAGAGCGTCCAGCGCAAAGCGGAAGCGCTGGCTCTGTTTCAGGATTTCTTCGCGGTTGGCCAGCAGGATGTCGCGCCAGACGGTCGGGTCGCTGGCGGCGATGCGGGTGAAGTCGCGAAACCCGGGCCCGGCCAGCGACAGGTAGTCGCGCCCGGCCGGCTGGTTGGCGATGGCTGAAAAACAGGCAAACGCCAGCAGATGCGGCAGGTGGCTGACTGCAGCAAATGCCGCGTCGTGGTTCTCGGGCGTCATGCGCAGCACTTGCGCGCCGATGGCGGTCCAGACGTCAGTGGCCTTCTGGACCAGCTCGGGCTGGGTCTGCGGCAGCGGTGTCAGTACCACTTGGCGGTTGTTGTAGAGCGCGGCATCGGCATGCGCCACCCCGGCTTGCTCGCTGCCGGCGATGGGGTGGGCGGGCACAAAGTTGCCGATGTGCTCACGCAGCGTGCGCCGCGCAGTGTCGACCACGTCACGCTTGGTCGAGCCCACGTCCATCAGCAGCATGCCCGGCTTGACGCCGTGGCGGATGGCGTTGAAGGTGGGTTCGGTGGCCGAAACCGGCACCGCGATCAGCACGATGTCCGAGCCCGATACCGCCTGCAATGCCGATTCGGCCTCGGCGTCGATCACGCCCATGCGGCGCGCAAGGTCGGTGGTGGAGGGCGACTTGCTGTAGCCCACGACCCGAGTGACCAGCCCCGCACGCTTGAGCGCCAGCGCAAACGAGCCGCCCATCAAGCCGCATCCGATGACACCGAGTTGGTTGAACATGCTGGCGCTGCCGGGCTTCAATGGACGTCGATCGGGTAGGTGCCGAGCACCTTGAAAAAGGCGCAGGCATCGCGCAACTCGCGCAGGGCCATACCCACCCGTGGCTCGTCGGGATGGCCTTCGATGTCGATGTAGAAGTAGTACTCCCACTGGCCCGAGCGCGCTGGGCGCGACTCGAAGCGGGTCATCGACACGCCGTGTTCCTTGAGTGGCATCAGCAGATCATGCACCGCGCCGGGCTGGTTGGCGACGCTGACGATCAGGCTTGTGCAGTCGTGGCCCGACGGCCGCGGCGCCGGATGGCGGTCTGGATGGGTGACGATGGCAAAGCGGGTGCGGTTGTGGGCGTCGTCCTGGATTGCCGGTGACACCACGTGCAGGCCGTATTCGGCGCCAGCCCGGGTGCCGGCGATAGCGGCCAAGCTCGGGTCCAGCCCGGCCAGGCGCGCGCCTTCGGCGTTGCTGGACACCGGCCGGCGCTCGACGTCCGGCAGGTTCAGGCTGAGCCAGCCGTGACACTGTGCCAGCGCCTGCGGATGCGCGCACACGGCCGTGATGCCCTGCATCGCGTTGTGCTTGCGCAGCAGGTTGTGCCGCACGATCAGGCTGGTCTCGCCGATGATGAACAGCGGCATCGTCAGAAACAGGTCCAGCGAGCGGGTGACCACGCCTTCGGTGTTGTTCTCGACCGGTACCACGCCAAAGTCGGCGGCACCGGCGGTGGTGCTGCGGATCACCTCGTCGAAGCTGGCGCAGGGCACCCGCACGATCGAGCTGCCAAAAAAGCCCAGCGCCGCCTCTTCGCTGAAGGTGCCGGCCGGGCCGAGAAAGGCCACCCGGGTGGGCGTCTCCAGCGCGCGGCTGGCCGACATGATCTCGCGCCAGATCGGCGCCACGCTCACGCTCTTGAGCGGGCCGGGGTTGGCCGCCTTCAGGCCGTCGATCACCTGCGCCTCGCGCTCGGGGCGGAACACGGGTGAGCCGTCGCGTTTTTTGAGTTCGCCCACCTCGACCGCCAGTTGCATGCGGCGGTTCAACAGTGCCAGCAGTTCGCGGTCGAGGGCGTCGATGCGGTCTCGCAGCAGGCCCAATTCGGGGGCGATGCCAGCATCAGCGGCGGGCGCTGCGCCAGCAAGCTCGGTCTTCGGGGTGTCAGCCATGGCGCTGCGCAAAATCCTTGAGGTAGTCCACCAGCGCCTGCACGCCGGCCAGCGGCATCGCGTTGTAGATCGACGCACGCATGCCGCCCACGCTCTTGTGGCCTCGCAGTTGCAGCAGATGCCGCTCTTGCGCACCGGCCAGGAAAGCGGCGTTGAGGCGCTCATCGTGCAGGAAAAACGGCACGTTCATGCGCGACCGGCCCTCTCGAGCCACCCGGTTGGCATAAAAGCCCGAACCGTCGAGGGTGCCGTAAAGCAACTCGGCCTTGGCGATGTTTTGCGCCTCCATCACTGCCACACCACCCTGGGCCTTGAGCCACTGGAACACCAGGCCGGCGATGTAGATCGCGTAGGTCGGCGGGGTGTTGTACATCGAGCCGTTGTCGGCCACGGTCTTATAGTCGAAGGCCGACGGGCAGACCGACAGCGCATGGCCGATCAAGTCGTCGCGCACGACCACCAGCGTCAGCCCGGCCGGGCCGATGTTCTTCTGAGCGCCGGCAAAGGCCAGCCCGACACGCGACCAGTCCAGCGGCCGAGACAGGATGTGCGACGAGCAATCGACCACCAGCGGCGCGTCGCTGCCCAACGCAGCCAAGTCGGGCAACGTGGGGTACTCAACGCCGTGGATGGTCTCGTTGCTGCACAGGTGCACATAGCTGACGCTGGCGCGCAGGCGCCAGGTGGCCGGGGCCGGCAGCGAGGTGTGGTGGTCAGCCTCGTTGCTGGCGGCAATCGCCACGTCGGCGTAGCGACCGGCCTCTTGCGCCGATTTTTTCGACCAGGCGCCGCTGACCACCACATCCACCTGGCCGCCCGGCGACCGTTGGCACAGGTTCAGCGGAACGATGGCGTTTTCGGCCAGGCCGCCACCCTGCATGAACAGCACCCGGAAGTTGGCAGGCACGGCCAGCAACTCCCGCAAGTCACGCTCGGCGGCCTCGGCGATGGACATGAACTCGCGGCCGCGGTGGCTCATCTCCATCACGCCCATGCCAGAACCTTGCCAATCGAGCATTTCTGCTGCGGCCTGGCGCAGCACCGCCTCGGGCAATGCGGCCGGTCCGGCCGAAAAGTTGTAGGGGCGTGGCGCCAGGCTCATCGTCAAACGCTCACTTTTTGGCGCCCGACGCCGCCGCCTTGGGTGTGCCGGATGTGGCAGGTTTGGCGGCCGGCGCGGGTGTGGTCGGGCCGACTGCGGGTGCGGGGGCACCGGCGCCGGCAGCACTGAACTTCTTGGACACGACCTGCTCCAGCGCCTTCAGCTTGGGCTCAACCTGGGCCTGGGTGTCTGCTACAAGCTTTTGGCCCAGTGCACGCTGCAACTCGGGGGTCAGCTGCATGTACTTGCGAAAGCCTGGCGATTCCAGCGCCGCAATCACCTGTTTGAGCTCGTCGTCGCTGAACTTTTCTTCCAGCACCGGGCCCACCACGCCGGGCGCCAGCTTGACCACACGGTCGCGCAGCAACGGGCCGACATCGTCACCGTATTTGACGAACTCGGCCTGGACGTCCTTGGCCAGCGCTTCACGCTGTTCAGGCGCGACCCGGCTTTGCAGCACGGCGCCGGCTTGCTGTGCCAGTTGTCCGATCGATTGTTCGGCCAGGCTGCGCGCCAAGCCTTCGAAGCCGGACTGTTGCAGCGTCAGCAGCTTTTGCACCAGATCCTTCTTGGCGGCGGATGCCGGCGTTGCGGCGGGTGTGGCGGTTTGCGCACAGGCCAAGCTGGCCGCGCTGGCCAGCGTGGTGATCAGCGCGGCGCGCGTCATCCAGGTAACAAAGGTCATGGGGTATCCAGGTTAGGAGGGGTGTCGCCAGCATCCGGCAGGCTGTCGCCGCCTTCCGGTGCCCGTGGGTCAATATCGGTGCCGATGTTGTCCGTGCCGTCGCCGGTATCGCCGCCATCACTGGGGGCATCGACGATGGCATCGTTCTCGACAATGCGCTGCAGCCCGCTGAGCTTGCTGCCGTCGTCCAACGCAATCAGGGTGACGCCTTGGGTCGCGCGGCCTAATTCGCGGATTTCGGACACCCGGGTGCGCACCAGCACGCCGCGGTCGGTGATCAGCATGATCTCGTCATACGGTCGAACCAGCGTGGCGGCCACGACCCGGCCGTTGCGACCGCTCTGCACGATCGCGATCATGCCCTTGCCGCCGCGCAGGTGGCGGGTGTACTCGGTGATGCTGGTGCGCTTGCCGAAGCCGTTTTCGGTGGCGGTCAGCACGCTTTGCTGCTCGTCCTCGGCCACCAGCATCGCGATCACGTTCTGGCCTTCCTCGAGCATCATGCCGCGCACGCCCCGGGCCTGACGGCCGAGCGGACGCACGTCGTCCTCGTCAAAGCGCACCGCCTTGCCGCCATCGGAGAACAGCATCACGTCGTGTTTGCCGTCGGTCAGCGCGGCGCCGATCAGGTGGTCGCCGTCGTCCAGATCGACCGCGATGATGCCGCTCTTGCGCGGGTTGCTGAACTCGTCCAGCGCGGTTTTCTTGACTGTGCCCAGCGCGGTGGACATGAAAATGTAGTGGTCGCCCGGAAAGGTACGGAAGCTGCCTGTGAGCGGCAACACCACGGTGACTTTCTCACCCGGCTGCAGCGGAAACATGTTGACGATCGGCCGGCCGCGTGAGTTGCGCGAACCCTGCGGCACCTCCCAGACTTTGAGCCAGTAGACCCGGCCGCGGTCACTGAAACACAGGATCCAGTCGTGGGTGTTGGCGATGAAAAGCTGGTCGATCCAGTCGTCTTCCTTGGTCTGGGTCGCCTGCTTGCCCCGCCCGCCGCGCTTTTGCGCCCGGTACTCGGCCAATGGCTGACTCTTGATATAGCCCGTGTGGGACAGCGTGACCACCATGTCGGTGGGCGTAATCAGGTCCTCGGTGCCCAGTTCTTGCACGTTGTGCTCGATCACACTGCGGCGTGCGCCCAGCTTGGTCTGGCCGAACTCCAGCTTCACCGCCAGCAGTTCTTCCGAGATGATCAAGGTCACGCGTTCGGGTTTGGACAGGATGTCGAGCAGGTCGGCGATCTCGCCCATCACCTCTTTGTACTCGCCGATGATCTTGTCCTGCTCCAGTCCGGTCAGGCGTTGCAGGCGCATCTGCAGGATTTCGCCCGCCTGGTCTTCGCTCAGTCGGTACAGGCCGTCGGCCTGCAATCCGATGTTGGCGGGCAGGCCTTCTGGGCGGTAGGCCTGGCTGCCGCCGGTGGTGACGCCTTCGGTGCGCAGCAACATCTCGCGCACCATCGACGAATCCCAGCTCTTGGCCATAAGCGCAGCCTTGGCCACCGGCGGCGTCGGGCTGGTCTTGATGGTCTCGATAAATTCGTCGATGTTGGCCAGCGCCACCGCCAGACCTTCGAGCACATGGCCGCGCTCGCGGGCCTTGCGCAGCAAATACACCGTGCGCCGCGTCACTACCTCACGCCGGTGCTCCAAAAAGATCGCCAGCAGCATCTTCAGGTTGCACAGCTTGGGCTGACCGTCGATCAAGGCCACCATATTGATGCCGAAGGTGTCCTGCAGCTGGGTCTGCTTGTACAGGTTGTTCAGCACCACCTCGGGCACTTCACCGCGTTTCAGGTCGATTACCACCCGCATGCCGGACTTGTCGCTCTCGTCCTGGATGTGGCTGATGCCCTCGATCTTCTTCTCGTGCACCAGCTCGGCAATGCGCTCCAGCAGCGTCTTCTTGTTGACCTGGTAGGGCAATTCGTCAACGATGATGGTTTGGCGGGTGCCGCGGTCGATGTCCTCAAAATGGCACTTGGCCCGCATCACCACCTTGCCGCGCCCGGTGCGGTAGCCCTCGCGTACGCCTGTGATGCCATAGATGATGCCGGCGGTCGGGAAGTCAGGCGCCGGCACGATCTCCATCAACTCGTCGATGGTCGCCTCGGGGAACTTGAGCAGGTGCAGGCAGGCGTCAACTATTTCGTTGAGGTTGTGCGGCGGGATGTTGGTGGCCATGCCCACCGCGATGCCGGACGAGCCGTTGACCAGCAGGTTGGGCAGCCGCGCCGGCATCACCGTCGGCTCTTTTTCGGAACCGTCGTAGTTGGGCGCGAAGTCGACCGTTTCCTTGTCGATGTCGGCCAACATCTCGTGGGCGATCTTGGACAGCCGGATCTCGGTGTAGCGCATAGCCGCCGCGCTGTCGCCGTCGACCGACCCGAAATTGCCCTGGCCATCGACCAACATGTGGCGCAGTGAAAAATCCTGCGCCATGCGAACAATGGTGTCGTAGACCGCCGTGTCGCCGTGCGGGTGGTACTTGCCGATCACGTCGCCGACGATGCGCGCGCTCTTCTTGTAAGCGCGGTTCCAGTCATTGTTGAGCTCATGCATCGCAAACAACACCCGCCTGTGCACCGGTTTGAGGCCGTCGCGTGCATCCGGCAGGGCCCGACCCACAATCACGCTCATGGCGTAATCGAGGTACGAGCGCCGCATCTCCTCTTCGAGGCTGATGGGCAGTGTTTCCTTGGCGAAAGGCGTCATGCGGAGACCTGGCAAATAGGGCGTAGCGGCGCCGTGGGCGGAGGTACTCGCGCAGACACTTCTGCGCGGCAGCCGACGATTCTAAGCGGCCACAGGTTGTGGCGCCCGTGCAACAACACGGTGCGTCAAACGCATCTGGCGGCCGAAAGTCCGGTCTGCCGAAGGCCCTATGGCACAATCAGTCATCGGTGGTAAACGCTTGCCAAACCGGGTGTTTGCCGGCTCTTTTTGCTTCCGATTTGGACATTACGCAGAACTCTGCGGCTTTCCTCGTGAGGAGAATCATGAATAAACTGAACAAGGTGGCGGTGCTCTTCGCGTCGGTCGCACTCGCAGCTCCGATGGCTGTTTTTGCTGCTGCGCACTCGGGCGGTATGCCCCAAACCAACGACAACTGGCGTGCGTCGGACGGTACCGTTTGGAAGAACGGTACCAATGAGCTTTGCTGGCGGAACTCCAGTTGGACGCCGGCCACGGCTGACGTCGACTGCGACGGCGCCCTGAAGCCGCCGCAGCCAGCAGCACCGATGGTCGCACCTGCTGCGCCCCCCGCTCCCGCACCTGCACCCGCTCCTGCGCCTGCCGCCGTGGCGCCGGTCGTCGTTGCCCCGGTTGTGGTGCCTGCTGCACCGGTCAGCGAAAAGGTCACTTTTGCTGCCGACGCTTTCTTTGACTTCGACAAATCTGTCCTGAAGCCAGAAGCCAAGGCCAAGCTCGACGATCTGGTTGCCAAGACCTCGGCGGTTGCTCTGGAAGTCATCATCGCTGTCGGCCACACCGACTCGGTGGGCACCGACGGCTACAACCAGAAGCTTTCAGTCCAGCGTTCTGAGGCCGTCAAGGCTTATTTGGTGGGCAAGGGTATCGAGAAGAACCGTGTCTACACCGAAGGCAAGGGCGAGAAGCAGCCTGTTGCAGACAACAAGACGTCTGAAGGCCGCGCCAAGAATCGCCGCGTGGAAATTGAAGTGGTCGGCACGCGCGCCAAGAAGTAACGCTGGGCCTTCTGGCAATGCCAACCAGCCTGGTTCTGCCGGACTGGTTCAAAAACCCCGCCCAGGCGGGGTTTTTTTATGCGTGCTCAAGATAGCCAGCCGTGCATCCTTCTGCCCGGCTAGCGCTGCTGCGACTCGTGTTGCCCGCATCTGCACTTACGATACGTCATGAGCTTGAACGCCGACCCCCAAGAACTTGCCAAATTTGGTGAATTGGCCCACCACTGGTGGAATCCCGAAGGAGACTTCCGACCCCTGCACCAGATCAATCCGCTCAGGCTCGACTGGATAGACCAGCAGGCGCGTCTGGCCGGAAAGTCCGTGGTGGATGTGGGCTGCGGCGGCGGCATCCTGACCGAGTCGATGGCAGCGCGCGGCGCCGACGCCCTGGGCATCGATCTGTCCACCAAGCCCTTGCGCGTGGCGCAGTTGCACGCCATGGAGGCCGGGCTGGCTGTGCACTACCGCGAGGTGTCGGCTGAAGCCTTGGCAGCCGAGGCGCCCGCCAGCTTCGATGTGGTCACCTGCATGGAAATGCTCGAGCACGTACCTGATCCGGCGTCGGTCGTTCATGCCTGCGCTGCCCTGGTCAAGCCGGGTGGCTGGGTGTTCTTTTCGACCCTGAACCGCAACACCAAGGCCTTTGCGCTGGCCATCGTTGGTGCTGAGCATGTGCTCAAACTGTTGCCCAAGGGCACGCACGAATACGCGCGCTTCATCCGCCCCAGCGAACTGGCGCGCTGGTGCCGCGAAGCTGCGCTCAGTGCCCAGGGTTTCAAGGGCATGGAGCACAACCCCTTGACGGGCCGCTACTACCTGTCCGACGACACATCAGTCAACTACCTGTTGGCTTGCCGGTCCGCGTCTTGACCGGCCCGAGACCCTTGCTGTTGTTCGACCTGGACGGCACGCTTGTCGACAGTGCGCCCGACCTGGCCGGCGCTGCCAACGACCTGCGCCGCCAGCATGGCCTGCCGCCCTTGCCCTATGCGCTGCTGCGGCCGATGGTGGGCACTGGCGCCCGGGGCATGATCGGCGTCGCGTTTGGACTGCAGCCGGCTGACGACGGTTTTGGCGAACTCCGCGATGCTTTCCTGACACGCTACGCGGAGCGTTTGCTGCAAAGCACGCAGGTGTTCGACGCCATGCGTCCAGTGCTGGAGCATCTGGACGCTGCCGGCTTGCGCTGGGGCATCGTCACCAACAAGGCCATGCGCTTTGCCGCGCCGATCGTCGAGGGGCTCGGACTGTCTGGCCGAGCGGCAGTGCTGATTGCCGGCGACAGCACGCCCCACGCCAAACCCCATCCCGAGCCGCTGCTCGAAGCCGCCCGGCGACTGGGTGTGTCACCGCACGCTTGCGCCTATGTTGGTGACGATGAGCGCGATATCGTGGCCGGCAGGGCTGCTGGCATGGCCACTCTGGCAGCCGCATGGGGCTATCTCGGCCAGGGGGAGCCTGTTTTGGCCTGGGGCGCGGATCATGTGCTTTCTTCGCCCGGCGAACTCTTGAATTGGCTGGAACTGGCCTAAAATCCGCTACACCAGGGGCCGACCTGGCTTCGACGTGGGTGCGGAGTCGGTTCAGGGCATGCCGAGCTCCAGTTCGCTCGTAAAACCATTGGAAACAAAGTAACTGCGAACGATACCTCGTACGCCCTCGCCGCTTAAAAACCGGTGAGCTTCGCAACGGTTGGCCGATGGGCCGGGCCTGATGCCTCAAGCAATTGAGGCAGAGGGCTGCGAAGTCATACACATTGGCTGGTGCTGTGCTGTGTCATTCAGCATGGGACGAGAACCAAATGACTGGTGGAACCGATAGCGTGCTGCTGCGCGATCAGAGCCAAGAGATTCAAATCAGACAGCTAAGCATGTAGAACTGGCCGGTGAAGGCTTGCGGACGGGGGTTCGATTCCCCCCGGCTCCACCACTATTGAAGCCCCAACTGTTCTCAGTTGGGGCTTTTTTTCGTCTGATGGATACAGTTCCCGCATGTTTGCGCGGGTTCGTGCGGAGACCTGCGGACTTCGTCGGTCGACCATCTGGCTCGTTCCCGACCACCTTTCGCTCTCTCCAGGCCATTCTTCTCTCCGGCCTCGCTCTCCGCGAAAGGCCCGAAGTCCGCAGGGGGCCTGTCCGGCACCTTTTGAAATCAACGGGTTACGCGCGGACGGTTCAAGCGGTTGGATTGCGGCATTGCCTACCCGGAGGGGAGCGACGGCGGCCAGGATGCTGTCCGTCCTACCTTACCGTCTCGGCTCGACAGCAGCAGCCCGCTGAATCTGCTCGAACTGGCCCTGCGCGGCCTGCCTGGCGACAGCATCTTGCTCAGCACTGAGTGGGTCGAGTTCTACGTCGTCGCGGCCCGCTGCACAGGCGGGACCACCGACGTCATCGTCGTACGCCGGCCCGT
>JANMXG010000175.1:0-3685 GCA_031394235.1 Betaproteobacteria bacterium
CAAGCCGAGGTGCGGGCAGCAGGCGCGGTGCCGGCCACCATCGCCGTCATGGACGGCCGTCTCAAGGTGGGCTTGCCGACCGACCAGATCGAGCGCCTGGGCCGTGCCGGCCCGCGGGTGGCCAAGGCCAGTCGGCGCGACCTGCCATTTTTGCTGGCCGGATGCGTGGCGCCGGGCGCCGAGCCCGGCTTGGGCTCAACCACGGTGGCAGCCACCATGATCGTGGCCGCACTGGCCGGCATACGGGTGTTTGCCACCGGCGGCATCGGCGGTGTGCACCGGGGTGCGGCGACCAGTTTTGATGTCTCGGCCGACCTGCTGGAGTTGGCCCGCACCGAGGTGGCGGTGGTCTGCGCCGGGGTCAAGAGCATCCTCGACATCGGGCTGACGCTGGAGGTGCTGGAGACCCACGGCGTGCCGGTGATCGGCTACCAGACCGACCGCTTGCCGGCGTTTTTCAGCCGAGACAGCGGCTTCTGTGTGGACTATCGGCTCGACGATGCGGCCAGCATTGCCCGGGTGATGCGGGCCCGGTGGTCGCTGGGCGCGGGTGGCCTGGCGTCAACGTGGGCCGCCGGGCCGCAGGGTGGTTTGCTGATCGCCAACCCGATCCCGGTCGAATTCTCGATGCCCTCGGCCCTGATGGAGGGCGCGATCACGGCCGCGCTGGCCGACGCCGAGGCTCAAGGTGTGCGCGGCAAGCGGATCACGCCGTTTTTGCTGGACCGGGTCAATGCCCTGACCGGCGGCGACAGCCTCGCGGCCAATATCGAGCTGGTGCTCAACAACGCCAGGCTGGCGGCGGCGGTGGCGGTGGCGTTTTCGGCGCAGGGCTGAAACCTCGACGGCCTGCGGTGCCGCCCACGCTCCTTGGGCTCGCCTTTCAGCCAAAGCTGAATTCAGTGAAGTCGGGCCGCCGGATGGCGCGCTGGTACTCGTCGGTAAAGCCCGGCCACAAGGCCACCACCTTGCCACCCTCGGTGCGGTACCAGCTGTTGCAGGTGGTCCAGACCGAGCCTTGCAGCCGGGCCTGCAGCCGCACGTTGGACGCACGGTAGACCTCGGGCCGGACATCGAGCCAGCGCTGGCCGGCCGCCAGCACTTGCTGCATGCAACGGATGGCGTAGCGCACCTCGGGTTCGATGTAGAGCAGGGTGGAGGTGTGGCCGGTGGCGGTGTTGGGGCCCAGCATCAAGAACAGGTTGGGGAAGCCCGCCACCGTGATGCCGTGGTGCGCCTCGGGGCCGTCTTGCCAGGCCTCGCGCAACGTGCGCCCGCCGCGTCCGGTGACCTGCAGCGTGGACAGCAGCTGCACCGTATCGAACCCGGTGGCGCAGACGAGCGCGTCGATCGGCCGCTCGCGCCCGTCGGCAGTGACGATGCCCTGCGGCGTGATGCGGGTGATCGCCTCGGTCACCAGCTCGGTGTTGGCGCGCGCAAAGCTGGGCAAAAACTCGTTGGAGTAGATCAGCCGTTTGCAGCCCAGCGGGTAGGTGGGGGTCAGCCTGGCGCGCAAGCCCGGGTCGGCCACCTGATCACGCAGCTGGTCAGCCGCCATCTTGACCATGCGTCGGCGTGCCCAGGTGCCCTCGTCAAAACCCCGGCGGCCCAGCTCGAGCGCGCGGTACCACAGGCCGCGCACAGCGGCGGCGTAGGGCGGCAGCCGCGCCAGCAGACCATCCACCGTGTTGTACCGGCGGTCCAGCCGGGGCAGCACCCAGTTGGCGGTGCGCTGGAACACGAACAGCTGCGCGGCCTGCGCCGCAATCGGCGGGATCAGCTGCGAGGCGGTGGACCCGGTGCCGATCACCGCCACACGCTGGCCGGCGAGGTCGGCCGAGGTGTCCCAGCGCGCCGAGTGCAACAGCCGGCCCTGGAAGTCGGCCAGCCCGGGGATGTCCGGAAAGCGTGCCTGGCTCAGCGGCCCGGTGCTGCAGACAAAAAACCGGGCCCGCAGGCGCTGGCCGTGCTCGGTGGTCAGCTGCCAGAGGCCGCTGGCCTCGTCAAAGTGGGCCGCAGTCAGCCGGGTGCCCAGGCGCAGGTGCGGACGGACGCCGTGCTGGGCGGCCACCCGCTGCATGTACGCCTGGATCTCGGGCGCGTCGGCAAAACGGCGCTTCCAGTGCGGGTTGGCCGCAAAAGAGAAGGAGTACAGCGGCGCGGGCACGTCCACCTGCGCGCCGGGGTAGCGGTTGTCCCACCAGGTGCCGCCCAGGCCAGCGCTTTTTTCCAGCATCACGAAGTCGTGCATGCCGGCTTTCTTGAGCTGGACCGCCATGCACAAGCCGGACATGCCGGCGCCCAGGATCACGACCTGGTGCACCTCGACCGGGCTGGCAGCGTTGGCGGTGATAGCGGTGATGGCGGTGATGGCGGCGGCCCGGTCCACGGCCGGACCGATGAAGTCTGCGGCCCGGGCCAGTGCCTCGTTGGCACAGGGCAGCACACCCGCCTGCAACTGAAACACATGCCAGCGGCCTGCGGTGACCTCACAGCGCACCGGCACGCCGGCGGCGTCCAGCGCAGCGTGCAGGCGCAGGGCTTCGGCGTGCAGCAGGTCGTCGGTGCCGACCTGGATCAGCGTGGTGGGCAGGCCGCTCAGGTCGGCCAGCAGCGGCGAGACACCGGGCTGGTGTGCATCGGCTCCGGCCAGGTAATGCGCAGCGCAGGCCTCGACCCAGGGTCGGCTGAGCATCGCCTCGCCAGGTGTGGGCTCGGGCAGCCGGGACAACGTGAGGTCGCCCCAGGGCGCCAGCAACAGCAATGCGGCGGGCAGGGCTGGCGGGGCATCGTCGGCCATCCCTGGCTCAACAGCGCCAGTGGCAGCAGCGGGCCCGCGCCGGTCGCGCAACGCCAGCGCGGTGGCCAGCGCCAGGCCGCCGCCGGCGGAGTCGCCCGCCAGCACCACAGGGCCCAGCGCGTGCAGTGCATCAAACGCGGCCAGCGCGTCGTCCAGCGCGGCCGGAAACGGGTGCTCCGGCGCCAGCCGGTAGTCCAGCGCCAACACCGCCATGCCGGTACCCCGCGCCAGCGCGCCGGTGATCGGCCGGTGGGTCGCAGGCCCACCCACGCAGTAGGCGCCGCCATGCAGGTACAACACGGTGCCGCGCCGGGCGCAGCCGGTGCGTGGCCTGATCCATTCGCCGGGCAGATCAGCCGCTGTGGCCGCTGCGCCGGCCAGTCCAGCCGCACCGGCGGTGATCAGCACACCGCGCGGCGGCAGGTTGAGCTGGACCATGCCGCCCAGCCAGCGCCGTTGCGCGGCAATCGACCACCGCGGTGAAAACACCGGCTTGAGCAAGGTTTTGAGCACGCCGCGCAACAGCGGTGCCAGCACCGCCTCGCGGGCGCCGGTGGGCTCGAAGTTCTGGACGGTCATCGGCGGGGTCTCCTGCTGGCCAGGATTGTGCTGGCGCCTAACCACGTGCCGGACCGGCGTTGTCCCCAGGCCCGACAGCCGTTAACCGTCCAGCCGCTTCTGGAACACCAGCCCGGCATGCTCACGCAGCGCGTGGAACTTGATCTTGGGCCAGTTGGACTCGATGGCGCGCAGCTCGGGCGAGTATTCGACCAGCAGCGTGGGCGCGTTGACCGCGTCGTAGGCCATGCGGTGGCTGTTGCCTTCGATGAAGCGGGCCAGCTCTTTCTCGCCGCCGTCGGCCGCGTCACAGGTGACCCAGCGCGC
>JANMXG010000176.1:0-2294 GCA_031394235.1 Betaproteobacteria bacterium
TCAACCTCGACGGTGCGCTGTGCCTGCGCAACCTGCTGACCGGCACCGACGCGGCGGCCAAGGCGCTGCAAACCGGGCTGGACGAGACCCGGCGCAACGGCAAGCTGGGTGGCCGGCCGACAGTCATCGTGCACGGCCGCAACGACGCGCTGCTGCCGGTCAACCACACCTCGCGGCCCTACACCGCGCTGAGCAAGGTGGCCGACGGCGCCAAGAGCCAGCTGAGCTACATCGAGGTGGACAACGCCCAGCACTTTGACGGCTTCATCGGCCTGCCGACAGTCCTGCCGGGCTACGACAGCCGCTTCGTCCCGTTGCATCTCTACCTGAACCGGGCGCTGGATGCGGTGTATGCCAAGCTCAAGAACGGCACCGCGCTGCCCCCCAGCCAGGTGGTGCGCACGCTGCCGCGCGGCGGTACCGGCGGTGCCGCACCGGCGCTGACAGCGGCCAACGTGCCAGCGATCTCGGCCGCGCCGGGGGCCGCTGACGCCATCACGATGAGCGGCACGACCCTGGTGGTGCCGAACTGAGCGGCCAAGCAGCCCGGCCCTGGAGCGCGACGCGATGACCCTCACCTCCCACTACCTGGCCTGCCAGGGCCGCGAGCTGCACTACACCGAGTGGGGCGCGCAGCACAAGGAGGTGGTGGTCGCCTGGCACGGCCTCGCCCGCACCGGGCGTGACATGGACGACATCGCAGCCCACCTCGCCAACCGCTACCGGGTGATCTGCCCGGACGCGCTGGGCCGGGGCCTGTCGCAATGGAGCCCGCTGCCCGATCAGGAGTACCAGCTGTCGTTTTACGCCGCGCAAGCCGGGGCGCTGCTGGACCAACTCGGCATCACCCAGTGCCACTGGCTGGGCACGTCGATGGGCGGCGCCATCGGCCTGCATGCGGCGGCCGGTACGCTGGCCGGCCGCATCCAGCGGCTGGTGATGAACGACATCGGCCCCGAACTGGCGGCGCCTGCGGTGGCCCGCATCCGAAGTTACGCCGGCAGTCCGGCGGCCTTTGCGACGGTGGGCGAGCTGGAGCGGTACTTCCGCACCATCTACCAGCCTTACGGCGCGCTCAGCGATGCCCAGTGGCGGCGCCTGACCGAGACCAGCGTGCGCCGCCTGCCCGACGGCCGGGTCACGCCGCACTACGACCCGGCGATGGTGCGCCAGTTCGAGGCCCACCCCACCGACTACGACCAGTGGCCGGCCTGGGACGCGCTGCAGATCCCGGTGCTGGTGCTGCGCGGCGCGCACAGCGACCTGCTGCTGCCCGAGGTGGCCGAGGCCATGCGCAACCGCGGGCCCCGCGCTGTGGTGGTGACACTGCCCGATTGCGGCCATGCCCCGGCGCTCAACTCGCCGGCGCAGTTTGCGCTGGTGGAGCGGTTTTTCAACGCCTGAGCCGCCGGTCAGGCGGCCAGCCAGGGCTGCAGCTGCTGCCGCAGCACGTCAAGCGACAGCGGCTTGGTCAGCACGCCGACCATGCCGGCGGCCAGGCAGGCGCTGCGGTCGGTGTCGCTGGCGTGGGCCGTCAGCGCCAGGATCGGGGCGCCGGGCCAGTGGCCCTCGCGCTGCAGCGCCAGCAGGCGCCGGGTGGCTTCCAGGCCGTCCATGCCGGGCATTTGCAAGTCCATCAGCACCAGGTCAGGGGGATCGGCCTGGCAACTGGCCAGGGCATCGCTTCCGCTGTCGACCACGCTCACCCGCAGGCCCAGCGCTTGCAAGAAGGCCTGGCCGACCATCTGGTTGACGGGGTTGTCCTCGACCAGCAAAACCGACGCCCCGGCCCGAAGCGGCAGGACACCCTCCGGTGGCGGTTTGCCGAGGCCGTCGCTGGCAGCGGTGGGGGCCGGGGCGTCGGCCAGCGGCAGGCCCAAGCCCAGCAGGCACAACGGGGTCAGCGGCGCCACCAACGAGTGCAGGCCCAACGCAGCGGCCTGCTGTTCGAGTGCGGGGTCGTGCCAGTCCGACCGGATCAGCAGGTGCATGCGGCTTGCGGGCAGCGCGGCGCGCAGGGGACGCAGGTCGATGCCGGGCGACAGGGCCAGTTCGGCCAGCAGCACCAGGTCGGGCCGGGGTTCGGTGGGGTCCAGGGCGCGGCTCAAGGCATCGTGCAGGCCAGCGCAGGGGGTGACCTGCCAGCCCAGCCGCTCCAGCCGTCTGGCCAGCCAAAGCGCGGCGGGCTCCCGGTGGTAGACCAGCCAGGCCCGCCGCCCCAGGGCCGGGGCGGCGGCGGGCGGGGCGGCTTCAGCCTCGGCATTGGCCAGCGGCAGGCGCAGCGCCAGCGTGAA
>JANMXG010000177.1:0-5565 GCA_031394235.1 Betaproteobacteria bacterium
CGGTCGACGATGGCGTCGTCCACCGCCGCCTCGATCTTGACCTTGGGCAGGAAGTCAACCACGTACTCGGCGCCGCGGTACAACTCGGTGTGGCCTTTCTGACGGCCGAAGCCTTTGACTTCGGTCACCGTGATGCCCTGCACGCCGATGGCGCTGAGGGCTTCACGAACTTCATCAAGCTTGAAAGGCTTGACGATGGCAGTCACCATCTTCATGGGGTTCTCCGTTTCGGGTCAGGGCGGACGGGCGGTCAGAAGCTGTACTTGGCGCCGAGCACCAACGCGCTCTTGCCTTTGAACTTGTTGTCAGGCGTGACGTACACGGTCTTGCCGGCGTTGGTGCCGACGGCCGCGGCGCTGACGCTGAAGCCGTTGCCCAGGTCTTTGCCCAGCGTCAGCGAGTAGTCGGTGTAGCTGGCGGCGCTGGTGCGGGCGATATCCTGACGGCCGACATGCGGCACCAGGCTGAAGCCGTCACCCAAGTCAAACGTGGCGCCCAAGTCGACGTAGTAGCTGCCCTTGCTGTTGCCATAGCCGAAGGTATTGGTCAGCGCATGCGAGTACTTGGCGGTGAACACGCCGTAGGTCAGTGCACCGTACAGCTCAAAAGTGTTGGCATTGGCTGCACCCGGAATCTTGGCGTAGTCGTTGCTGGGGTACAGGTAGTACAGGCCACCGACGTCATAGCCGAAATCCTTGGCGATTTCGCCCTTGTAGCCGCCGTACAGGTCGATTTCAACCTGCGTGCTGCCGGTGTTGACACCCGCGATCTTGCCGTCGTCCTTGATCCACTTGATGGTCGACGCCCAGACGCCCAGGTAGATGCCGTTCGGGTTGCTGTAGTCAGCGCCGCCCGACAGGGCCGGCTTCAGGCCGCTTTGCGAAATACCCCGGTAGCGGTAGTCGGTGACGGCGCCGATGTTGAAGGTGGTCGACGGCGCATCTTCAGCCTGGGCAGCGAGCGGGAAGGCAGAGACGGCGACAAGGGTGGTGAGAGCGGCGAGTGTGATTTTCATGGTGGGGTTCCGAACGGTTGCGGTGGCAGGTTGTCGGAGACAGACAGTGCAGCTTCCGTGCCATGCACCAGCCCATGCGGCCCGCCCGGCGAAACGCCCCATTGCCGGGCCATCTCCGCACAGCTGCAGGCAAAAAACGCACTGCTTCGGTGAATTTCCTGCCGAAGCCCGCAATTGGTGCACTCCCCTCGGCAGCGCAGGTGCACCGTGGGAGTGCCACGTCGCCCGGTCACAATCCACCGCAGCAACGGCCTTGCCCCGATGCGGGTTCGTGGAGAGCGCGAGATGTCATTGGCCGTGATCACCAGCCGGGCCCTGGACGGCCTGGCGGCGCCAGAGGTGCAGGTCGAAGTGCACCTGGCCAACGGCCTGCCCAGCTTCACCCTGGTGGGGCTGGCCGATACCGAGGTCAAGGAGTCTCGCGAGCGGGTGCGCGCCGCGCTGGTGAATTCGGGTTTTGCGTTCCCGCACAACAAGAGGATCACCGTGAACCTGGCGCCGGCCGACCTGCCCAAGGAGTCGGGGCGCTTCGACCTGCCGATCGCGCTGGGCATCCTGGCTGCCGCCGGCGAACTGGATGCCGGCCGGCTGGCGCAGTGCGAGTTTGCCGGCGAGCTGTCACTCGCCGGCGATTTGCGACCGGTACGCGGCGCACTGGCGCTGGCCCTGGCGCTGCAACGGGGTGGCAGCGGGCGCACCCTGGTACTGCCCCAGTCCAGTGCCGCCGAGGCGGCGCGCGCCGGGTCGGTGCGGGTTTGCGGTGCCGACACCCTGCTCGCCGTGGTGCGGGCCATGCTGCCCGGTGATGCAGCCGAGGCCCTGCCGGTGTGCACGGCGCCCGCGGCCGCGGCCGCGCCTGCCCACATCGACCTGCGTGACGTGCGCGGCCAGGCCGCCGCCAAGCGTGCGCTGGAGGTGGCCGCCGCCGGCGAACACAGCCTGCTGATGGTCGGCCCGCCCGGCAGCGGCAAGTCGATGCTGGCACAGCGCCTGCCCGGCTTGTTGCCAGCGATGGGCGATGACGAGGCGCTGGCCAGCGCGGCATTGGCGGGGCTGGCGCCGGGCGGCTTCGATCCTGCGCGCTGGCGCCAGCGGCCGGTGCGCTCGCCCCACCATTCCGCCAGCGCAGTGGCGCTGGTGGGCGGCGGATCGCCACCGCGGCCGGGTGAAATCTCGCTGGCGCACGGCGGCGTGCTGTTCCTTGATGAGTTGCCCGAGTTCCCACGCGCCGCGCTGGAGGCGCTGCGCGAGCCGCTGGAGACCCGTCAGATCACGATTTCGCGGGCCGCGCGGTCGGCGATGTTTCCGGCCGGGTTCCAGCTGGTGGCGGCGATGAACCCCTGCCCCTGCGGCTGGCTGGGTGCCAGCCTACCGGGCCGGCACTGCCGCTGCACACCAGACCAGGTAGCGCGTTACCAGGGCAAGCTGTCAGGGCCGCTGCTGGACCGCATCGACCTGCAAGTGGAGGTGGCCGCGGTTGCGCCGGCCGACATGCTGGCACTGCCAGAGGGCGAAGCCAGCAGTGTGGTGGCCGACCGGGTGGCCGCCGCGCGCGCGCGCCAGCAGGCGCGCCAGGGTTGTGCCAACGCAGCGCTGGGCAGCGCGCAACTGGACGATTTCTGCCCGCTGGACGCCCCCGCCGGTCAGTTCTTGCAGCATGCCGCCACCCGGCTGGGCTGGACCGGTCGCAGCCTGCACCGCGCCATCAAAGTGGCGCGCACGGTTGCCGACCTGGCTGGCGCCGAGGCCATCGCCGTGGCCCATCTGGCCGAGGCGATGCAGTACCGGCGGGCGCTCGCGGGCGGCTGAACTTCGGCTGAACTGCGGCCGATCCGGGCTGAACGGCTGCACGCACAGCCGGCCCCAAGACAGTCGGGCCCAGCCGGCCCAGCCTGTCCTGGTCGCTAACCCAACGCCGGCGCCAGCATCCGCCGGGCGTCTTCAGCCGGCAGTGCCTGACGCGCCGCCCAGTCCAGCAGCTGGTCGTCGCCGATGCGGCCCACATTGAAATACACCGACTCGGGGTGCGCCAGGTAAAAGCCCGACACGCTGGCCGCCGGCGTCATGGCCAGGTTCTCGGTCAGCGCCATGCCGATGTCGGCACCGTCCAGCAGCTCGAACATCGCCCGCTTGACGCTGTGGTCCGGGCAGGCCGGGTAGCCCGGCGCCGGGCGGATGCCGCGGTACTTTTCGGCGATCAGCTCGGTATTGGCCAGGGTCTCGTCGGCAGCGTAGCCCCACAGGTCGGTGCGCACCCGCTGGTGCAGGCGTTCGGCAAAAGCCTCGGCCAGGCGGTCGGCCAGGGCCTTGAGCATGATCGCGTTGTAGTCGTCATGGTCGGCCTCGAACTGCGACACGCGCTTCTCGATGCCCAACCCGGCCGTCACCGCAAACAGGCCGATGTAGTCGGCGGCCACACCCTTGGGCGCGATGAAGTCGGCCAGGCTGCGGTTGGCGCGTTTGATTTTTTCGCCCGGCTGGCCATTCGGGCCAACCGGGCCGTCGATCACCGGCCGTTCGGTCTGCAGGCGCAGCGGGCACCAGCGCATCAGCACCTCGGTGCGTGATTCATCGGCGTAGATCTCGATCGTGTCGTCGTCCACCGTGTTGGCCGGCAGCAGGCAGACCGCGCCGCTGGCCTGCATCCAGCGGCCGGCAATGACGCGCTGCAGCAGCTTTTTGCCGTCGGCAAACACCCGCACCGCCTCAGTGCCCACCACCTCGTCGCGCAGGATGTCGGGGAACTTGCCGGCCAGGTCCCAGGTCTGGAAGAAAGGCGCCCAGTCGATGTAGGCCGCCAGTTCGCTCAGGTCCTGGTTCTTGAAGACCCGGCGCCCGATGAACTTCGGCCTTGGTGGGCTGTAGGCCGACCAGTCGATGCGCGTCTTGTTGGTGCGGGCCGCCGCCAGCGTGACCAGCGGCGTGGCCTTCTTGTTGGCATGCAGGGTGCGCACCCGGTCGTAGTCGGCGTTCAGATCGGCGATGAACTTGGCGGCGCGCTCGTCGCTCAGCAGATCGGCGCAAACGCCCACCGAGCGTGAGGCGTCGGGTACATAGACCACCGGCCCCTCGTAGTGCGGCGCGATCTTGACGGCGGTGTGCACCCGGCTGCAGGTGGCGCCACCAATCAGCAGCGGAATCTTCTTGATGCGAAACCAGTCGTCGCGCTGCATCTCGGCCGCCACGTGCTGCATCTCCTCCAGGCTGGGCGTGATCAGGCCACTCAGGCCCACGATGTCGGCGCCCTCGACCTTGGCCTTGGCCAGGATGTCCTGGCAGGCCACCATCACCCCCATGTTGACGACCTCGAAGTTGTTGCACTGCAAGACCACGGTGACGATGTTTTTGCCGATGTCGTGCACATCACCCTTGACGGTGGCAATCACGATCTTGCCCTTGGGCTTGACATCGCCGCCGGCGTCCACGGTGGCCTTTTTCTCGGCCTCGATATAGGGCAGCAGGTGGGCCACGGCCTGCTTCATCACCCGGGCCGACTTGACCACCTGCGGCAAGAACATCTTGCCCTGGCCAAACAGGTCGCCAACGATGTTCATGCCGGCCATCAGCGGGCCTTCGATCACATGCAGCGGCCGGCCACCCCCGGCGACGACGCGCTGCCAGCATTCTTCGGTGTCGGCCGTGATGAAGTCGGTGATGCCGTGCACCAGCGCATGGCTCAAGCGCGTGTCCACCGGGTTGTTGCGCCACAGCAGGCGCAGGCTGTCGTCCTTGGCTGCGCCCTTGACGTTCTCAGCCACCTCCAGCAGGCGCTCGGTCGAATCCTCGCGACGGTTCAAGACCACGTCCTCCACCCGCTCGCGCAAGTCGGCGTCCAGGTCGTCGTAGACGCCCACCATGCCGGCGTTGACGATGCCCATGTCCAGCCCGGCCTGGATCGCGTGGTACAGAAACACGGTGTGGATGGCTTCGCGCACCGGCTCGTTGCCCCGGAACGAGAAGCTCACATTGCTCACCCCACCCGAGACTTTTGCACCGGGCAGGTGCTGCTTGATCCAGCGCGTGGCGTTGATGAAATCGACCGCGTAGTTGGCGTGCTCTTCGATGCCGGTGGCGATCGCAAAGATGTTGGGGTCGAAGATGATGTCCTCGGCCGGGAAGCCGATCTCATCGACCAGCAGCCGGTAGGCCCGCTCGCAGATCTGGATCTTGCGGTCGTAGGTGTCGGCCTGGCCTTTTTCATCAAACGCCATCACCACGGTGGCCGCGCCGTAGCGCCGCAGCAACGTGGCCTGGCGGCGAAACTCGGCCTCGCCCTCTTTGAGCGAGATCGAGTTGACGATGCCCTTGCCCTGCAGGCACTTCAGCCCGGTCTCGATCACGCTCCACTTGGAGGAGTCGACCATGATCGGCACCCGGGCGATTTCAGGCTCGCCGGCGATCAGCTTCAAGAAGCGCTCCATCGCCGCGACGCTGTCGAGCATGGCCTCGTCCATGTTGATATCGATCACCTGCGCGCCGTTCTCGACCTGCTGGCGCGCGACCGACAGCGCAGCTTCGAACTCGCCGTTCAGGATCATCCGGGCGAACGC
>JANMXG010000178.1:0-3415 GCA_031394235.1 Betaproteobacteria bacterium
GTTGACAGCGCCGCCGAAATTCGTCCTTCTTGGGCGCCTCCTGCGGGTTATCCCTGGCCGCCAGCCCGCTTCCATCGGTCCCGCGAACTCTCGGACGCGGCCGGACGCAGCCGAATCCAGCGGCCCGTGGTGCCGGGTCGCATGAACGGTCGCGGTTGGGCAACGTCAGGCCGCTTGCAGCGCCTGGCCACGAGCCGGCGCCCGAGGCGGTGCACGGCCTTGCAGGCCGCGTTCGCGCTTGCAAGCGCGAACCCCTCCTGAGGCGCAGGACCGCGCGCAGGCGCGCTCCTGCGTCCACAGTCGGCCTGCAGACCCAAGTGCGTGAGGATCTTCTCGATCACCGGCGCTTCCAGGATCGCCGCAATGATCTTCAGCTCCCCGCCGCAGTTCGGTCAGTGCTCCATGTCGATCTCGAAAGCGAAGCTTCAGCGAAGACTAACTTGTACTCAAGTTATGTCGTAGCCAAGACGCGCTTGAGCACCAGGCGGTGGTGCGCACAGCCTGCCACGCACTCGGCGGGCTTTACTTTCTGGGCGTTCGCCTCGGGCTCTGGCGGCACCACCAGCTCGCGCAGCTTGGCATTCGGGGCCAGCACACCATGGCTCGCGCAGCGGGGGTCCGCTCACTTCGCGAAGCGAAGGGTTCTGCGTGTTGCCGCCGGCATCGAGCGGGCTGAGCAGATCGGTCTCGAAGCGCCGGTCCGGCCCGTCGAGGGCCATGCCCACCATGATCAGACCGTCGGCCAGCGCCAGCTCGCTGTGCCGGACACGGCCATCGTCTCCCAAGACCTTGAGCCTGACCGAGAAGCCGAAGGCCTGGCAAAGCCAGTCGATCATGGCCGCTGCGTCGCGGTAGTACAGGCCTGGCGCGATGCGTGGCCAGCCGGCGGGGGTGGGTTTCATGGCAGGGCTCCGCTGCAAGGGTGGGCGATTGATCCGGGTATCCCCGGCGCGGTCGCCGGCGCCGGCGCAGCAGGGCTGGGTGCAGGCGCCCGACCCGACGGGTCATGCTCGAAATCCTCTCAGTCTCTGCAGCCGGGCACCTTGGGGATCCCCCGAATCAGGGGGGGTCGCGCTGCCAGCGCATCCGTGAACGGAGGGCTTTCGTATATCCGCAGGGCAGGGCAGGGCAGGGCAGGGCAGGGCAGGCCTGGTCAGTGCAGGGCCCTGCCAGGTTCAAACCCGCGGCGCCGGCCGGCGTTCACTGCACCAATTCACCCCTTGGAGTGCTCCCCCATGATCCGTACCGCTTCTACTTTCGCGCTGTCGCTGACTTGCCTGTGCTGGGCCGGCCTGGCCCAGGCCGCGCCGGCCTATGCCCTGGCCAACAACAAGACCACCCTGGTCAGGTTCGACACTTCGGCGCCGATGACGGTGACCACTGTCGGGGCACTGTCCGGCGCTGCGGCGCAACTCGACGGCATTGACTTCCGGCCGGCGGATGGGCGGATGTACGGCTACCAGTCGAGCACCGGCAACATCTACCTGGTCGACACCGGCAGTGGCGCCACCACGCTGGTCAGCTCGTCCACCGCTCCGGTGCCCAATTTGATGGGCATCGACTTCAATCCCGCCGCCGACCGGCTGCGTGTCGTGGGTGCGGGGGACGAGAACCGGCGCATCAACATCAGTACCGGCGCCACCCTCATCGATGGCATGCTGGCCTATGCGGCGGGCGATGCAAATGCGGGGGTCAATCCGAACATCATCGACGTGGCCTACACCAACAACGACAGATTGCCCGGCACGGGCACCACGCTGTACTACCTGGACTACCTGCTCAACTCGCTGGTGACCACGGCCAATCCAAATGCCGGTGTGCTCAACACCGTGGGGTCGCTGGGCGTGCTGGTGGACGGCTTCCTGGGTTTCGACATCTTCACCGATGCCGGCGGCATCAACACCGCCTTCGCATCTCTGCGGGTGGGGGGCAACCAGGGCCTGTACAACATCAACCTGGCCACGGGTGCGGCGTCGCTGGTGGGTGGGCTGGGGATGGATGCCTTGAACGGCCTGGCTGTGGCGACCGTGCCAGAACCGGGTTCGCTGGGCTTGTTGGCATTGGGCGGCTTCGGCATGCTGGCGCTGCGCCGGCGCGCCAGGGCCTGAGCGGCCGCTGCGACCCCCGGGCCCGCGCGGCCCGGGTGATGGCTGCGCGCGGCACAGGTGCAGCGCTGAGCGGGCGAAATCGCGGGTATTGGCAAGCGGTGATCAGGGTTTCCCGGGGCAGTTCTTAGGATCCAACGCTTTGCCCCGCCAGGACCCCTTCCCATGAGTGGCACGATCAGCATCTGCGGTGCCCGCCAGCACAACCTGAAGAACCTCGACCTCGACATCCACACGGGCGAGATGACGGTGGTCACCGGCCCCAGCGGGTCGGGCAAGTCCAGCCTGGTGTTCGGAGGATAGGCTTTTCAAACGCCCTTTTTCCTTGCCGACTGCACCCCGAACAGAGGCGCGCGCCGTGGGCGTCGCGAAACAACTTCAATGCCGAGGCGACCGAGTCATCCGAACCGAGGTCCACAGCAAGGATCGGATCGCTGCCGTCAGGCCCGGCTTCTCGAGCTTGGCGATCAAGGCCGACGATCCGATACCCGTCGGCCAACGCCGCCGCGACTGACCGGCCCAGGTTTCCCGCAGCACCGGTGACCAGGACGATGGGTCCGGTGTCCGCAGCGGTCATGGCATCGACGTCATTGGTAGCCGATCCCCATGACGTAGTTGCGCAACAGCGCCTCTTCGTGGTTGCCGGCCGCCAGCAGCGCCCGCAGCCCGTCGCGGGCATTCAGCACACCGGTCGGGTGCCTGCCAGCGTCTAGAAGCAGCACATGGACGAGGCCGCGCGCGTGCATCATGGCCAGCACGTCGGAGAGAAGGTCTTCCGGTGCGCAGGCCGTGAACTCGGGCGTCATTACGTCGCGAGCCTGCGTGGTGAAGAAGTCGGCCTGCCCCAGGCCCAGGCGCCGGACCAGCGTTGTCTCGGTGATGACGCCCAATGCAGTACCGGAGCCATCGCACACGACCACGACGCTGATCTGGGCACCCGACAACAGCGATGCCACTTCGACCAGCAAGGCGTCCACAGACACGGTCAGCAGCCGTGACCGGGCGACAACTTCGATGCCTGACACCAGCAAGGGGGCCACGGCACGCGTTTCGGCGGCGGCCACCGGCGGGGTTTCGGGGATGGCGGCAGCGGGCTCGATCGGGATCTGTGCGCTCATGGCGTCAGCGCCACTTCGAGTTGCGCCTTGTTCATCGTGGAGCGCCCCTTGAGCCCGCGCTGGCGGGCCTCGTTGCGAAGCTGAAGCAGGGTTCGGCCGCCCGGCCCCTGGTGCGAGCGCAGGCCCCCGCGTCGGCCGGACGACATGTCGTTGATCGAGGAAGGGCTGGCCTCGACCGACTCGCCGTGTTGC
>JANMXG010000179.1:0-2385 GCA_031394235.1 Betaproteobacteria bacterium
ACAGGCTCAGCATCGGCACTCGCAGAAAGCCGCGTCCTCGCCAGCGAATAGACGCGGATTTACACCAGCGCTAACATCTCGTCCATGCCCACCGGTACGCGGCAGCATCAGGCGCGCTGAGCGGCGTCGGCGGTGGCGCCAACGACGGACAGGCCGGTGACGCTGTAAAGCCCAAAAGCAAATCGGCCTGCGACAACAGTCGCAGGCCGATGAGGCCGCTCACGCGGAGCCGAACAGACGCAGGCGTTTGATCAGGAGGCCTTGCGGCGCAGCGTGCCAGCGGCTACCAGGGCAGCTGCAACCAGCGCCAAGCTGGTGGGCTCAGGAACCGAGGTGCCGCCGCCGATGTCGATGGACACGAAGGTGTTCGCGTCAAAGTTCAGGCCTTGCCAGTTGACCCAGATGTTGTCGGCGTCGAAGGTGACTCGCGAAGCATCGAAGCCGCCCATGTTGGTGATTGCGTTGACGCTGACCGACGTGAAGGGGGCGATGGTGCTGTTCACATCGGTGATGCGGAAGCCGTTGAACGAAGCGCTGGAGTAGGCGCCGGTACTCTGGAAGTCGGCCAGGATGTTGCTGTCCGAGATGTCCAGAGTGCCTTCGAAGTTGCAGCAGAAGCCGTTCAGGATCTCAACGCCAGCGCCAACGACATAGTTGCCATTGGCAACGCTGCCGTAAACGGTATTGATATCCGAAAACAGGTAGGTGAACGATACCGTGTTGCCCATCAGCAGCGCTGCATTGGCCACCGGTGTGGCGACAGTTGCTGTGATGCCGACGGCCAGCGTCAGCAGGCCGCTCTTCAGGGCCCTGTTCAATGTGGTTAGCTTGTTCATAACGATATCCCTCTCAAAAGTGAAACAACGATGACCGGTTGTGCGCCGGCGAAAAAAGCAAACGGATGACTTGTTTTGATGAAGCCAACTGCGCTCTTCCCGTAAAAGCAATGCCTGTGCCAGGCATGCAAGTGCATGATCTACATAGCAATTTTTTTAAAAATAACATTAGTGTCGAAATGTGTAAAAACTACCGACAAGTCAGTGGGGCTTTTTTCTCGGGCTTGTAGGCATCGGTAGTGGCCAGAAACACAAGGGCAGGCAGAGGATGACCCATGGCCAGGCCGGGCATGACACCTGACGCTTGCGGCGTGTTTGGGGCGACAGCGGCCCGTTGAAGGATGCAGAGCTACGCCCAGGGCCATTGGCAAAGTCACCTTCGGGCATACCCTGATGACTGTGTCGCCTCCGCCAGCAGCACAAAGCTGCGGCCGTAGCGGGGCCCAGCTGATGCGCACCGGGTTACGGTGTGCGCAAGCTGGCTGTGCCGCGATGAGGTCCGGTACTCTGACGATTTGTTTGTCAAGGTCGGCACCACCATCGTCCTCAACTTGACGTTGGGCGCCACACCTCCGCGGAGGTGGATCAGGTGCAGGCGGGGTCGCGGCACCGGCGCGGCCGGGCGCTGCATGAACCCCAGCAGCGACTTCCCGGCACGGACGTGAGGCCTTCGCGCCAGTGCGTCGTCCGGCGCGGCATCACCGTCGGCCAGGTAGGTCGCCCCCTCTGCGACAAGCACGCCGCGGCGGGTCAGCGGGTCAGCATTTCTATCAGGCGGCCGTTGATTTTGTGCAGACACCGCCTGCCGCGCCTCATCGGTGGACGCAGGCAGCTCGGCAAACATCGGCTCGACGTCGGTGCGCCGATACACGCCGTATCGCACCAAGCAGTGCAGGTGAATATTGAGGTTGGCGGCCGATCCCCGCAGTCACAAGTTGGATTGCAACCCTGTGCGTTTGCAGCTGAACGCGACCCGTCTGTCCTGGTCGCAGTCGGCGCCGCGCAAGCGCAGGAAACCGTGTGCCGGGACGGTCGAGTTCGAGGCAGGCGTCGAACCCGGCCTTGGGCAGATTTGCAGCAGGCTGGCGCCGGTCGCCTCAGCTTGGGCGAAGAATCTCTCGGCGTGCTGCTGCACCAGGCGGTACAGCGCCGTCGGCTCGGGACAGTGACGCCCGAAGCGGACCGGATTTCCCCACGACCTCTTCGGCTTCGACGCCGCCAGGACGAAGAAGCCGGCAGTGAGGTGCATGAGTCATCCGGTGTCACCCTCCCAAGTTCATAGCCTGATGTCCAACGCAATCTGACGTCTCGCCTCGGGCTGCTGACATCGGCTGTGGCACAGGTGAGACCGTTCGTGCGTTCCGGCGAATCGGCTCAAGTTCGGAACCTTCAGGTGCAGATGGCGCTCGTCGCCACGCGGCAGCCTTGGGGGCGCTCAGGCCAAGGGCCTGAAAAACGCCCGCACATCGTCCACCAACAGCGCCGGCTGCTCGAAGGCGCCAAAGTGGCCGCCTCTGGGCATTTCGGTCCAGTGCCGGATGTCGGTGTA
>JANMXG010000180.1:0-3164 GCA_031394235.1 Betaproteobacteria bacterium
CCGGTCGGCGTCAACCTGAACACGCCCGCCTCGGCCCAGGCTGCTCTGCGTACCTTCTGGCGCCTGGCCGATGCCTGGAAGCTGACGACGTCCGAACAGACCACGCTGCTGGGCGTGGCTCGCACCACGCTGTACCAGTGGAAGGCGGGCAGGGTGGGACCTCTGGACCGGCATGTGCTCGAGCGCCTGTCTTACCTCTTTGGCATCTACGCGGCGCTGCAGATCCTGCTGCCCGTGCCCGAGCGTGCCAACGAGTGGATCCGCAAACCCAATACCGCGCCCTTCCTGGCCGGGGCCTCGGCGTTGGACCGCATGCTGGGCGGTCAGGTCGCAGACCTCTTCCTGGTCCGGCAGTACCTGGACGCCGAGCGGGGTGGCAAGGCTTGATGACCTCGACCGTGGCCGTGAACGCACTGGCCTGGCTGCCGTGCCACCGTTTGATCGCAAGCCGGTTCCCGACGGTGGGCCTGTACGACCAGGTCGCAATACCCGAAGACCTGGACGTGGTCTTCGCCATAGAGGCGCTGACCAATCCCCGCGTGCGCCAGGAACTGGGCCAACTCAGCCTCGTCCCGCCAGCCGACCGGGTGGCTGGAGCCGGCGCCACGCTGATCATGGCGGCCTTTGCGCACCTGAACCCGCTTGGCTCACGGTTCAGCGATGGCAGCTGGGGCGTGTACTACGCCGCCGAATCTTTGGACACCGCCGTGGCAGAGGTCAGCCATCACCGCGGCGTGTTCCTGGCGCGCACCGCTGAAGAGGCTATCGACATCGACCTGCGCTGGATCCAGGCCGACCTGATGGACAGGCTGCATGACCTGCGAGGGCAAGGTGCTGCGATGCCCGGCGTCTACGACCCCGACAGCTACGGGTCCAGCCAGGAGCTGGCCCGCATGCTTCGTTCGCAAGGCAGCCAGGGCATCGTGTACGACAGCGTGCGCAGACCGCTTGGCCAGTGCGTGGCAGTCTTCAAACCAAAGTCACTGCGCAACGCTCGGGCGGTCGGGCACATCGGCCTGCACTGGGACGGTCGCAGCATCTCTCACTGGTTCGAGAAGGGCGCACCCCATGTCATGTGAAGCACGGCTCCACAGCCGACACGATGACATTTCATGGGATCTGATCGTGGCCATACGCTGTTCCACGTTTGCTTTCGTCGACCGCTGGGGGAGGAAGGGCAGCGAAGGCTGTAGGGACTTAACTTCGTTCGACGCGTGCGGCCGGCGCCAAGTCTGCTTCGGTACCTACGGGTGACCACGATGTAAGCTATGACTTGCATATCGACCGCAAATCTGATACTTTGCAAGATATGACAAACAACATTCGTTTGCCAGACGAACTGGGCCGCGCCTTGCGGACGAAACGGCAGGCCTTGGGCATGGGCAAGTCCGAACTGGCGCAGCGGGCGGGCAAGGTGCGTGAAGTGGTGTACCGGCTCGAGGCCGGCGAGGACACCACGGTGTCGTCCCTGATGGCCGTGCTGGCCGCGCTTGGCCTGGTGATGCGCCTGGAAAACGCCGGGCTGCCGTCAGCTGAAGAAGTGGCCCGGCGCTTCCAGCTTGATGACGAGGACGGCGGCGAGGACAGCAGCGATGCTCCCTGAAAAGATCCGTGACCTGGCCGTCTCGATCGGTGATGTCGAGCATGCCGGACAGTTGCTGAAGACCTCGACTTACGAGTTCCGCTACCTCGACCCCAGTCCCGCGCAGTCGGCTGTCGCCTTGCTGATGCCGCCTGCGCAGAGCCTGACCTGGCGAGACGGGGACCTGTTCCCGCCGATGGACCAGAACATGCCCGAGGGCGACCTGTTCATGCGCATCCGCCAGATGTTCGCGAAACGCGCCATGACGCCGATGCACTTGCTGGCCCTGGTTGGCCGCAATGGCATCGGGCGCCTCGGCTACAGCCTGCCGGGCGCGGTCGCGCCGGCACAACCGCCGGCCATCAGCAAGAGTGAACTGGTCAAGACGCGCTACACGCCGGAGGTTTTCGACGAACTCGTCGCCGCGTACGTGGGCACCGGCGCGGGCATCGCCGGTATGCAGCCAAAGATCATGGTGCCCGATCGCCCCACGGTGCCGATCCCTTCGCTGATCGTGAAGGCGGCGAGTCCGGCCTACCCGGGCCTGGCCGTCAACGAATTTCTGTGCCTGAGCGCGGCTCGCAGCGCCGGCATCGATGTCACAGGCTTCACGCTGTCCGACGACGGCCAGATGCTGATCCTGGACCGGTTCGACATCGTCGAAACCCAAGCGCAGGGTGGCGCCGTCGAGCGCCTGGGCTTCGAGGACATCGCCGCGCTGGCCGGCCTGCGAGTGCGCGACGTGCTGTCGGACCGCAAATACCAGGGCAGCTACCAGCGCGTGGCCGAGTTGCTGCGCCAGTTGCACTTGCACAGCGACAACTTGCACCGCTTCTTCCAGCAGGTCGCGTTCTCGGTGATGGTGCGCAACGGCGACGCACACTTGAAGAATTTCGGCGTGCTCTACCGCAACGCAGCCGACATCTGGCTGGCGCCGATGTTCGACGTCGTCACGACCTCGATCTACACCTACACCCGTTACCCCGGCGGCCCCGAACTGGAAGACCACACCCTGGCGCTGAAGCTCTTCGCCGGCAAGCACCGGTCGCGCGCGTACCCTACGACCCAGGATCTGTACGACTTCGGCCGCAAGGTCTGTGGTGTGGCGCAGCCCGCGCGGGTGCTGCAGGCCATCGCCCAGGCTATGAGCCAGACGCTTGAGGCCGCGCAGAACGACGCGCGCGTGCCGGCAGCTTTGCTGGGCCAGATGCGCGCGGCCTGGGAACACGGTATGAGTCATGTCTGAAGGTCTGCCGCCGATGCCCGGCCATCCGAAGACTCAAGACGCGTCGGCAGGGCAGGGTGCCCAGGCGCACGCCAAAGTCAGCGCCGCGCGGCAGCGCAAGCTGCACATCGGCCACTTCGCCTTCATGCGCTCGGTGGTCCAGGGCCTCGATCCGCGCGAAAGCTGGGAACGCTACTTCCGCGTCGAAGGCGAGGCCACCGACCAGCGCACCGTGCGCGCCACCATCGCCTGGATCCGCGAGGAGTTCGCCGCAGCTGCCAAGCGCGAGGACCGGTTCGGCACGGCACGCCTGGTGCGCATCGACGCGACCCGCATCGCCGACCCGTCGCTGGAACT
>JANMXG010000181.1:0-17173 GCA_031394235.1 Betaproteobacteria bacterium
GTCTCGCTGTGCCTGGAGCCCGAACTCATTTCCATCGCCGGCGTGTACCGAACCAGCGAGGTGCCGCTGCCGGTCGACGTGCTGTCGCGGCCGACCCAGGTGCGCCTGGTCGGCGGCGCCGTAGGCAAGCTGGTGATGGACGCCCTCAAAACCTGACCTCCTTCAAGGACCCCTCTCCCATGGCAAGAATCATCGTCGTCACCTCCGGCAAGGGCGGGGTCGGCAAGACCACCACCAGCGCCAGCTTTTCAGCCGGCCTGGCCCTGCGCGGCCACAAGACCGCCGTGATCGATTTCGACGTCGGTCTGCGCAACCTCGACCTGATCATGGGCTGCGAGCGCCGTGTGGTTTACGACCTGATCAACGTGATCCACAACGAGGCCAAGCTGACCCAGGCCTTGATCAAGGACAAGCAGTGCGACAACCTGTACGTGCTGGCCGCCAGCCAGACGCGTGACAAGGACGCACTGACGCAGGACGGTGTGGAGCGGGTGCTGGGTGAACTGGCCGCGATGGGCTTCGAGTACATCGTCTGCGACTCACCCGCCGGCATCGAAACCGGTGCCTTGATGGCCATGCACTTTGCCGACGAGGCGCTGGTGGTGACCAACCCCGAGGTGTCGTCGGTGCGCGACAGCGACCGCATTCTGGGCATGCTCTCCAGCAAGACCAAGCGCGCCATCGAAGGCCTGGCGCCGATCAAGGAGCACCTGCTGATCACCCGCTACAACCCGAGCCGGGTGGTGGGCGGGCAGATGTTGTCGCTCGACGACATCCAGGAGATCCTGCGCATTCCGCTGATCGGCGTGATCCCGGAGAGCGAAACCGTGCTCGACGCCAGCAACCAGGGTGTGCCGGCGATCCACATGAAGGCCACGGATGTGAGCGAGGCCTACCAGGACGTGATCAGCCGCTTCTTGGGCGAAACCGTGCCGATGCGCTTTGTCGACGCCGAGAGGCCCGGCTTCTTCAAGCGGCTGTTCGGCGGGAGGTGAGCGGCATGTCGTTTCTCTCGTTTTTTCTCGGTGAAAAGAAGAAGACCGCCTCCGTCGCCAAAGAGCGGTTGCAGATCATCCTGGCGCATGAGCGCTCAGGCCGCGGCAACTCCCGCGCCGACTACCTGCCGCAGTTGCAGGCCGAGTTGATGGCGGTGATCAGCAAGTACGTCAACATTGCGCCCGGCGACATCAAGGTCAGCCTGGAAAAGCAGGACAACTTCGAGGTGCTGGAAGTCAAGATCGAACTGCCGGACGCGGTGCGCTGAGGCGCAGTGCCTGCCGCTGGCCCGCCCATTCGCATGCCCACCCGCATGCCCAAGGCTGACTCGCCCGCCGACCCCTGCCGGCGTTTTCTCGCGGGCTACCCCGAGGCGCTGCAAGACCAGGTGCGCCAGCAGTTGGCCGACGGGCGTCTCGGCGCGGCGCTGGCGCGCAATTACCCTGAGCGCCACGCCGTGCGCACCGATGCTTCGCTGTATGACCATGCAATGGCGCTCAAGAGCCGCTACTTGCGCAATGCGTCGGCGCTGGCCAAGGTGGTGTTCGACAGCCGCCTGCAAATCGACCAGCGCGCGCTGGGCACGTTGACCAGCGTGTCCCGGGTGCAGGGTGGTCGCTTGACGGCCAAGCGCGAGGTGCGGGTGGCCGCGCTGTTCAAGGACGCCCCGGCCGCGATGCTGGAGATGATCGTGGTGCACGAGCTGGCGCATCTCAAGGAGCGAGACCACAACAAGCCCTTTTACGCGCTGTGCGAGCACATGCTGGCCGGCTACCACCAAATCGAGTTCGACACCCGGCTGTACCTGACCTGGCGCGCCAGCGGTGGCGAGGTGCTGGCGGCGGGCTGAGGCGACCGTCAGGCCGCGGCCAGGCGCGGCGCACAACTGTGCAGCAGCGCGCGTATGGCGGGCAGCGCTGCCTCGGTGGCCTGGCGGCCGGCGTCCACCAGGTAAGGCATGGCCGCGGTGTCGAACAGTCCAATCCGCCGTTGCAACTGCGGCACGATGCTCAGCAGCCGGCCGCCGCGCGCGCCGGCTTCGGCCAGGCGGGCCTGCATCAGGTTGTTGGTGAGTGCGGAAGTCACTTGCGCCAGCATGCGCGTGGGGCTGTCGATGCGCTTGGGCATCGGGGATTTGAAGCCCAGCGCCAGCACGGTCTGGGCGTCGGCCGCAGCGCTCACGGGCAGCGGATCGGCCACGAAGCCGTCGATCAGGCGCCGCCCATCGATGTGCGCCGGCGCGAACATGAAGGGCAGCGCGATGCTGGCCCGCAGCGCCTGCACCAGCGGGCCTTGGCGCAGCACCACGGCCTGGCCGGTGGCGGCGTCGGTGGTCGCAACGCGCAACGCGGTGCGCAAGCCCTCGATGCGCAGATCGCCAAAGGCCTTGTCCAGGCGCTGCATCACCAGCCGGTCATCGCGCAGTGCAAAGTCGGCGTCGAAGCGGCCCAGGCGGGGACACAGCATTTGCGCAACGGCACGCCAGCGGTGCTGGCGCGTGACGTCCGCCGACCACAGGCGGGTGGCGATGCGCACGGCCTCTTCGGCGTTGTGGCCGGCGGCAATCAGCGCGCCGAACATCGCGCCCGCGCTGCAGCCCACCACCAGGTCGGGCACCAGGCCTTCGCGCTGCAACACCTCCACCATGCCAAGCGCGGCTATGCTGCGCACGCCGCCGCTGCCCAGCACGATGGCAAAGCGGTGGTTGAAGGGCGACACGATCGGTGGAATGTGGCTCATGGGGTGGACTCCGGGTGGGGGGGGATTGAGGGCAAGGGCGGGTTCAACGCGCGGTTCGGGTGCAGTTCAGGCAGTGGCCAGTGCCGCTTCAGGCCGCCGCCAGGGCCACCACCGCAGCCGGTGGCGGCGCGCCGCCGCAGGCAGGTCCCGGTTTTCGGTGTCTGCGCCCAGCAAGCGCTGGATGCGCAGCACACCCGCCCCGTCGCTGGCAGGGACGCTTGCATAGCCGCAGCGTTGCGCCAGGTCCAACATCGGCGTGTTGGCTTCCATCACATCGCCATGCAGCTGCCGCACGCCGGCCTGGGCCGCGGCCCGCTGCAGGCTGCGCAGCGCCCAGGTGCCCATGCCCTGGTGCTGCCAGGCGTCGTCCACCATCAGGGCGAACTCCGCCGACAGGCCATCGGCCTGCACGACATAGCGGGCATCGGCCACCAGGCTTTCGACGCCGTCCACCAGGGTGCTGATCACCAGGGCCAGGTGGCTGCGGTAGTCCACACAGGCCATGTACGCCAGGCTGGCGGGCGACAGCTTGACCACGCCGTGGAAGCGGTTGCGCCGCGCGGCTGCCGACAGCCGGTTCACCAGCGCGCCCAGCAGCGGCGAGTCTTGCGGCAGCACCGGGCGCAGCGTGAGCCGGCCGATGCCGGCCTGCGCACGCGTGTCGATCAGCGTGGCCGGGTAGTGGCAGATCTGGTAACTGGCGCTCTGTGCGGGCTGCGGCATGCGGTTCTCCCTGGTGTAGGCGGCCTGCATACGGGTCGCTCTATCAGGTCTATCGCAATGCGGGCATGTATCCCGCCAAAGTTCAGCCCCCTAACTTGGCAGGCTCGGCGCCGCCCGCTTCCTTTTCGCCCCGGCGCCGGGTTGACGCATCACCGCGCCGGACCCAACGCGGCCAGGCGCTGCCGCAGGTCTCGCGCATCGGCCGCGTCGGAGCCCAGCGCGCCGTCGAGTTGCTGCGCGGCCAATTCCCAATGGCGCCGCGCTGCCGGCGCATCACCAGCGGCCTGCGCCACCAGGCCCTGCATGCGCAGCGCCAGACCCAGCGGGCGCGATTCGGCAAAGCCGCCAAAACCCTGGCGTGCCGAGGCCGTGGCCTGATCGGCCTGCTGCTGCGCCTGCGCCAGCCGGCCCTGTGCCAACGCCACCTGGGCGGCCAGCAAGTGCGCAGCCACTGCACGGCCGGCCGGGGCCGTGGCACCGTCTTGCACTATCGCCTGTTCGACCAGTGCCTGGGCAGCGTCGGTCTGGCCAGCCATCAGTGCCAGCTGGCCTTGCAGCATCAGCAGCCGCATGCGCAGGCCTCCAGGGGCCACCTTGCCCGCTTGCAGATACCCGGCCAGTTGGGTGGCATGGGCGGCACAGCCGCTGGCGTCGCCCGCGGTGCAGCGGTTTTCGCCCGCGCTGGCGATGACGCGGACCTGGACGTAAGGATTGGCCTGCACCACCGGCAGCGCCAGCGTGGCGGCCAGCAAGGCCGTGGCCTCGTCGGTACGGCCGAGCTGGGTCAAGGCCATGGCATGGTTTACGGCTTCGGCGGGCTCGCGCGCGCGCCCAGCGCCCGGCCCTTGCTGGCGCGTCAACAGTTGGCGCAGCACGGCTTCGGCCCGAAGCACCTGCCCCGCACGCAACAGCAGGTTGGCGAAGTTGTTGAAGGTGGGGTTGTAGGCGGTGATGTCGAGCTTGCCATCTTGCTGCAGGGATTGCAGCGCGCTGTCGTACTCGGCCACCGCGCGCGGCAGTTCACCCATGGCACCGAGCACCGAGGCGCGCTTTACACGCAGCAGCGTGTCTTGTTCGCCGATGCGCGGCGTGCCCAAGACCTGCAAGGCTTCGTCGAACGCTGCAAGGGCCGCCGGAAACCGGCCCTGCGTGTCTGCAATGCTGCCCTGGTTGGTAAGGCATTCAACCAGGGCCGAACGGCGGTTGCCGGTGCTGGCGCGCGCCACGGCCAGGCCAGCGGCCACCTGGGCATTGCCCTGCGCAAAATCGCCCCGATAAGCGGAGACGATGGCCAGCACGCAATCGGCCTCGGCAGCCTGCAGAGCGTCGCCCGCACGCACCGCTGCCGCGCGTGATGCCTGGAGCAGGGCTTCCGTGCGCACCCAGTCACCCCCCTCGGCCCACATCACACCCAGTTGACGCAGCAGGTGGGCCTGCACCCGTGGCACCGCGGCGAACTGCCGATCGGCATTGGCCTGGGCACGGGTGAGCACATCGGCCACCACCATCGGTTTGTCCGACACCGGTCCCAGCGCGGCGGACACCAACCGGCTCATCGCACTGGCCAGGTCGGTTTCGTCCAGGGCGTGCTGGGCCTGCTGCTCAGCAACCCGGCGCTGCTGCTGCGCTTGCCGGGCCTGCCACACGGTGCCCACCATGCCCGCCAGGATGGCCAGGCTGACCAGGCCGCTGGCCGCCACGGCGCCTCGGTGGCGTCGCACGAACTTGCGGGCAAGGTAGGGCAGGGTGTCGGGCTGGGCCAGCACCGGCTCGTGCATGCGGTGGCGGCGCAGGTCCTCGGCCAGGGCTGCGACGGTGACGTAACGCTCGGCGGGCACTTTGCGCAAAGCCTGCGAGACGATCGTGTCGAGATCGCCGATCAGCAAGCGTTGCAGGCGTTGCGGATTGCTGCCGCGCAGCGTGGCTGCGTCGGTATCCGTGGCGTGGACGCGCCGCGAAGGCGGTGCCGGGTCGGTGTCCAGCGTGGCACGCAGCGCTTCGGCGGCATTGCCGCCCAGCGGCGCCGTGGGGTGGCAGCCGCACAGCAACTGGTACAGCAGCACACCCAGCGCATACACGTCGGTGGCCGTGGTCACACCCTCGCCATGCAGTTGTTCGGGTGCGGCGCACTCGGGCGTCAGTGCGCGGCCGCCTTCGCGCGTGAGTGCGGTCGATTCGGCGCTGCTGGCGTCGTCGTCCAGCAGCTTGGCAATGCCGAAGTCCAGCAGTTTCACCGTGCCATCGGTCGCCACCAGGATGTTGCCGGGCTTCAGGTCGCGGTGGATCACACCGTGCGAGTGCGCATGGGCCACGGCGGCCAGCACGTCGTCAAACAGAGCCAGCCGCGCTTCGATGCCGAGGCGCTGGGCGTCGCAGTGCCGGTCGATGCGCTGGCCTTCCACCAGTTCTATCACCAGGTAGGGCTGGCCACCCGGGGTGACGCCGGCGTCCAGTAGCCGGGCGATGTGCGGGTGCACCAGACGCGCCAGGATCTGGCCTTCTCGGCGAAAGCGCTCGGCGCCGGCGCGGCCGATCAACGACAGGTGCAGCAGCTTGATGGCCACGGCGCTGTGGTAGCGGCCGTCCTCCCGGTGCGCGCGCCACACGCTGCCGCCGCCGCCCTGGCCCAGCGGCGCGTGCAGCACATAGGCGCCCAGGCGTTGCCCGACCAGGCTGGCGTCGTCAGAGTGGCCCAGCCCAGCCGCTGCAGCGCCGGTCAGGAAGCCGCCCGACCGCGCCTGGCTGTCATGGGCCAGCAGCGCCGCCAGTTCGTCGGCCAAGCCGGGCGAGTCTGCGCGCAGCGACTCCAGTCGGGCCTGTCGGGCTGGCCCGGCCAGGTCCAGCAACTCGTCGAGCAGCGGGCTGAGTTCGCGCCAGCGTTCGGGTGGGGGAATGTTCATGGGGGGTCTGCGGTGCGGGGTGCTGTCAATCCCATCGCAAAGCGGCGGCAAAAGCCGCCACCCAGCGCACGCGGCGCCAGGCAATCAACGGGCTTGCATGGCGCTGTGCAGCAGCAGCCGGGCCTTTTCCCACTGGCGTTGCACGCTGCGCTCGGAGCTGCCCAGCAGCGCTGCGATCTCCAGCACGGAAAAACCGCAAAAGAACTTGAGGTCCACCACCTGCGCCAGGGCGGGCTCCAGGCGGGCCAGTTCGTCCAGGCACTCGCCGATGTCGCTGAGCAATTCGGGCTGCGGGCAGGCTTCGGCGTGTTCGGTGTTCAGCGAGGTGATGTCCAGGCCGCCGCCGCGCTTCTGCGCCTGGCGTTCACGCACCCGGCTGATCACCAGACCACGCATGGCGCGTGCGGCGTAGGCCATGAAATGGCCTTCGGTCGGGAAGGCCAGCGCATCGCGCTGCGAGATGTCGAGGTAGGCCTCGTGCAGCAGCGTGGTCGCGCCTATCGCGGCATACGGACCGAGCCTCGCTGCTTCCCGGTTCGCCAGCCGGTGGAGTTGGCGGTAGAGCGTGTGAAACAGCCTGTCGGTGGCGCCGGCGTCGCCGTTGTCAGCCTGTGCCACCAGAACACCCAGTTCGGCACCCGGCGCAAACGCCAAAGCTGCTGGGCCACTTTGCCCAACCTCAACGGCGGGCACATGGCGCGGGATGCCCTGGGGGCACGCATCGGACATGGCAGGGGCGGTCAGGGATTTCAAGTGTTGTTTTCCGGCCCCTTGCCTGGGCGGGTGGGGCACTTCGCGCCAGGCGGCGCAGCGTGCGGTGTCGGCAAGGGTTGGCGGAGCGTATCTGTGCGGGTGACACGCAGCAAGACTCGCGCCTACGTCTGCCAGCGGATGCGGCCCACCGCGCGGGCCGGTGTCTGCCGCAGTCATTGAGAGATTCGGCACGGCAGGCACTGCTGAGGTGCACTTGTCCATCCCTGTAACAGCGCGTCACGGCTATGCTGTGGACTGCACTGAAAGCTGCGATGCATATCTTCCGCCTGCTGGTACTGATCGCTCTGGCCTGGACCGGGGCAGGCAAGGCCGTGGCCGGGCCCGATTGCAGCCGCCCGTTCACGCTGGCGCTGCACGATCATGGTCTGCTCTACGACAGCCAGACCGGCGAGGGCATCGACAAGGACATGGCTGACGAGCTGACCCGCCGCAGCGGCTGCAAGATCAATGTGTCGCTGATGCCGAGGGCCCGCATCTGGCAATTGATCGAGTCCGGCGCGCTCGACTTCAGCCTGTCGGGCATCAGCAACGAGCCGCGAGAGCGTTTTGCAGCCTTTGCCTGGTACTTCTCCAACAAGTACTACCTGCTGGTCCGTGAAGGTTTGGGCGTGCAGAGGCCGGCAGATTTCGAAGCCAGGCCGACCTTGATGCTGGGCGTGATTCGCAGTTTTCGTTACAGCGCCAGCGCCAACGGTCTGGTTGACCGGCTGGACGCGCTGGGCCGGGTCAGTTTTGCCACCCAGCTCGGGCCGCTCTACCAGGTGCTGCTCGACGGCCGCGTGCAGGCGATGATCATCGAACCCTTCGACTACCCCACGCTGGACACTGCCAACATCCGGTCGCAGACCCGGATTGTGGCGTTTGACGACCCGCCGGTGCCGCACGGGCTGATCATGTCGCGCAAGTCACTGCCGGCGCCGCAGCAACAGGCGTGGCGCGAGTTGATCGACGGCATGCGCGCCGACGGCACGGTGCAGCGCATTTTCGAACGCTATTTCAGCCCCGATCTGGCCCGGGCGATGACCCGTTTTTAGTGCCCAGGCCCGACTTGAAGCGCGCCCAACCGCTGCTCTGGCCCCTGCTGGTGGGGTTGCTGTCGCTGGCGATCACCGCCTGGTTGTGGCAGCACGAGCGACAGACCGCTCAGCGCGATATGCGCAGCAATTTCGACTTTGGCCTGCGCCAGACCACCACCCGCATCGAGGAGCGCCTGGCCGGCTACGAGCAGATGCTGCGCGGTGCGCGGGGCCTGTTCGAGGCGTCGGACACGGTCAGCCGGGACGGCTTTGCACAGTATGTCGACGCGCTGACCGGCGGCGGCGACTTTGCGGGCCTGCGCACTATCGCCTTTGCGCCGCTGTTGCCCAGCGACGGCGTGCCGGTTTTCGAGGAAGCGCAGCGCGCCGCCGGGTCGGCCGGATTCAAGGTCAAGCTGGCAGGCGCAAGTGATGTGGTTGTCCCGGTCACCTATGCTGCACCGGCGGTCGATGCGCTCGTGGGCGCGCTGGGCACCGACCTCTGGTCTGATCCGCTTCGCCGGGAGGCGATGCTGCAGGCCCGGCAGTCGGGCCGCGTCGCCATCACCTCAAATCTGCGTCAAGCCCAGGCGCCGGGTGGCAACCCCGAGAGCGGCGTGCTGATGGTCCTGCCGGTGTTCGCCAAGGGGCAGCCCCACGACACGGTTGCGGCCCGTCGGATCCACGGATTTGGCTGGGTGTTGGCCAGTTTTCGGGTCGAGGACCTGATGGCCAGCCTGTACGGCGAAAACGCACCTGGGCTGGATGTCCGCCTGTACGACGGCGTTGGCGTCGACGAGGCGCACCGCCTGTACCCGGCGGCCATGCCAGGTCTGGCCGGTCCGTCGGCCAGCGCGGGCACGCCAGGCGTCCCCCGTTTTGACGCGTTGGAATACATCGCCATCGCTGGGCGCACCTGGACCTTGTCGGTGCGCAGCAGCCGGGCGTTTGACCAACGCTACGGTAGCGATTCGGCCCCGATCATTGCCAGCGCCGGTGTCGGCTTGAGTGGGGTGCTGGCGCTGCTGACCTGGCTGTTGGTGACCGGGCGAGACCGCGCCAATCTGGTCGCCCGGCACATGACCCGGCAACTGCGCGACAGCTCCGAGCGATACCGGCGCATTGTTGAAACAGCCGACGAGGGGATCTGGCTGGTCGATGCCCTCGGCCTGACCACCTTTGTCAACCCGAAGCTGCAACAGCTGCTGGGCTACTCCGGGTCCGACATGCTGGGTCGCCGCTGGACTGACTTCATGGACGATGCCGGCCATGCGGGCTTTGCCGACGCTGTGCACGACCCACTGCCGCAGCGCCGGGCCCAGCACCTGGGCGTTCGGTTTCGGTGCCAGGACGGTGGCGATCTTTGGGCGTCGCTGTCCACCAGCCCGATCCTGGACGCCAACGGGCAGTACGCCGGCGCGTTGGCGATGGTCACCGACGTCAGTGAGCACAAGCGCTCCGAACTGAACCGGGCGCAGTTGGAGTCACAGTTGCGCCAGTCGCAGAAGATGGAGGCGATCGGCACGATGGCGGGTGGCATCGCACACGATTTCAACAACATCCTGGCGGCGATCCTGGGCAACCTGGCACTGGTCCGGCAGGACCTTGGCGTCGGGCATCCGTCAGCCGCACGGCTGACCCAGATCGGCCAGGCCGCCGCACGTGGCCGCAGCGTGGTGCAGCAGATTGCCGCGTTCAGCCGCCAGCAGCCGCAGCAGCGCGCCATCCAGCCACTGCAACCGGTGCTGGACGAGGCGGCCCGGCTGCTGCGGTCCACCCTGCCGGCCGGGGTGGACCTGGCACTGCACCTGCCCGAGGCCCCGTTATGGGTCAATGCCGACGCCACCCAGTTGCAGCAGGTGCTGCTGAACCTGTGCACCAATGCCTGGCATGCGATGAACGGGGGCATCGGCCATATCCGGGTTGACCTGGACGCCGTGCAGTTGGACAGCGCCAGCGCCGCGGCGCTGGGCCTGGACACGCCGGGTAAATTTGTCCACCTGACTGTCAGCGACGACGGCTGCGGCATGGACGAGGCGACACGGCTGCGCATCTTCGAGCCGTTTTTCACCACCAAGCCAGTGGGCAAGGGCACGGGGCTGGGCCTGTCCGTGGTGCACGGCATCGTGGCAGCGCATGGCGGTGTCATCACCGTGCGCAGCCAGCCGGGCCAGGGCTGCAGCTTCGGCCTGTACCTGCCCCTCGCCCCAGCGCTGGCACAGCCGGTGGCGCCAGCCGACGGCGAGGCCGCGACCCCTGGCGCACCGCGCGGCCGGGGCCAGCATGTGCTGTATGTGGACGACGACCCGGTGATGGGTGTGCTGGTGCAAACGCTGCTGGAACGGGCCGGCTACCGGGTGAGCTGCACCGACGACCCGCGGGCGGCGCTGGATCTGGCCTGCGCCAGCGACGATCCGGTCGATTTGCTGGTCACCGACTACAACATGCCCGAGCTGTCCGGCCTGGATCTGGTGCGCGCGTTGCAACCCCGCCGACCCGACCTGCCGGTGGTGCTGACATCGGGTTATGTGTCCGACGCGATGCGGCTGGACGCCCAACTCGCGGGTGTGCGCTTCCTGATGCAGAAGGAGTACACGCTGGAGCAGCTGAGCCTGATGGTGCACCAGGCGCTGGGCGGACCTGTGCACAGCGTTGCCGGCTGATCGGCGGGTTCAGGCCGCTGGCCGCCCCACCGGGCCAGGTTCAGGCCGCCGGGCCAACTGCTGCGGCATCCTCGCTGCACTGCCGTTGCAGCGCCGCCCAGCCGTCCGACCCCAGCTTTTGCATCGTCTCGATGTTGACCTCGAAGATCGACTCGGCGTCGGGAAAGGCCGCCACGGCCCGGTCGATGCTGGCTTCGCGGATCAGGTGCAGCGTGGGGTAGGGCGACCGGTTGGTGGCGTTTTCAAGATCGTCCACGCCGGTGCCGTCAAACTGGTAATCGGGGTGGAAGCTGGCGACCTGCAGGATGCCTTCCAGATCCAGCTCGGCCACGGTGTCTTCGGCCACGGCCAGGAAGTCGTTGTAATCGGCAAAGTCGCCCAGCACTTGCGGGTGAATCAGCAGCGTGGTTTCGATCTTGTCGGGGTTGGCCTCGGCCAGCCTTTCCAGCTCGCTGATCAGGTCGGACAGCAGCGCGGCCGGGTCGGTGGCGCTGCTCACGGCATAGCGCACCTGGCCCTTGACCTGGGGCGCCTTGGCAAACGGGCACAGGTTCAGGCCGATCACGACGCGGTCCACCCAGGCGCGGGTCTCGGCCAGGGCCTGGGCCTCGCCCGGCGGGGTGGTTGCGATACCCGTTGGGGTCGTGGTCGGGGTGTCGGCGCTCATCCGGCCTCCTGCATGCGCAGCCGGCGGGCGGCTTCTTCGTCTTTGGCGTCATCGATGCCACGCAGCACCGCACCCAGATCCACCGGGCCGAGCTTGCGGACAAAGCGGCCTGTCAGCACCACATCGGGCACCAGCAGGCCCTTCTCGTACAGCGCCCAGATCTCGCGGCCGTAGTCGGTCTTGAGCAACTCGGGCGCAAACCGGCCAAAGTAGTTGCGCAGGTTGGCCACGTCGCGCTCCAACATGTCGGCAGCATGGTTGTTGCCGGCGGCGTCCACCGCCTGCGGCAAATCGATGATGACCGGGCCGTCGGCGCCGAACAGGATGTTGAACTCGGACAGATCGCCGTGCACCACCCCGGCGGACAGCATGCGCACCACCTCGCGCAGCAGGGTCTGGTGGTGGACGCGGGCGTCGTCGGGCGTGAAGCTGATGTCGTTCAGGCGCGGTGCGGCGTCGCCATGGGCGTCGCAGACCAACTCCATCAGCAGCACACCCTCATGAAAGTTGTGCGGCTTGGGCACCCGCACGCCGGCGGCGGCCAGGCGGTAGAGCGCATCCACCTCGGCGCTCTGCCAGGCGGCTTCTTGAGATTGGCGGCCAAACTTCGTGCCCTTGGCCATAGCCCGGGCCTGCCGGCTGTTTTTGGTCTTGCGGTTTTCGGTGTAGTCCACTGCCTGCCGAAAGCTGCGGTGGGTGGCCTCTTTGTAGATCTTGGCGCACAGCGTCTCGTCGCCGCTGCGCACGACGTAGACCATCGCCTCCTTGCCGCTCATCAGCTGACGCACCACCTCGTCGATGAGGCCTTCGTCCTGCAGGGGCCGCAGCCGGTCGGGGGTTTTCATGGGGTCTATTTTGCCTACACTGGCGCGTTGACCTGTCCGCTTATGCCCGCGCTGCCCCGATGACGATCCTGCTGGCCCCGATGGAAGGCCTGCTCGATGCCAGCCTGCGCGATGTGCTGACCCGGCTGGGCGGCATCGACCGCTGCGTCTCGGAGTTCATCCGCATCACCGACCGGCTGTTGCCGGCGCGGGTGTTTCGCCGGCTGATGCCCGAGTTGGACCACGGCAGCTGCACGCCGTCCGGCGTGCCGGTGCGGGCCCAGTTGCTGGGTTCGGACCCGGTCTGCCTGGCTGAAAACGCCGGCCTGCTGGCCACGCTGGGGCCTGAAGGTATCGACCTGAACTTCGGCTGCCCGGCCAAGACGGTGAACCGGCACCGCGGGGGCGCGGTATTGCTGGACGAGCCGGACCTGCTGCTGGCCATCGTCGCGGCGGTTCGGCGCGCGGTGCCGGCGCACCTGCCTGTATCGGCCAAGATGCGCCTGGGCAACCAGGACGACTCGCGCATGATCGACGCAGCGCAGGCGCTTGCGGCGGGCGGGGCGTGTGAGCTGGTGGTGCACGGCCGCACCAAGGCGCACGGTTACCGGCCGCCGGCGTTTTGGGACCGGATCGGCCAGATCCGCGAGGCGGTGGCCATTCCGGTGATCGCCAATGGCGAGATCTGGACGCTGGCTGACGCCCATCGCTGCCGGGCCGAATCCGGCTGCGCCGGGCTGATGCTGGGCCGCGGTGCGGTGGCCGACCCCGGACTGGCGCTGGCGATCACCGCGCCCGGCCTGCCGGTGGCGGGCTGGGACCGGCTGCTGCCGCTGCTGGCCGCCTACTGGCAGCTGATCGCGCCACACACGCCGCCGCGCCACCGGCCCGGCCGCATCAAACAGTGGTTGAACCTGCTGCGGCGGCGCCATCCCGAGGCGCAGGCCGCCTATGACGCGGTGCGCTTGCTGCACAGCGCGGACGAGGTGGCAAACTGCCTGTTTGGCCGCCGCGTGCCAGCCTGATCGGCACGCGGCCGCCCGGGGCGTCAGTGCACCGACCGCCCCTGGCCCTGCCAGAAGCCCGCGCGTATCGCCTTCTTGTCCAGCTTGCCCAGTCCGGTCATCGGCAGCGCGGCTACAAAATCGATGGCCTTGGGGGTGTAGACCGCCCCCTTGGCGCTGCGCACCAGCGCCATCAACTCCTCGGCGCTGGCGGATGCGCCCGGGCGCAGCACGACCAGCGCACGCACCGCCTCGCCCCACTTGGCATCGGGCACGCCCACCACTGCGGCTGATGCGACGGCGGGGTGCTGCGACAGTGCGTCCTCCACCTCGCGCGGGTAGACATTGAAGCCGCCGCTGATGATCATGTCCTTGGACCGGTCGACGATGTAGAGGTAGCCGTCGGCGTCGCGGCGTGCCATGTCGCCGGTGTAGAGCCAGCCGTGGCGCAGCGCCTCTGCGGTCTCCTCGGGCTTGTTCCAATAGCCTTGCATCACGATCGGGCCGCGCACGCAGATCTCACCCACCTCGCCGTCTGGCACCTCGCGGCCGTCATCGTCCAACAGCCGCACCTGATTGCCCACGCAGGGTGTGCCACAAGACGCCAGGCGCTCGGGATGGTGCTCGGGGTCGTGCTCGTGCTGGTGCAGCACCGTCACCGTGTTGGGCGCTTCGGACTGGGCGTAGAGCTGCATGAAAACGGGGCCGAACACCCGCAGGCCCTCGGTCAGCCGGGTCGGCGACATCGGTGACGCGCCGTAGATGATCAGCTGCAGGCTGGACAGGTCCACCGCAGCGCGGCCCGGGTGGTCCAGCAGCACATAGATCATCGTCGGCACTAAAAAGGTGGCGGTGATACGGTGCTGCTGCACCAGGTGGCAGAACTTGTCGGCCGAAAAGCCCTGGGTCATGGCGTAGGTGCCGCTCTTGAGCAGCACCGGCATGATCATCGCGCCCGACGCATGGGTGATCGGCGTCAGCGCGAGGAACCGGATCTCGGCGGGCCAGTCCCAGTCGGCCATCTCGGCGAGGATCATCGTGACATGCACCCGGTGGGTGTGCGCCACGCCCTTGGGCTTGCCGGTGGTGCCGCCGGTGTAGATCAGCACGCACACATCGTCGGGCTGGGCCTGCGGTACCAGCCGGGCCGGGCTGAACCCGGCCGCGGCGGCCAGGATGTCGTCGCCCAGGCCGTCGCTGGGGCCAAAGCTGAGCAGGCGCGCCACGCCAGGCACCCGCTGCACCAGGGTGCGGGCGCGGTCGGCGAAGCTCAGCGGATCGACAAACAGCGTGCCAACGCCGGAATCTGCCAGGATGTAGGCATGGTCGTCCTCGGACGAGGTCGGGTTCATCCAGGTCAGGCGCAGGCCCATCAGGTACGCCGCCGCAGTGATCAGAAAGGCCTCGGGCCGGTTGGCCGACAAGGTGGCCACCGCATCACCGCGCTTCAGGCCCCGCGCTGCCAGCGCCTGGACCGTGGTGCTGATCAGCGCCCCGAGTTGCCGGTAGGTCCAGCGGGTGTCGCCTGAGATGAAGGCGGTGCGGTCGCCACCCCGGGTGACGGCGCTTGCCACCAGGTCACCGACGGTGCAGCCGTCGTAGAGCGCGCCGTCCGTCATGCGGCCGCGCCTGCCTGTAGCTTGCGGCCGAACAGGTTGAACAGCCTCTCCCAGTGGCGCTCGGCCGCGGGCAGGTTGTAGATGCCGGCGCGCAGCGGAAACGCAAAGCCGTGCTCCACGCCCGGGTACCACTCAATGCGGTGCGGTGTGCCGGCGGCCTGCAGCCCGGCCTGCAATTGCGCGATGGCAGCGGGCGGCGCCCATTTGTCGATTTCGGCGCAGGCAAAGTAGCTTTCGCAGCGCAGGCCGGCGACGGCCCGGTGCGGTGAGTCGGGCTGGTCAGTGGCCATGTTGGCACCGTAGATCGAGGCGATGCACTTGAACCGGTCCGGAAACGCCGCGGCCGCCCAAACCACGATCGGCCCGCTCATGCAGTAGCCCACGGCACCCAGGCGGCTGGCGTCGGCCTGGGGCAGGGCGTCAACGTAGTCCAGCAGGGCCTGTGTGTCGACATGGGTGGTGCGGGCGTTGAGCGTGGCCATCAAGCCGAACATATGCGCCATCGCCGCTTCGGTGCGTTCAGTCAGCCAAAAATCACGCGAGCTGCGGTAGTACAAATTGGGCAGCACCACGCAGTAGCCCACTGCCGCCAGACGCCGCGCCATGGTGTGCAACTCCTCGCGCTTGCCGGGGGCGTCCATGTAGAACAGCACCACGGGATGCGGTCCGCCCTCATCAGGGTGGACCACAAAGGTGTTCATCGCGCCATCGGCGGTGGGGATGTCGAGGTGGTGTTCGATCATGGGGTGGGCTTTGGTGGGTGGATTGGGCGGGTTGGGCGGGTTAAGTCGGTGGGCGTAGGGCGATAACCAACAAACTTTTGCGCCGCTAGGGTGGAACGTCAGCAGTGAGCGTTGCTGGGTATGTATGGCAACCGGAAGGGTGATGATCCGCTTTGTGCGGCCAAAGTCAGCCGCCAGGGTGACAGCAAGGCGCTGGGGCATAAAAACTGCCTATGCACACCGGTGAGTACTTCGGACGGGAGGTCGGCGGACGGCTCTTTGGGGTCGTTCGTTTGTTGGTCTGAAAGCTGCCGTTCATGGGTGCTGAGCAACCGCGCCGCGCCGGGCTGGCGTGCCCCGCTCCGTGTCATTCCGGGAAGTACAACCACCGGCCCTCCCTTCTCGACCTGCGCGGGACACGCCAGCCCGACACGGCGCTACCCCACCCGCGCGGCATGCCGGTCTTTCAAGCCAAAGCAGGCGGAAACGGTGGCGGCGACCAAGGGCGTTGGGTGACCGGCGCAGTGAAATAAAGGGGGAAATGTCGGCCGACCGGCCGGCATGGAGGACATTCACGGCGGCGGTCGCCCGACGGCCTGGGTTGCCTTGGCGCCGCACGCCGCACGCCGCACGCTGCCCGTCGAACGTCGAACGCCGCACATCGAACGACTGCATCCCCACCAGAGGAAAGACAGCGCAGCGCCGAGAATTGCCGTTGGGAACCGATAAATGCCGGCAGGGTCACGGCGACCGTAGGTGCCAGGCCTTGGGCCGGGTGAAGGTCTGGATGCCTTGTTCAGACAAGGTGAGTCCGATGCCCGAGTCGCCGACGCCCGACCAGGGCAGGCGCGGGCTGACCCGGTCGCAGCAGTTCCAGTAGACGCTGCCGGCATTGACGCGCGACAGCAGGGCGCGTGCTGCGGTCTCGTCCGGGGTGTAGACACCGGCGGTCAGGCCGTAGCGGGTGTCGTTCATCAGCGCCACCGCCTCGTCGTCGCTGGCCACTTTCTGGATGCCGATGATCGGGCCAAAGCTTTCTTCGCGCATCAAGTCCATGGTGTGGTTGACCTCGGTCAGCACCGTGGCCTCGAAGCCGTTGCCGGGGCCGGGTAACGGGTGACCCCCACGGCGCAGCGTCGCGCCCTTGGCCAGTGCGTCGGCCACTTGCGCGGCCAGCAGCGCCAGTTGCGGGGCCCGGGTTATCGCGCCCAGCGTGGTGGCGGCATCCATCGGGTCACCGGCTTTCAGGCTGTCGACCGTGTGGCAGAAGTGTTCGACAAAGGACTCGAAAACGTCGGCGTGAACGTAGATCCGTTCAACCGAGCAGCAGCTCTGGCCGGTGTTGTACATCGCGCCGTCAGCAAGTGATTCAGCCGCTGCCAGTGGGTCGGCATCGGCGCGCACATAACTCGGGTCTTTGCCGCCCAGCTCCAGTTGCAGCTTGACCAGGCGCGGCGCCAAGACCTGCGCAATGCGCTGGCCGGTGGCATGGCTGCCGGTGAAGAACAGGCCATCGATGGGCTGC
>JANMXG010000182.1:0-8164 GCA_031394235.1 Betaproteobacteria bacterium
CGCACCCATTTGGTCAGCCCGGCGATGGCCGCCGCGGCCGCGCTGAACGGCCATTTTGTCGATATCCGCCGCATCATCTGACAGGACTGAACCCATGACACGCTTCTTGCCAATCCTTGTTGCCCTCGGCGCTGCGCTGGGCTTGTCTGCCTGCAACACCCTTCGCGGCGTCGGCCAGGACATCCAGAAAACCGGCCAGGTGATCGAGGGCGCCGTTAAAAAATAGCGCTGTAGACGGCGCCGTCAAGGCCGGCCGCACGGCAGCACCACAACAGGACTTTCACATGCAAGCCTTCACCGTACACAAGGGCCTCGTCGCCCCGATGGACCGCGCCAATGTCGACACCGACGCCATCATCCCCAAGCAGTTCTTGAAAGCCATCGCCCGCACCGGCTTTGGCCCCAACCTATTTGACGAGTGGCGCTATCTGGACAAGGGCGAACCGGGACAGCCCGGCGTGGTGCGCCGCCCCAATCCGGACTTTGTGCTGAACCAGCCGCGTTACGCCGGTGCATCCGTGCTGTTGGCGCGCGAGAACTTCGGCTGCGGCTCCAGCCGCGAGCACGCGCCCTGGGCGCTGGAGCAGTACGGCTTTCGGGCGCTGATCGCGCCCAGCTACGCCGACATCTTTTTCAACAACTGCTTCAAGAACGGTATCCTGCCAATCGTGCTGCCTGAGCGGGTGGTGTCGCAGTTGTTCGATGAGGTCAACGGCTTTGTCGGTTACCAACTCACGATCGACCTGCCACGCCAGGTGGTGATCAGGGGCGACGGCAGCGAGGTCCCGTTCGAGGTGCAGCCCTTCCGCAAATACTGCCTGGTCAATGGTTTTGATGACATCGGCCTGACGCTGCGACATGCCGACAAGATTTCCGCCTTCGAGGCCGAGCGCATCGCCAAGATGCCGTGGCTGACGCACCGCGAACTTTGAGACCATGCAGGCCTTGCACCGGACTTTTACGCGCTACGTGCTGGCCCATGCCAGCGTGACTTTTGTGGTCTTGTGTGCCAGCTTCGGGCTGTTTGGCGCCGGCACGTTGAATCTGTTCAAGATGTTCAGCGACAACTGGGACTTCATCACCGCCAACGGCTGGATGGCCCTGACCGACGGCGCCGCGCTGCAGCTCCTGGAGCTGTTGATGTACCTGTTCATCAGCATGCTGAATTACGTCGTCTTCAAGGCTTGCGAGCACAGCCTGGTTCACAAGATCCTCCATCCCAACGAGCACCCCACGCCGCCATGAAAATCGCAATCCTCCCCGGTGATGGCATCGGCACCGAAATCATGGCCGAGGCCGTCAAGGTCATGGCCGTGCTCGACCTGCCGTTCGAGACCGAGACCGCCCTGGTCGGCGGCGCCGCCTACGAGGCGCACGGCCACCCGCTGCCCGAGTCCACCCTGAACCTGGCCCGGGCCGCCGACGCGGTGCTGTTTGGCGCGGTCGGCGACTGGAAGTACGACAAGCTCGACCGGCCGCTGCGGCCCGAGCAGGCCATCCTGGGGCTGCGCAAGCACCTGGGCTTGTTCGCCAACTTGCGCCCGGCAATTTGCTACCCCCAGCTCACGGCGGCCTCGTCACTCAAGCCCGAGCTGGTGGCCGGGCTGGACATCCTGATCATTCGCGAGCTGACCGGCGATATCTACTTTGGCCAGCCGCGCGGCCGGCGGGTGGCGGTGGACGGGCATTTTCCGGGGGCCGAAGAAGCCTTCGACACCATGCGGTACAGCTTGCCCGAGATCGAGCGCATCGCGCACGTTGCCTTTCAGGCGGCGCGCCGCCGCAACAAAAAGCTCACCAGCGTCGACAAGGCCAACGTGCTCGAGACCTTCCAGTTCTGGAAGGATGTGGTCACCGAGGTCCATGCCCAGTACCCCGACGTAGCGCTTGACCACATGTATGTGGACAACGCAGCGATGCAACTGGTCAAGGCGCCCAAGGCGTTTGACGTGGTGGTCACCGGCAATATGTTTGGCGACATCCTGAGCGACGAAGCGGCGATGCTGACCGGCTCGATCGGCATGCTGCCGTCGGCCTCGCTGGACAAGGCCAACAAGGGCTTGTACGAGCCCAGCCACGGCAGCGCGCCCGACATTGCCGGTAAGGGTGTTGCCAACCCGCTGGCTACAATCTTGTCTCTCGCCATGATGCTGCGCTACACCTTGAACCAAGCCGAGGCCGCCGTCCGGATCGAATCCGCGGTGGACGCGGTGTTGTCCGCCGGTCTGCGCACCGGCGACATCTGGTCCGAAGGCACGCAACGGGTGGGCACGCGCGAAATGGGTGATGCCGTGGTGGCAGCGCTGACTGGCCGCGTGGCTGGCAAAACGACGACCCCGATTACCACCGCCTGACCCGCTTCGGATCGACTCGCCCCACCTGGACCCCGGCGAAGCGAGCCGGGCAAGGCAAGGGGTCCGAACCGCAAATTGGAAAGGTACAAGATGGCACTCGTAGGGTTGGTAGGCTGGCGCGGTATGGTCGGGTCGGTGTTGATGGACCGCATGCAGGCCGAGGGCGACTTTGCGTTGATCGAGCCGCTGTTTTTCTCTACCAGCAACGCTGGCGGGGCGGCGCCTTCGCAGGCAAAAAACGAATCCACCTTGCAGGACGCCTTTGACATCGCGGCGCTCAAGCGCTGCGACATCATCCTGACGGCGCAGGGCGGCGACTTCACCGCCGAAGTCTTCCCCAAATTGCGCGCCGCCGGCTGGACCGGTCACTGGATCGACGCCGCGTCCACGCTGCGCATGGCAGACGACGCGGTGATCGTGCTCGACCCGGTCAACCTGCCAGTGATTCAGCAGGCGCTGGTCCAGGGCGGGCGCAACTGGATCGGCGGCAACTGCACCGTGAGCTGCATGCTGATGGGCGTGGGCGCGCTCTACAAGGCCGGCCTGGTCGAGTGGATGAGCACCCAGACCTACCAGGCAGCCTCGGGCGGCGGCGCGCAGCACATGCGCGAGCTGCTGACCCAGTACGGCACGCTCAACGCGTCGGTGCGCAGCCTGCTCGACGACCCCAAGAGCGCCATCCTCGACATCGATCGCCAGGTCATCAAAACCCAGCGCGCACTCAGCGCTGCCGAGACCGCCAATTTCGGAGTGCCACTGGGCGGCTCGTTGATCCCGTGGATCGACAAAGACCTCGGTATCGGCAAAAACCGGGACGAGGCCGGTTGGGGCCTGTCCAAGGAAGAATGGAAAGGCATGGCCGAGACCAACAAGATCCTCGGCTTTGGCGAGGGCCTTGGCATGAAGGGCCAACATTCGGCCGTGCCGGTGGACGGTTTTTGCGTGCGGGTCGGTGCAATGCGCTGCCACAGCCAGGCGCTGACCTTCAAGCTGAAAAAAGACGTGCCGGTGGCCGACATCGAAGCCCTGATCGCGGCCGACAACGCCTGGGTCAAGGTAGTGCCCAACAACCGAGAAGCCACCGTCCACGACCTGACGCCGGTGGCCGTGACCGGCACCATGACGATCCCGGTTGGCCGCATCCGCAAGCTGGCGATGGGCCCGGAGTACGTCGGCGCCTTCACCATCGGCGACCAGTTGTTGTGGGGCGCGGCCGAGCCGCTGCGCCGCATGCTGCGCATCCTGATCGAAGATTGATCCGTACGGCGCGGCGGCCTGTGCCAGTGCTTTGGGCGGGCGACGCCTTGGCGTCGTCCGGTACAGCGTCGCGGCATGGCAACATCGGAAGCCCGTGGGGGTTGCCGTGCGGCTTGGCTAAAAATGTCAGGCATCGCATGAGCTTGTCAGCCTATATGCTTGATATTATTTTGGTTTCCGGGATTTGACCGTGAAACTGTCGTGTTGTCGATGATGTCAGTTTGGCTTCCGGCCGCCCCGTTTTCGCCTGAGAACCGCCGCTGGCGTCAGGCCTGTCGTGGGCCTGTTGGTGCTGTTGTGGAGATGCCTTGAAAAATCGCCCCGTTCTCGCCACCCGATCAGTGTTGGCCCTGGCCGCGCTGGCAGCCCTCAGCGGCGCCGCGCCGGATGTCCTGGCGTTGGGCGTCGGGCGCCTCAACGTGCAGTCCGCGCTGGGCGAGGGCATGCGGGCCGAGATCGACATCACCAGCCTGTCGCCCGATGAAGCCGCGTCGCTGGCCGTGCGCATCGCCTCCCCCGAGACCTACCGGGCCGCCGGCGTCGATTACAACGCGGTGCTGTCGAGCACCCAGGCGACGGTGGTGCGCCGCGCCGATGGCCGGGCGTTTTTGCGGCTCAGCAGCGACCGGGCGGTGCAAGAGCCATTCATCGAGCTGATCGTCGAATTGAACTGGGCGTCCGGCCGGCTGGTGCGGGAGTTCACGCTGCTGTTTGACCCGCCGGGCAGCCGTGCAGCGCCGCCGGTACAGGCCGCGGCACCGGTCTCGCCAGTGATCTCTGCCGCGCCGGCCGCGCCAGCCGGCCAGGTCGCGGTGGCACCGTCAGTGCTGCAGCCGGGTCCGCGCATAGCCCCGCTGCCGCGCGCCGCGGCGCCCAGTGCGGTGTCAGGTGCTGCGGCCCCTGCGCCGGGCATGGGCGCTGCCAGCCCGCCACCCAAACCTGCCGTCGCGCCGCGGCCCGCCGTGGCGGCAGCCCCGGCTGCCGTGCCGGCCGCGTCGCCCGCCGCTGCACCGGCCAGCGGCAAGCGCTACCCGGTTCGGCCCGGTGACACGCTCTACCGCGTGGCGGGCAGGACCCAGCCAGCGGGTGTGTCGCTCGACCAGATGCTGGTCGGTCTGTACCGCGCCAACCCGGATGCTTTCATTGCCAACAACGTCAACCGTTTGCGGGCGGGGTCGACCTTGGCCGTGCCCACAGCCGATGAGGTCCGGGATGTCACGCCAGCCGACCTGCGCCAGCTGATTACCGCGCAAAGCGTTGATTTCAGCGCCTACCGCAGCCGACTGGCCCAGGGCGCGCCGCTGGCGCAGGCCCAGGAGCCAGCCCGGCAAGCACAGGGCAAGGTGCAGGCCTCGGTCGATGACCGCAAGCAGTCGGTCACGGCGTCGCCCGACAAACTCAAGCTCAGCGGCGGCGCTGCGTCCGCAGCCGATGCGCCCGCGGTGCAGACGGCTGACCGCAAGGACAGTGCAGCACGGGTGGCCGAGTTGTCGCGCAATGTCGAAGACTTGAAGCGGCTTCAGCAGGGCACTGCGGCGGTGCAAGCCCCCACAGGGCCTGCCCCGGCCGTGCCCCCCCCGGCCATGCCCGGCCCTGTGGGATCTCCGCAGCCCGCAGCCACCGTCCCGCCGGTGCCGACTCCGCCGCCGGCGGTGGTGGCACTGCCTGTGCCGGTTGCAGCCCCACCGGCCGTTGTGCCAGCCCCGCCAGCGGTTGCAGCACTCCCTGGCAGCGGACCGGCGGTAGCCCAGCCTGCACCGGTCGCGATTGCCCCGGTTCTGCCACGGTCAGCCCCCGCCGCACCCAGTGCCGGCCTGTTCGACAGCGTCACCCGCAGCGGCTGGCTTTTGCCCGGGGCCGGTCTGCTGGCGCTGGTGCTGGCCGGGCTTGGCGCCTGGAGCGTTCGCCGGCGCTTCAACAAGGCCGCCAGCGAGACCTCGTTCCTCGAAAGCCGCATGCAGCCCGATTCGTTTTTCGGCGCCAGTGGGGGTCAGCACGTCGATACCCGGGATACGTCGCGCACCAACGCCAGCTCGATGGGCTACTCGCTCAGCCAGTTGGACGCCATCGGTGACGTCGATCCGGTGGCCGAGGCCGATGTCTACCTGGCTTATGGCCGCGACCTGCAGGCCGAAGAAATCCTCAAGGAGGCGATGCGCACCACACCAGACCGGCTGGCAGTGCGCACCAAGCTGCTGGAGGTTTATGCCAAGCGCCGCGACACCAAGGGTTTCGAATTGCTGGCCACGCAGTTGTATGCGCTGACCAAGGGGACCGGCGCCGACTGGGCCCGCGCCCAAGAGCTGGGCCGCCAGTTCGATGCCGAGAACTTGCTCTACCAGCCGGGCGGTCATCCCGAGGAAATCATCCTGGACGGCGAGCGGGTTGTGGTCGAGCCGCTGGGCGCCACCACCCAGCCCCATTCGATCCTGTCGGCGGTTACCCAGCCGGCCGAAGACTCGCGCTTGCCTCAAATGGGCGGCGCCATGCTGGACCTCGATCTGGATTTGGGCGAGATGGGCGACAGCCCGTCTGCGCAGGCCATGGAGGCCACTCGGCCGCTGGCGCCCAGTCTTCAACGCCCGTCCGTGGCCGACCTGGGAATCGACTTCGAAGACCGAAACCCGCCCGCCCGCCGCCCGGTGGCACCGGAGACCAGCACCGTGCCCGGCAAGCCGGACCTGGACATCCTGTCACTGGACTTCGACGACGCGCCAGTGAAGGGCCGGGCCGATGCGCCGACGGTCGTCGGTGGTGACACGACGCTCGATTTCAGCCAGTTTCCGGTGTCTGAGCGCGGCAATTTGGCCGAGACCGCGCCGACCACGCCGGGCCTGCTGGACGACATGCTGCTCGACCATGCTGATCCGCTGGCCCGCAAGCTTGAACTGGCCGAGGAGTTCCGCCAGATCGGCGACATCGACGGCGCCCGTGACCTGCTCGAAGAAGTCGTGTCCAAGGCCGCCGGCACGCTGCGTGCCAAGGCGCAGTCCATGCTTGATGCGCTGACCTGATGGGGGTGCAGCGGCGGCGTGCCCGCCGGATGGGCGGCCGGCGCGCTGCCCCCGGTCTCGGGCCACAGATCCGATGATGGCCAGGTTGGCACTGGGCATTGCCTATCGCGGCAACCGCTACCACGGCTGGCAGCATCAAACCGATGGTCGTACGGTGCAGGACCAGGTTGAGCGTGCGCTGTCGAAGTTTGTCGGCGCACCGGTGAGCACGGTGTGCGCCGGCCGCACTGATGCCGGTGTTCATGCCTTCAACCAGGTGGTTCATCTCGACAGCCCGGTCGAACGCGAGACTTTCTCGTGGTTGCGCGGCACCAACCGATACCTGCCGTCCGACATTGCGCTGCAGTGGTGCCAGGCCGTACCGACCGACTTTCATGCCCGTTACCACGCCCACGGGCGCCGCTACCGCTACTGGCTGCTGCAGTCGCCGGTGCGCCCGGCGCTGGAATCGGGCCAGGTCGGCTGGGTGTTCCGGACGCTGGACGGCGACGCAATGCGGGCGGCGGCGGCGCACCTGGTTGGCGAGCACGATTTCAGCAGCTTCCGGTCCAGCGAATGCCAGGCTCGCAGCCCGGTCAAGACGCTGCGCGCGATCAGCATCCGCCAGCAGGGCGCGTACTGGCGCTTTGACTTCGACGGCTCGGCGTTTTTGCACCACATGGTGCGCAATTTGATGGGCTGCTTGCTGGCCGTGGGCACCGGGCGGCAAGTGCCCGACTGGCTGCTGGCGGTGATGTCCGCGCGGAACCGGGACGCCGCGGCGCCCACCTTCAGCGCCGACGGCCTGTACTTTGCGGGTCCGTACTACGATGCCGGTCTGGGCCTGCCTGAGCACACCGCAGCAATGGACTGGCTGCCCTGAGGAACCCACCATGACCCAACGCACCCGCATCAAGATCTGTGGCCTGACACGCGACGCCGATGTCGATGCCGCCGTGGCGGCTGGCGCCGACGCGATCGGCTTTGTGCTCTACGCGCCCAGCCCGCGTGCGGTCACGGTGGCCCGTGCGGCGGAACTGGCGCGGCGTTTGCCGCCGTTTGTGGTGCCGGTCTGCCTGTTTGTCAACGCCGAGGCCGGCCTGATTGCCGATGCGGTGCAAGCGATGCCCAGCGCGATGCTGCAATTCCACGGCGACGAAACCCCCGCTTGGTGCGCCGCGCAATTCCAGGCCAGCGGCCGGCCGTATTTGCGGGCGGCGCGCATGGCACCGGGCCTGGCTTTGATAGACTTCGCAGCTTCATACGCAAGCGCGGCCGGCATCCTGCTCGACACCCATGTCGAGGGCTACGGCGGCGGTGGAAAGGTATTCGATTGGTCACTCGTGCCACGCCACGTGCCCCGTCCAGTCGTTTTGTCTGGTGGGTTGAATCCTGTAAACGTGATCGATGGGATCACGCACGTCCGGCCCTGGTCCGTTGATGTGAGTTCGGGCGTCGAGACCGCCAAAGGCCAGAAGGATGCCGGGCTGATGCGGGCGTTTTGCGACGCGGTGCATGAAGCCGATGCGTTGATCGCCGACGCCGAACGCTGATCGCGCC
>JANMXG010000183.1:0-8252 GCA_031394235.1 Betaproteobacteria bacterium
TCGAGCGGCTGGGCAAGTACCACGCCACGCTGTCGCCGGGACTCAATCTGCTGCTGCCCTTCATCGACCGGCTGGCCTACAAGCATTCGCTCAAGGAAATCCCGCTGGATGTGCCCAGCCAGGTCTGCATCACCAAGGACAACACCCAGCTGACAGTGGACGGCATCCTGTACTTCCAGGTCACCGACGCGATGCGCGCCAGCTACGGCTCGTCCAACTACATCGTGGCCATCACCCAGCTGGCCCAGACCACGCTGCGCAGCGTGATCGGCCGGATGGAGTTGGACAAGACCTTCGAGGAACGCGCCCACATCAACACCTCGGTGGTACTGTCGCTGGACGAGGCCGCGCTGAACTGGGGCGTCAAGGTGCTGCGCTACGAGATCAAGGACCTGACGCCGCCCGACGCGATCCTGCACGCGATGCAGGCGCAGATCACCGCCGAGCGCGAAAAACGTGCGCTGATTGCCGCCAGCGAGGGCCGACGCCAGGAGCAGATCAACATCGCCACCGGCGCGCGTGAAGCGTCCATCGCCCGCAGCGAGGGCGACAAGCAGGCCGAAATCAACAAGGCCCAGGGCGAGGCTGCCGCCATCACCGCGGTGGCCACCGCCACCGCCGACGCCATCCGCCAGATAGCCGCGGCAATCGGCCAGCCGGGTGGCGAGCAGGCCGTGCAGCTGAAAGTGGCTGAACGCGCCATCGACGCCTACCACGCACTGGCCAAAACCAACAACACCATGATCGTGCCGGGCAATATGACCGAAGTGGCCGGCTTGATCGCCACCGCGATGGCGGTGATGAAGTCGGGCGCCGCAGCACCCGGGGTGCGCACATGAGCGAAACCGGTCACACCGGCCAGCGCCAGGCGCTGAACGTGCTGGGCAGCGAGTTGGTGCCTTGCTCCTACGATCCGGTCACCGGCTGGTACCGGGACGGCTGCTGCCACACCGATGCGATGGACGCCGGCAGCCATGTCATCTGCGCCCGCATGACGATGGTTTTTCTGAACTTCCAGTTCGAGCGCGGCAACGACCTGATCACGCCCAGGCCCGCGATGCGCTTTCGCGGCCTCAAACCCGGTGACCGCTGGTGCGTCTGCGCGCTGCGCTGGCGCGAGGCCTACCTCGACGGCTGCGCACCGCCGGTGGTGCTGGAGTGCACCCACGCCCGGGCGGTGGATTTTGTACCGGTGGACTGGTTGCGCGAAAAGGCGCTGGACGCCGTCGGCTAGAATCATAGGCTGCACCGCGGAGAGATGGATGAGCGGTTTAAGTCGCACGCCTGGAAAGCGTGTGAGGGTTAACAGCCCTCCGAGGGTTCGAATCCCTCTCTCTCCGCCAAGTTGCCGCCCGCCGGCACCTGCTCGGTGAAACGCAAAGTCATCCGCGCAAACCTGCAATCAGCCAGGGCCCTCCATCCGAGGGTCTTTTTTCTTTGCACCGGCCGCTTTGCGCTGTTCGGCGCGAAGGTAGGCCGGCGCCACGGACATCGACAGGCCCGGCGGGCCGGACAAGTTCAAACCAACCAGGGGCAACGACCATGGACATCGCTTGCTTGTTTGCGCTGGGCCACCGTGTGGGCGACAAGCTCGTCTTGCGCAATGAAACGGTGGCCGTGGCCGAGTCTTCGGCGGGCGGGCTGATATCGGCCGCGCTGCTGGCGCGTGCCGGCGCCTCGGCCTACTACCTGGGCGGGGCGGTGCTCTACACCCGGCGCGCTGGCCGGCTGCTCACCACCTTGACCGCCGACGACACCGCCGGCATGCGGTCGTCCAGCCCGCCCTATGCACAACTGCTGGCACACCACCAGCGCAGCCGGTTTCGGGCTGATTGGGGTTTGGCCGAAACCGGGGCAGCCGGCCCGGCCGGCAACACCTACGGCGACCCCGCCGGCCACAGCTGTCTGGCGGTCGATGGCCCGGTGCTACGGGTGCGCGTGTTGCGCACCGACCAGGTCGAGCGCCATCCCAACATGATCGCGTTTGCGCTGGCCGCACTTGAACTGCTGGACGAGGCGCTGGATGCCGCTCCAGCGCCAGAGGCCGGCAACGCGCCGGCCGCGCCGGGCGCTCCGGCATGAGATTTCAAGTTCGCCAGCCCTGCGGCAAGCTGACACCGTCCGGCAGCGCACCGCCGCCGGGACCTTGAGTTTCGGTATGGCGCGCGACTTACGGCAAATCAGTTTCAACAGCTCCACCTTGGTTCGCCTGCTCTCGGAACTGGCCGAGGCGGATGTCGAGGTATCCCGGCAGCCGTTTGCCGAACGGCTGGGTTTGTGGCTGGACTGGACCGCTGCCATCCCGCTGTCGGCAGCGCTTCATGCCAGCGCGCCAACACCAGCGATGGCGTCGGACGCAGCGTCGTCGACCCAGCCAGATCCATCTGTCGCCAGCGCGGCGGCAGCCGACGCCCTGGACCGGGTACGGGCGGCGCTTGCGCAGGCGATCGCCACCGACGCGGTGCTGACGGGCCGAGCGTCGGCCAACGCGTCCGCCAACGCGTCCGCCAACGCGTCGGCCAGCGCGTCGGGTGGCCGGCTGGCCATGCCGGCGGCAGGCGTGGCCACGGACCATGGCAGCGACTTTTTGCCCTACCGGCGCTGCTACCAGGCGCACCAACGGCTGATGCAGGTCCGCATCGCGGCCTTGCGTGCCCAGGTCCGGGAGGCACTGGCCGACCAATCCGCGGCCCTGGGCACGCTGGCTGCGCTGGACGGCGTGCTGGACCAGGCGTTGGCGGCGCGCGAGCGCAGCCTGCTGGCGACCGTGCCATCGCTGCTGGAGGCGCGCTTTGCGCGTTTGCAGCGGGCGCACCTGGCGGCACAGGCGCACCTGCCCGGGTCTGACTGTCCAGCGCCAGGTCCCACGCAGCCAGCACCGCCAGACGCCTGGCTGGCGCGGGCCTGCGGCGAGATTCAAACCGTGCTGGTGGCTGAAATGGACATTCGATTGCAACCGGTCGTGGGACTGGTTGATGCACTGAGCAACGGGGTGGCAACGCAGACATGAGCAAGCATCTGGGCATCGCCGCCTTCGGGGTGGGTTTGATCGCCGTGGTCTGGGTCGGCGCGGGCTATGCCGCGTCGCATCCGCTGGCCTTGGCGATGACATCGCTGATCCTGGCCTTCTACCTGATGGGCGCGCTGGAGTTGCGGCGCTTTCACCAGGCCACAGCCACCTTGGCCGCCGCACTGGCGGCCGTTCCCGCGCAATTGCCCCAACTGGGCGACTGGCTGGTCCAGCTCCATCCCAGCTTGCAAAACCCGGTGCGCCTGCGCATCGAAGGCGAGCGCAGCGGCCTGCCCGGTCCGGCGATGACGCCCTACCTGGTCGGGCTGCTGGTGCTGCTGGGCATGTTGGGCACGTTTCTGGGCATGGTGGTCACCCTCAACGGTGCGGTCATGGCGCTGGAAAGCACCACCGACCTACAGGCCATCCGTGCCTCCCTGGCCGCACCGGTCAAAGGCCTGGGCCTGGCTTTTGGCACTTCGGTCGCCGGGGTTGCGGCGTCCGCGATGCTGGGCCTGCTGTCGGCCCTGTGCCGGCGCGAGCGGCTGCAGGCGGCGCAAGGGCTTGACAGCCGCATTGCCACCGACCTGCGCCCGTTTTCGCTCGCGCACCAGCGCCAGCAGGCCTACCAGGCACTGCAGGTCCAAGCCCAGACGCTGCCGGCCGTGGTTGAACAACTGCAGGCGGTGATGTTGCAGATGGCGCAGCAACAGCAGGCGGTGGACGCGCAAATGCTGACCCGCCAGGACAGCTTTCACCACAACACCCAGCGGGTCTACGCCGACCTGGCCGCGTCGGTCGACAGCAGCCTCAAGCACAGCTTGACCGAAAGCGCCCGCCTGGCCGGTGCGACGATCCAACCCGTGGTCGAGGCCACGGTGGCCGGCATGGCACGCGAGACCGCCTCGCTGCAGGCCCGACTGGCCGAGGTGGTGACGCAGCACCTCGACGGGCTTTCTGCCCGCATCGATGGCAGCGTAAACACCGTGGCGGCCGCCTGGACAACCGCCCTGGGCCAGCACGAACGCACCAGCGATGCGCTGGCTGGCAGCCTGCAGCAATCGCTGCAGGCGTTTACCGAGACTTTCGGGCAGCGCTCGGCATCGCTGCTCACCGCAGTACAGGCCCAGCAGCTGGCCTGGCAAGGCGACCTGAACCGCTCGGCGGCAGCGCTCCTGGCGTCGGTGGACCAGACACACGCCCGTTTGCAGACCGATCTGGCCACGCAAGACCAGCAGCGGCTGGCAGCGTTGACCCATTCGCTGGCATCGATGGCCGCAGGCTTGCAGCAGGCCTGGCAGCACGCGGGCGCGGTGACCCTCAACCAGCAGCAGGCGATCTGCGAGACGCTGGGCCGCACGGCCCATGACATCACCACGCAGGCCCAGGCCCAGGCCAGCAGCACGGCCGCCGAGATCGCCCAGCTGCTGCAAACCGCAGCCGTTGCCCCGCGGGCCGCTGCAGAGGCCATCGCCCTGCTGCGCGAAAAACTCTCCGACAGCCTGGCGCGCGACAACCAGTTGTTGGAGGAGCGCGGCCGCACCATGGCCACGCTCAACACCGTGCTCAATGCCGTCAACCATGCATCCAGCGCCCAGCGCGGGGCGATCGATACCCTGGTGGCGTCGTCGGCCGCACAGCTGGACCGCGCCGCCACACAGTTCAGCGAGAAAATCGAGCAGGAATCCGCCCGGATGGGCAGCGCCGTTGCGCAGGTCACGGGTGGCGCGGTGGAGGTCGCCAGCCTGGGTGAATCCTTCGGTCTGGCGGTGCAGCTGTTCAGTGAATCCAACCACAAGCTGATGGGCCAGCTGCAGCGTATCGAGTCGGCCATGGGCAAATCCCTCGTGCGCAGCGACGAACAGCTGGCCTACTACGTGGCGCAGGCGCGCGAGATCATCGACCTGAGCCTGCTGTCGCAAAAGCAGATCGTCGATAACCTGCAGCGGGTCGGCCGCCAACCAGCCGCCATGGCCGGCGAGCCCGCCTGATGGACGACAGCGACGCCGGACTGGAGCAGACCGCCCCGGTGTGGGCCGTCTTTGGCGACCTGATGGCCGGCCTGCTGGGTGCATTTGTGCTGATCCTGGTGGGTGTGCTGGGTTTGCAGCTGCAACTCGCCAGCAACCTCGATGCCGTGGTCAAGCAACGGCAGGTCGAGCAGCAGAGGCGCCAGACCCTGGAGCAAGCGCTGGCGGTGCCGCTGGCGTCGGGCCGGGTCACGCTGGACAACGGCCGCATCGGCATCAGCGGCAGCGTGCTGTTTTTGTTGAACTCCGACCAGTTGCAACCGGACGGCCGGCAATTGCTGAAAAGCCTGGCCGCGCCGCTGGCTGCCTACCTGGCCGCCCGCAACGAATTGCTGATGGTCAGTGGCTTCACCGATGACCGCCCGGTGCGGGACAGCAACCGGCAGTTTGCCGACAACTGGGCGCTGTCGGCCGAACGGGCCCTGACCGTGACCCGGGCGCTGATCGACGAAGGCGTGCCCTCGTCGTCGGTCGTTGCCGCCGCCGTCGGGCCCGAGCAACCGGTAGCGTCCAATGCCGATGCGGCCGGTCGGTCCCGGAACCGCCGGGTCGAGATGGCGCCTCTGCCCCGGATGACCAGCGCAACCCCCAAAAACCCGTGAACGAGCCGGGACAGCCAGGCGGTCTGGCATTGCAGCCCGCTGCGCCGCCAGACCTGGGCGTTGCGGTCGCTGCGCTGCGTGCGCGGGGTGCGGAGCGGCTTGATCCGGTGCGGTTTCAGTTCATCGAGGCGCTGGCGCGCCGGGCAGCCCAGCACAGCGGCGCTGCCCGCGAGGTGATGGACGGCAAACTGGCCCAGGCACTGCAGGACTGTGGTGACAGGCTGGCCCAGGCCGTACGCGTGGGCAACCCCGCGGCCGATGACTTGTCGAACCCGGGTGCGGGTGCAGGTGTGGATGCAGATCCAGACGCGGATTCGGGTGCCGCGCAAGCACCGCGCAGCCCGCTGGCCGACTTGCTGCGCCATATCGCGCGGCAGTCCCCGGCCGAGGCGGACGGCCGGCCGACGCCAGCGGGCGCGGATTTGTCCACAGCCCCCGCGGAACTGCGGACCCTGCGGATGTTCAGAAGCACCTGGTCAAAGCTCCGCGTTGACCAGCAGTTGGCGGAGTCCCTGGCCAAGCTGCCCGAAAACGCCGGCCCGCTGAACTCGAACCTGCTGGTGCTGCGGTCGCTCAAGCTGATGCGCGACACCTCGCCGGCTTACCTCAAGTGCTTCATGTCGTATGTCGATGCACTGCTGTGGCTGGACCAGGCGTCTGTGGCGGCTGCGCCGACAAAAAAAATCGCGCTGGGCAGCGAGGGTGTGCAGAAGCGCAAACCGGCTCGCCGCAAAACCAGCTGACAACCGGTTGTGCGCTTGCCCGACCGCGGTGCAGCGTCAACCCCGGCTTCAGTGCCGACAGCAACCCCGAATCAACCCCCGGCACTGCGGGGTGATGCGGCGCGCGCAGCGATCGCCTGCCGGTACAGCGCCAGGTAGCTGCGCGCCGGTCCGTCCCAGGACAGGTCCTGCGCCATGCCCTGTTGCATCACCGCCTGCCAGCCCGCCGCATCGGCCTTGAGTGCCAACGCCCGCCGCATACAGGCCTCAAACGCGGCGGGCGTGGCAGCGTCGAAGGCAAAGCCGGTCTGGCGGCTGTCGCCGCGGTCGGTCGGGTTGACAGTCGCGGCGCCTGTGCCGGTGACCGCCGCAATGTCATTCCCGGCATCCGTCACGGTGTCCGCCAGCCCGCCCACCCGGCGCACCACCGGCAGCGTGCCGTAGCGCAGGCCGTACAACTGCGTCAGGCCGCAGGGCTCAAAGCGCGACGGCACGGCAATCACATCGGCGCCGGCGATCAGCTGGTGGGCACGTGGCTCGTCATAGCCGATGTGCACCGCCACCCGGCCCGGAAAAGCCTGCTCGGCCATGCGGAAGGCGGATTCGAGCGCCGGCTCACCCGTGCCCTGCACTGCAAACTGCACCCCCGCCCGCACCAGCGCCGGCAACGCGGCCAGCACCAAGTCCAGGCCTTTTTGTGCCGTGAGCCGGCTCACCACCGTAAGCACCAGCGCCTGCGGATCGGTGACCAGGCCCATGGCGACCTGCAAGGCCTGCCGGCAGGCCTGCTTGCCGGCAGGCCGGTCGAAGTCGTAGCGGGCAGCAATCGCCGGGTCGGTGGCCGGGTCCCAGACTGTCGGGTCGATGCCGTTGAGGATGCCGCTGACGTCCAACGCGCGGCCGCGGATCACGCCGTCCAGGCCGCAACCGAATTCGGGCGTGGCGATCTCGGCCGCATAACTGGGGCTGACGGTGGTGATCTTGTCGGCAAACTTCAGCCCGGCTTTCATGAAAGACAGCTGGCCATGAAACTCCAGCCCGCTCGGTGACATAAAGCGCGAGCCCAGCCCCAGCAAGGCCCAATCATGGTGCGCAAACAGGCCCTGAAACGCCAGGTTGTGCACCGTGAACACCGAGGCGGCCTGCGTCGGTGCATGGTCGGCCATGTAGGCGCAGGCCATCGCGGCATGCCAGTCGTGCGCGTGCACGATGTCGGGCACCCAGGCCGGGTCGGCGTCATGGGCGGCCAGGTGGGCAGCCACCCAACCCAGCAGCGCAAAACGCTGCAGGTTGTCGGGCCATTCGGCGCCGCGGCTGTCCTGGTAGGGGCTACCGCCACGCCGGTACAGGTGCGGCGCGTCAATGACGTAAGCCTGCAAGGACGACCCGGGCAGGCGGGCCTGTAGCAAGCGCACCCGCATCGCGCCAAAACAGGCGCCGATATCGATGACCGTTCGGGCCGATTGCACCGCGTCCAGGATGGCCGGCAAGCCGGGAAGCAACAGGCGCACGTCGGCACCCGCGGCCGCTTGTGCCGCTGGCAGCGCCGCCACCACATCGGCCAGCCCGCCGGTCTTGACCAGCGGATAGACCTCAGCGGCCACGTGCAAGATCTTCAGGCGCTGCGGGCCTGGGCCAGTGCCTGTCACGCGGATCAGCTCTGCAAGGCGACCAGCATGTTGCGGGTGACCAGCACCACGCCCTGTTCGCTGCGGTGGAAGCGTTGGGCATCGGACTCGGCGTCCTCGCCGATCACCATGCCGTCGGGAATGGTGCAGCCGCGGTCCACGATCACCTTGGTCAGCCGGGCGCCCCGACCCACTTGCACCTCGGGCAGCAACACGCTCCAGTTCACGCTGGCGTAGGAATGCACCCGCACGCCGGAAAA
>JANMXG010000184.1:0-38429 GCA_031394235.1 Betaproteobacteria bacterium
GCGCCGCTGCCGACTGCCAGAACCTGGTCGATCACGATCTCTTGGCCCACGTCCGCTGCTATCTGTTCTACCTTGATCTTTTCGCCGGAAGCAACCTTGAACTGCTTGCCACCGGTTTTTATGAGCGCGTACATATGTGCCTTTACTTGCCTGAAAACTGTTGCGATTACTGCTTTCCTACGACCTGTTTGGCCGAAAGAACCTTTGAGTATAGCAGCCCCAGGTGCGGCGTATGCAGCCCGCCCACCTGTCGCCAGCGCGGCGGCGCCGGCTGCCGGCCGACTCTCGGCGCCTCCCTATAATTTCATCTTCTCTTTGCATCCGTACCCATTGACCGAACCTGCCGCCCCCGCATCGACAGCCGCTGACCCGATGGCCGCCGACATGCAACAGGTCGATCAGGTGATCCACCAGCGGCTGGCGTCCGACGTTGCGCTGATCAACCAAATCGGCCACTACATCGTCAGTGCGGGCGGCAAGCGCATCCGACCTCGCCTGGTGCTGCTGTTCGCCGAGGCGCTGGGCTTTGCCGGCCCTGAGCGCCACGAGCTGGCGGCCATCGTCGAATTCATCCACACCGCCACCCTGCTGCACGACGATGTGGTCGACGAGTCCGCGCTGCGGCGTGGTCGACAGACCGCCAACGCCCTGTTTGGCAATGCCGCCAGCGTGCTGGTCGGCGACTTCCTGTACTCACGCGCCTTCCAGATGATGGTCGGCATCAACCGCATGCGGGTGCTGGAGGTGTTGGCCGACGCCACCAATGTGATCGCCGAGGGCGAGGTGCTGCAGTTGATCAACATGCACGACCCCGACCTGGCGGTGGACGACTACCTGCGCGTGATCCGCTTCAAGACCGCCAAGCTGTTCGAAGCCAGCGCTCGACTTGGCGCCGTGTTGGCCGATGCCGGATCCGAAATCGAAGAAGCCTGCGCCGACTACGGCCGCTCGCTCGGCACCGCGTTTCAACTGGTCGACGACCTGCTGGACTACGAGGGCGACACCCAGGCACTGGGCAAAAATGTGGGGGACGACCTGCGTGAGGGCAAGCCCACGTTGCCCTTGCTGGTGGCGATGGCACGTTGCACCGACGATGAGCGGCTGCTGATGCGCCGCGCGATCGAGCATGGCGAGAGCGAGCGGCTGGACGAGATCTTGGCGATCGTGCGCCGCACCGGCGCGCTGGAGGCCACCCGGGATGCCGCGCGCGCCGAAGCCGCCAAGGCCCGGCATGCACTCTCGACTTTGCCGGATTCGAGCGCGTTGCAGGCTCTGCTAGAATTAAGCGCTCGGTCGGTAGAGCGATCTTCCTGACCGATCTGCAAGCCGGCTCCCGTTGATCAGCTCTACATTGACAACGCGCGCAGCCAGATATTCGGGGTGTAGCTTAGCCTGGTAGAGCGCTACGTTCGGGACGTAGAGGCCGGAGGTTCGAATCCTCTCACCCCGACCATAATTTCCAAGGTTGCCGCTCGCCACGCATCCGTTGGCGCGGTACCTGCCAGCGCGCAAGCTTTCCTTCGCGACGGCTCATAACGCGGGTTTGGTGCAGCTGACTGCATCCGCTTACCGAATTCCCGGCGTTTCACCCAGGAACAAGGCTCAAACCAATGCAGTCCTTCGGGTTACAGTCTGGCGATGCGGCGGCGATGATGCCGTGACTGCCCTGCTGCGAGATCGCTGAATCTGCTTTGGAAACCCTGGTCGAAATACCGCTGTCTTCTCTCTCCGGTGTGGCGAGGGTTCTGGTGCACGCCGGCAAGCTCAGCAGCAAGGCCGCTGAAGACTTGGCCAAGTCTGCCCGAGAACGCAAGATCAGCTTTATCGGCGCAGTGATCGCGTCGGGGGCAGTGTCCGCGTTTGACCTTGCACACACCCTGTCCACCGCGCTGGCGCTGCCGCTGGTCGATCTGGCGGCGGTTGATCTTGAGCGTCTGCCCAAAGGTCTGGTTGATGGCAAGTTGGCCACGCAATACCAGATCGTGATGCTGGCGCGCCGCGGCAACCGCCTGTTCATTGGCGGCGCCGACCCCACTGACCAGGAAGCAGTCGAGCGCATCAAGTTTGCCACCCAGTTGTCGCCCGAATGGGTGGTCGTCGAGTACGACAAGCTCGCGCGCCAGCTGGAGGCGCAGGGCAACACCGCAGCGGAAACGCTGGAGGCACTGACCGCCGACGACTTCGAGTTCGACGTCACCGATGACGCCAGCGCACCCGAATCGAACGAGGTGGTGGCCGAGGTCGAGGACGCGCCGGTGGTGCGCTTTCTTCAAAAGATGCTGATCGACGCGATCAACCTGCGCGCGTCCGACCTGCACTTCGAGCCCTACGAATACAACTACCGGGTGCGCTTCCGGGTCGACGGCGAGTTGCGAGAGATCACGCAACCACCGATTGCCATCAAGGACAAGCTGGCCTCGCGCATCAAGATCATCAGCCGGCTCGACATCTCCGAAAAACGCGTGCCGCAGGACGGCCGCATGAAGATGAAATTCGGCAACAAGGCGATCGACTTCCGGGTCAGCACCCTGCCCACGCTGTTTGGCGAGAAGATCGTGATCCGGATCCTTGACCCGTCGTCGGCCAAGGTCGGCATCGAGGCGCTGGGCTACGAGAAGGTCGAGAAAGAGCGGCTGCTGACCGCGATCGTGCGGCCCTACGGCATGATCCTGGTCACCGGGCCCACCGGCTCGGGCAAGACGGTGTCGCTCTACACCTGCTTGAACATCCTGAACCAGCCGGGCGTCAATATCTCCACCGTTGAAGACCCGGCTGAAATCAACCTGCCCGGCGTCAACCAGGTCAACGTCAATGAGCGCGCCGGCATGACGTTTTCGGTCGCGCTCAAATCGTTCCTGCGGCAGGACCCGGACATCATCATGGTGGGTGAGATCCGTGACCTGGAGACCGCCGACGTCGCGATCAAGGCCGCCCAGACCGGCCACATGGTGATGAGCACGCTGCACACCAACGATGCGCCCACCACGCTCACACGCCTGCTCAACATGGGCGTGGCGCCGTTCAATATCGCGTCCAGCGTGATCCTGATCACCGCCCAGCGGCTGGCGCGCCGGTTGTGTGAGAACTGCAAGATCCCGGCCGACTACCCCCGCGAGGCAATGCTGCGTGCCGGGTATGCGCCCGAGGACCTGGACGGCGCCTGGCGGCCATTCCGCGCCGTTGGCTGTAGCGCCTGCAACAGCGGCTACAAAGGCCGGGTTGGTTTGTACCAGGTGATGCCGATCACCGACGCCATCCAGCGCATCATCCTGTCGGAGGGCACTGCGATGGACATCGCCGGGCAGGCCAGGCTGGAGGGTGTGCGCGACCTGCGCCAGTCCGGCCTGATCAAGGTGCGGTCGGGCCTGACGACACTTGAAGAAGTGATCGCCGTCACCAACCAATGAGCCTGATTTTCACGGTCCTGCCCGCCTGGCGTACCGTCGCCGGCACCTGTTAGGCCCCAGCCGGAGCATCCATGGCGACTGCATCAGCCGCAAGAAACGTCAAGGAACTGGTCTTCGAGTGGGAGGGCCGGGACAAGAACGGCAAGATCGTGCGGGGCGAAATCCGCGCCGGCGGCGAGGCCCAGGTCAGCGCCAGCCTGCGCCGCCAGGGCATCCTGCTGACCAAGCTTAAAAAGCGCCGCACCAGTGGCGGCAGCGCGGTCAAGCAAAAAGACATCGCGCTGTTCACGCGGCAGCTGGCCACCATGATGAAGGCCGGCGTGCCGCTGCTGCAGGCCTTCGACATCGTCGGCCGAGGTGCTGTCAACCCGCGCCTGACCAAGCTGCTGAGCGATATCCGCGCCGATGTCGAGACCGGCACCAGCCTGTCGGCAGCGTTTCGAAAACACCCGATGCAGTTCGACGCGCTGTATTGCAACCTGGTCGAGGCCGGCGAGGCCGGCGGCATCCTGGAGCAGTTGCTGGAGCGGCTGTCGATCTACCAGGAAAAGACCATCGCACTGAAAAACAAGATCAAGGCTGCGCTGATGTACCCGGTGGCCGTGCTGATGGTGGCCTTCATCGTGGTGGTGGTGATCATGGTCAAGGTGGTGCCGGCCTTCAAGGAGGTGTTTGCTTCCTTCGGTGCCGACCTGCCTGGCCCGACGCTGGTGGTGATCGCGATGTCGGAATTTTTCGTCGCCACCTGGCCCTTCATCTTGCTGATATTGGTGGGCGGCAGCTATATGTTCATGCAGGCCTGGCGCCGGTCCGAGAGGATGCAGATGGTGATGGACCGCCTGCTGCTGCGCATCCCGATCTTTGGCGCGCTGATCAACAAGTCGGTGATCGCCCGCTGGACGCGCACCTTGTCGACGATGTTCGCCGCCGGCGTGCCGCTGGTCGAGGCGCTTGATTCGGTGGGCGGCTCGGCCGGCAACGCGGTGTACGCCGAAGCCACCCAGAAGATCCAGCGGGACGTGTCCACCGGCAGCGCATTGACCACGGCTATGCAAAGCACCGGCGTGTTCCCCAACATGGTGTTGCAAATGACCTCCATCGGCGAGGAGTCGGGCTCGCTCGACCACATGCTGGCCAAGGCGGCCGAGTTCTACGAGGACGAGGTCGATGACATGGTCAAGGGCCTGTCCAGCCTTATGGAGCCGATCATCATTGTGGTCTTGGGCACCATCATCGGCGGCATCGTGGTGGCGATGTACCTGCCGATCTTCAAGATCGGATCGGTGGTCTGATGCGCTCCAGCCACCCCAGCGCCGCTCCCAGGTCTTCTTGCCCGGTCGCTGGGGCACACGCCGCAAGGCGGCCTTCGGGGCTGTCATGAGCCCAGCCGGCCTTGACCTGTTGTTGTCGCCCTGGGTACTGGCCCTGCTGGGCCTGGTGATCGGCAGTTTCCTCAACGTTGTGATCCACCGCCTGCCACAGTTGCTGGAGCGTGAATGGCTGGGCGACGTGGCCGGCTACCTGCAAGACGGCGAGGCCATGACCCGGGTGTTGGGCAGCACGGCCGTGCGCAATGCCGAACTGGCCCGGCAAGGCCAGTCCCTGGCCACCGAGGTCGAGGCTTTGCCGCACTTGAGCCTGTCACACCCACGATCCCGCTGCCCACACTGCAGCCATGTGCTGGCCTGGCACGAAAACATCCCGCTGCTGGGCTGGCTGCGCTTGGGCGGCAAGTGTTCGTCCTGCGGCAGCCGCATTGACGTGCGCTACCCACTGGTCGAAGCGCTCACCGCACTGCTGTTTGCTGCCGCGGCGCTGCAAGCCGGGCCCACCGCGGCCACGGCGGTGTATTGCGCGGCGCTGGCCCTGCTGGTGGCCGCAGCCTTCATCGACTTCGACACCACGCTGCTGCCCGACGACCTGACCCTGCCGCTGATCGCGCTGGGTCTGGTGGCGGCCTGGCAACGCTGGATCCCCGTCACGCTGGCGGACGCCACGCTGGGCGCGCTGTTCGGTTATGGCTCGCTCTGGGCCGTGGCCTTTGCCTACAAGATGGTTCGCGGCGTGCAGGGCATGGCCGAGGGCGACTTCAAGCTGCTGGCCGGCCTGGGGGCGCTGCTAGGCTGGCAGATGCTGCCGTCGATCATCCTGCTGTCGTCGGCCGTAGGGGCGGTGGTGGGCATCTTCATGATCGTGGCACGCGGCCATGGCCGCAATGTGCCGATCCCGTTTGGGCCCTACCTGGCCGGCGGCGGCGTGGCGGCGCTGTTCTTTGGCAGCCAGTTGAGTGCGCTCTGGCCGGGCCTGTGAGGCAAGTCCTTTGATGCCGGGGCCAACCGCTGCGCGCGCTGTCGGCCTGACCGGCGGCATCGGCAGCGGCAAGAGCACGGTGGCCGGCCTGCTGGTTGCCCAGGGCGCCACCCTGGTCGACACCGATGCCATCGCCCATGGCCTGACCGTGCCGGGCGGGGCGGCGATGCCGGCGTTGCGGCAGCGATTTGGCGCCGCCATTGCCGGCCCCGACGGCGCACTCGACCGGGCCCAGATGCGCGGCCTGGTGTTTGCCGATCCCCAGGCCAAGCAGGCGCTGGAAGCCATCCTGCACCCGATGATCGGAGCCGAAGCGCAACGCCAGGCCACGGCGGCTGACACCACCGGCGGCGTGGTGGTGTTCGATGTGCCGCTGCTGACCGAATCCAGCGTCTGGCGCCGCCGCTGCCAACGCATTCTGGTGGTCGATTGCAGCGCCGAGACCCAGGTCCGGCGGGTCATGGCCCGCTCGGGCTGGGGCGCTGACCAGGTCCAGCGGGTGATCGACCTGCAGGCCAGCCGCAGTGCGCGCCGCGCCATAGCCGACGCGGTGCTGTTCAACGAGACGCTGAGCCTGGCCGGGCTGGCCGCCGAAGTCGCTGCACTCTGGGCGATTTGGGGCCTGGACGCGCCACGCGCCGGCACGCGCAGCGGGACCTGAACCGGGCCGGCCTGGCCCCTGTGAAACAATCCACCGACCCTGCCCCGGCGTCCTGCCGAGGCCGCCTGACGAGCCCGTGTCACGAGGAAGCGCCTTGGTTTTGTACGAATACCCGTTCAACGAGAGTGTGCGCACCATGCTCCGGCTGGAGCACCTGTTCGACCGGCTGGGGCAATTGCTGCCGCGCGATGTGGCGGTGGACCATCACTTTGCGCTGGTCACGCTGTTCGAGATCATGGAGGTGGGCTCGCGGGCCGACCTCAAGTCCGACCTGCTCAAAGAGTTGGAGCGCCACAAAGCCCAGTTCAACGCCTACCGCAGCAACCCGCAGGTGTCTCAGGCGGCGCTGGACGAGGTCATCGGCCGTATCGACCATGCCTTCAACGGCCTGAACCAGCAAACCGGCAAGGCCAGCCAGCTGTTGGCCGGCTACGAGTGGCTGACCAGCCTGCGCAGCCGCATCAGCATCCCCGGCGGCACCTGTGAGTTTGATCTGCCGGCCTACTACGCCTGGCAACAACATGAGCCCGCCCGCCGACGTGCCGACCTGATGGTCTGGGTGGCCACGCTGGAGCCGCTGGCCGAGGCCTTGCACACGCTGCTGCAACTGGTGCGTGACGCCGGCGTGCCGCACAAGGTGGTCAGCACGGCGGGGCAGTTTCAGCAAAGCCTGCCGCCAGGCCGCAGCTACCAGCTGCTGCGGGTGCGCATCGCCGACACCGAAGGCCTGGTGCCCGAGATCACCGGCCACCGGCTGCAGGTATCGGTGCGGCTGATGCGCGCCGACTCCGAGGGCCGGCTGCGACCGGCCGCGGTCGACATGCCATTTGAATTGACACTCTGCGCATGAGCCTGCCCACCCCAGCCGAACCCCGGCGGGTGCCCTGCCCGACCTGCGGCCGGCCCGCGGTATTTGCACCCGAAAATCCGTGGCGCCCGTTTTGCAGCGAGCGCTGCCGCGGCGTGGACCTGGGCGCCTGGGCCAACGAGAGCTACCGCGTCGAGTCGCCCCCGGCCCGCGAAGACGACGACACGCTGCCGGACTGAGCCCGGTCTGCGCCAAGACATTCCCGATGTCAGCCTGGCGCTGCCGGCTCCTGGTCTCGGGCCGGACAGGGGCCGCTTTGGCCTTGTTGACCCGCGCGACAGCGCTGCGCCGCTCGCCGCCGTAGCGCTGCTGCAAGTGGCCCGGCTGCGCATGGCCCCGTCGGCCGCGCCATTGCAGCACCGGGGCCGGCTGACCGTCACCGACCAGGGCCGAGCCAGCCCGACACCGTGGGTGGTGCCCGGCCTGTCCGCCCGCGGATTCGCCCGGCACGCTTTTGGCCCCTTGAAAGCTGAGGTAACGCCTCTATAATCATTGTCAGCACTCAACGTCAACGAGTGCTAACAGCTGATCCGGCGCCTCTGGCCACCCGGTTCGCCAGCATGAGATGGGTTGCCGACATGGTGTTGGCGGCCCTCGCTGATGTGAAATACCTCTAGGAGAACCGCATGAAACTTCGCCCCCTGCACGACCGCGTGATCGTCAAGCGTCTGGAACAAGAAACCAAGACCGCCTCTGGCATCGTCATCCCCGACAACGCCGCCGAAAAGCCTGACCAAGGTGAAGTGCTGGCCGTCGGCCCGGGCAAGCGCAATGACAAGGGTGACTTCATCGCCCTGAACTGCAAGCCGGGCGACCGCGTGCTGTTCGGCAAGTACTCGGGCCAGACCGTCAAGGTCGACGGCGATGAGCTGCTGGTCATGCGCGAAGAAGACCTCTTCGCTGTTGTCGAGAAATAAGGCTACTGCGCGGCGCGCTGGTGTCGTTGCGCGGCGCTCGGAATCCTCACGTAGCTGGGCTACGTTGCGGTTCCTGCGCGCCGGGCGCCTAGCCAGCACGCCGCTCGCTACGCTTTCTTTCCCGACAACCGGTGCGGTGAACGAAGGCCTGGCTCTACCCCCCAACTGAATTCGGAGAATTACTCATGGCAGCTAAAGACGTTGTATTTGGTGCGGATGCCCGTCACCGCATGGTTGAAGGCGTGAACATCCTGGCCAATGCGGTCAAGGTCACGCTCGGCCCCAAAGGCCGCAATGTGGTGCTGGAGCGCTCGTTCGGCGCCCCCACCGTGACCAAGGACGGTGTGTCCGTGGCCAAGGAAATCGAGCTGAAGGACAAGCTCGCCAACATGGGCGCGCAAATGGTCAAGGAAGTCGCTTCCAAGACCAGCGACATCGCCGGTGACGGCACCACCACCGCCACCGTGCTGGCCCAGTCGATCATCCGCGAAGGCATGAAATTCGTTGCCGCCGGCATGAACCCAATGGATTTGAAGCGCGGCATCGACAAGGCGGTCATCGCCCTGGTCGCCGAGCTGAAGAAGCAGTCCAAGGCCACCACCACGAGCAAGGAAATCGCGCAAGTCGGCACGATCTCGGCCAACAGCGACGAAGAAGTGGGCCGCATCATTGCCGAGGCGATGGACAAGGTTGGCAAGGAAGGCGTCATCACGGTTGAAGACGGCAAGAGCCTGAACAGCGAGCTCGACGTCGTTGAAGGCATGCAGTTCGACCGCGGCTACCTGTCGCCATACTTCATCAACAATCCGGAGAAGCAGTCCGCGATTCTTGACAACCCGTTCGTGCTGCTGTTTGACAAGAAGATCAGCAACATCCGTGACCTGCTGCCCACTCTGGAGCAAGTGGCCAAGGCCGGCCGTCCGCTGCTGATCATCGCCGAAGAAGTTGAAGGCGAAGCCCTCGCCACGCTGGTGGTCAACACCATCCGCGGCATCCTGAAGGTTGTGGCCGTCAAGGCGCCGGGCTTTGGCGACCGCCGCAAGGCCATGCTCGAAGACATCGCCATCCTGACCGGCGGCAAGGTCATCGCCGAAGAAGTCGGCCTGACGCTGGAAAAGGTCACGCTGGCCGATCTGGGCCAGGCCAAGCGGGTCGAAGTGGGCAAGGAAAACACCATCATCATCGATGGCAACGGCGCGGCTGCCGACATCGAATCGCGGGTCAAGCAGATCCGTGTCCAGATCGAAGAAGCCACCAGCGACTACGACCGTGAAAAGCTGCAAGAGCGCGTGGCCAAGCTGGCCGGCGGGGTTGCACTGATCAAGGTTGGCGCTGCCACCGAAGTCGAGATGAAGGAAAAGAAAGCCCGTGTCGAAGACGCGCTGCACGCCACCCGTGCCGCCGTTGAAGAAGGCATCGTGGCTGGCGGCGGCGTCGCGCTGCTGCGTGCCCGCCAAACGGCTGGCGCCATCAAGGGCGACAACCACGACCAGGAAGCTGGCATCAAGATCGTGCTGCGCGCGGTCGAGCAGCCCCTGCGCGAGATCGTTGCCAATGCCGGCGATGAGCCGAGCGTGGTGATCAACAAGGTCCTGGAAGGCACGGGTAACTACGGTTACAACGCCGCCAACGGCACCTATGGCGACATGATCGAAATGGGCATCCTGGACCCGACCAAGGTGACTCGTACTGCGCTGCAGAACGCTGCATCGGTGGCCGGCCTGATGCTGACCACCGAGTGCATGGTCTGCGAGTCGCCGAAAGACGAGTCCGGCGCTGGTGGCGGTGGCGGCATGGGCGGCATGGGTGGTATGGGCGGCATGGGCGGTATGGACATGTAATCCCATTGCGGCGGCTTTGCCGCTGCGATGAGTCGGTGGGTGAACGTGGCAGGCGCAGGTCTGCCACTGAACTTGCCGGACCCTCACGGGCCACCTTCGGGTGGCCCGTTCTGCTTTGTGCCCGTCGGCAGAGCCCGCGCTGTCGGCGGGCGTCGATAATCACTCCCCATGTCCCGCCGACCGACGCAGCACGACTTCATCGACGACGAGTTGCTGCGCGCGCCGCTGACTTTCGACGGCGTGATCGACGCGGTGTTGACGCACTGGCGGCCGCGCCTGCCCGGCCACAACCGGCTCGATGGCGACCCGGTGCGGGCGTTGCAGCAGCACCGAGGTGATCTGGTGGCCGAGGCCTTGCGCCACTTGCGCAGCGCCGCCCTTGCCGATCTGCAGGCGTCGCCGGTGCCGGCGTCATACACGGCGGCGGCCGCGCCAACGCATCCGCAAACCGACGCCCCGCCCGTCCCGATGGAGCCGTTGGCCTTGTCGTTGATCGACGAGGACGACGTCGCCGTCGACATCGAAATCGCCCGCTGCACCCAGACCATCCGCCAGAGTGCCGAAGCCGAATTGCGCGAGCTGCACACCTTCACCTCCGCGCTGGTCAACGATGTCAACGTCGCCCGCGACACCAACCCGTTCCGGCCCGAACGGTTTGTGCGGGCGCTTTGGGCGGGCTTGCAGCAGGTGCCCCTGTCCCTGCCGGTCCAGACCGCGTTTCTGCACGAGGCCGCAGTGCCGTTGGCTGAAGCGCTGCGGCGGGGCTACGCAGCGGCCAGCCGGCGCCTGGAAGAACAGGGCGTGATACCCGCCGCGCACCGCACCATCGTCTACGGCGGCAGCACGGCCTGGGGCGTGGACCTGACCGGATCCCGGGCCCTTTCCGGCCTGCAGACCCTGCATGACAGCCTGCCCGTGTCGCCAGACCCTCTGGGCGCAACCGACGCTGGCGCCGCCACGCCGCAGGCCCACCGCGTACCCCGGCCCGCGGCAGCCGGCGGGCCCGATCCGCAGCTGATCGAACTGCTGGTGCGCCTGCTCACCGCAATCCAGGACGACCGCGCGCTGGCGCCGCAGACCATTGCGCTGCTGCAACGCCTGCAACCCACAGTGCTGAGGCTGGCCCTGCATGACGCCACACCGCTCGACGCCTACGACCACCCGGTGTGGCGTTTCATGGACCAGCTGGCCCACGACCTCGAGTGCAGCGCACCCGCGCACCTGGCCCGCCTGCTGGGCCTGTGCCGCAACCTGGTGGACCACCTGGCGGCAGCCCGGCCGCCCGACGGCAGCCACTTCTCCTGGGCAACGATGCGGCTGGCGGCAGCACGCCGCCACGCACTGGCCCAGGCACTGACCGCCGCTGGCCCGCAGATCGCGCGGCTGCAGCGCATCTGCATGGCCGAGGGCGGCAACACCACCGCTGCCATGCCGCTGGACATCGGCACGCTCGACACCGTGCCGGCCGACCTGATGCCCGATGAAGTCCGGCCCAGCGCGCGCGCCAGCGCGGTGCTGCTGATCCAGGCCAGCGAGCCAGGCACCTGCCTGCGCACCTACCTGCAGGGCGAATGGCGGCAGCTGACTTGCCTGTGGCAGGACGGCGGCCACGAGGTGATGCTGCTGGCCGAGCCCGCGGCGGACCGGCTCTGGGCCTTGCGTCAGGGCGCTTTCGCACGCTTGCTGGCCGAGGGCCTGGCACGGCCCATGCGAGTCCGGTCGCTGGTCCGGCGGGCTGCCGACAAAGTCCTGCATGCGCTTTGAATCACCCGGACGCCCCAACACCAGCGCCAGCGCCAGCCCTCAAATCCCCGGCCAGGGCGCAGCGCTGAATCACCCGTTCGCTGGCGGCTGTCGGTGCGCAGCGGCGCTCGCCGTTCAGTTTGGTTTGCGGCTCAGTCTGCAGCTCGGTCTGTTGGCTGCACTGCTGGGGCTGGCCGGGCCGGTGCTGGCGCAGCAGGCGGCGGCGCCACTCGCCGTCGCGGCCAGCGCCAGTGCCGCCGGCCCGGCCCCAAACCGGCCGCGCATCGGCCTGGTGCTGTCGGGCGGCGGTGCGCGCGGGCTGGCACATGTCGGCGTGCTCAAGGTGCTGGAGGAGATGCAGATTCCGATCGACATGATCACCGGCACCTCGATGGGCGCGATCGTCGGCGGGCTCTACGCCAGCGGCATGCGCGCCTCTGAGCTGGACCGCGAATTGCGCGCGGTGCGCTGGAGCGAGGTGTTTGCCAACCGGGTCGAACGCCCGCAGCTGTCGCAGCGCCGCAAGGAGGAGGATTTCGAAACCTCGGGCCTGTTCGAGCTGGGACTGCGCGACACCGGGCTGGTGGTGCCCAGCAGCGCCGTGTCCAGCCGCGGCCTGGAATCGCTGCTGCGGCGCTACACCCTGCCGGTGCGCGGTGTCGACCGCTTCGACCAGTTGCCGATCCCGTTCCGCGCCGTGGCCACCGACATGGAGACCGGCGCCGCCGTGGTGCTGGACCATGGCGACCTGGCACTGGCGCTGCGGTCCAGCATGAGCGTGCCCGGCGTGTTCGCGCCGACCGACGTCGACGGCCGGGTGCTGGGCGACGGCGGCCTGGTCAACAACCTGCCGATCGACGTGGCGCGGGCCATGGGCGCCGACATCGTGATCGTGGTCAACATCGGCACGCCGCCCGCCGGGCGCGAGGCGCTGCGCTCGGTGGTGGGCCTGACCGGGCAGATGATCAACCTGCTGACCGAACAAAACGTGCAGCGCAGCCTGGCCACGCTGAAACCCACCGACCTGCTGATCGCACCGGTGCTGGGCAGCCTGACGGCGGGCGATTTTGAGCAGACCGCTGCGTTTTTCTCGCTGGGTGAGTCCGGCGCGCGTGGCCGCAGCGACCGCCTGGTCGCCCTGGCGATGGACCGCGCCGCGTACGCGGCCTGGCGCACCGGTCACCCGCGCCCACCCGCCGCACGCGCCCGGCTGGCCGCCGTCACGATCGACGGTGCGGTGCACAGCAACCCCGACCGCCTGAGGGCGATGCTGGAGAACAAGCCAGGCGATGCCTTCGAGATCGAACGCGCCGAACGCGACGCCAACCGCCTGGCGGCCGGTGGTGACTACACCCGGTCCGACTACCAGCTGGTGGCCACACCCGACGGCGAGGCGCTGGTCTTCACGCTGCAGGAAAAGCCCTGGGGACCCAACTACCTGACGGTCGGGCTGGACATGAGCACCGATTTTCGGGGCCGCAGCGCGTTCAACCTCAAGCTGCACCACAACCGCCATTGGCTCACCCCCAGCGGCACCGAGTGGCGCAACCGGGTGCAGATTGGCGAGGTGCCGCAGCTCTTCACCGAGCTGTACCACCCCCTGACCTGGACCGCGTCGCGCGCCGACGACTGGTTTGCCAGCGGCTATGCGGGCGGCGAGCGTAAACGCATCCTGCGCTACACCGCCGATGGCAGCGAGGAGTTGGGCAGCTACCTGCGCAATCAGGCTCTGCTGGGCCTGGACATTGGCCAGCCCTGGAGCGATTTGGGCGAGCTGCGGCTGGGCTGGTCGCGCCTGGTGCTGCGCACCGATTCCCAGCTCAGCCCCGCCCTCGTCAACGGCAGCTTGCAGCCCCGCGTCATCTGGACCGAAGACGCGCTGCGCGCCCGCGCGGTGGTCGATCACCTCGACTTTGTGGTGTTCCCGCAGTCTGGCTACCGCGCGGTGGCCACAGCCTATGTCGGCCAGCGCAATGGCGACCTGACCGGCAACTTCCACCGCATCGAGACCGAAGGCAGCGTCGTCAAGACCTGGCAGGGCAACACGCTGGAGCTGTTCGCCCGGGTACAGACCGCCGGCCAGGACGCCGGCGTCAAGGTCGAGCGCTACACCCTGGGTGGCTTTCAGCAGCTGTCGGGCTACCAGCGCGATCAGTTGCTGGGCAACCACGTCGTGCTGCTGCGCCTGGGCGTCTACCGCCGGCTCAGCCAGACGCCAGCACTGACCCGGGGCTTTTTTGTCGGCGGCACGCTCGAGGCCGGCAACGCCTGGACCCGCAGCAGCGATGTCGACCTGTCCCGGCTGCGCACCGGCATGAGCCTGTACCTGGGCGCCGACACCGGCATCGGCTCGCTCTACCTGGCGCTGACTTACGCCGCCCAGGGCCGCGCCGGGGTCACGCTGATGCTGGGCCGGCCCTGAGCCGTTGCGGCATGGCCGGTCGCCAGCCCGGCGTGAAGCGGGCTACAGCCCGGCCAGCACCTCACGCAGTCGGGCGATCACCCAGGCCGGCTGCTCGTGCACGATCCAGTGACTGGCGCCTGGCAGACGGTGGATTTGCACGCCGGGCACCCAATCCGCCAGGCCGTCCAGCAGGCCGGGCAGCAAGGCGTGGTCGGCCTCGCCCCACAGCACCGTGGTCGGCACCGACACGTTCACCACCGACGGCGGCAGCACCAGGTGCTGCAGGGCAACATCCGCCGGGCCGCTGGGCGGCCGCAACGGCGAGGCGCGGTAGTAGTTGAGCGCGCCGTCCAGGCCCTGTTGCCAGACCGCCCGGTACTGCGCGCGCACGGCAGGTGTCAGCCAGTCGGCCGGGCCAAAACGCTGCAGCACTGCCCACAGGCCGGCAAAGTCATTGGCCGACAGCTGTGCTGCGGCGTCGGGCTGCACCAGCTCAGTCATGTAGAGGCTGGCCGCCTGCTGTGCCGGGCTGTCGCGCAATTCACGCTGCAAGGCGCCGGGGTGCGGCGAGTTGATGATGACCAGTCGGCGCACCCGCTGCGGCAACAGCGCGGCCAAGTTCCAGGCCACGCCGCCACCCCAGTCGTGGGCCACCAGCAGATCGATCGGCGCGTCCGGGCTGCCGCTGACGGCATCGATCATCGCTGTCAGGTCGGCCACCAGGTGCTTGGCGCGGTAGGCCGACACCTCGGTGGGTGCGCTGCTGCCGCCGTAACCCCGCAGGTTGGGTGCCACGCAGCGCACTTGGGGCGCCAGCGCGGTCATCACGCCGTCCCATACAAACGCGGCCTCGGGAAAGCCGTGCAGAAATAGCGCTTTGCGCGGCGCATCCGCTGGCCCGGCAGCCCGGCACGACAGGGTGACGCCGTGCGGCAGGGCTTGGTTGAACAGTGAAATGGTCATGCCGCAGTGTGCGGCCACGCTGCCGGGCCGGCGGTCAATCGCGCGACAGCAGCGCCGTGTTGTCCAACGCTTGCGCCGTGCCGCCGGTCTCGTCGGCAGGCTCGCCCGAATCCGGCTGGCCGGCCGGCGTTTGCTGCCACTGGCGCAAGGTCAGCGCCGCGTCGCCCAGGCCCTGGCGCGACAACGCAGAAAACAGCGACACGCTGATGTCCGACGCGTCGGTGGCCATGTCAGCCAGGGCTTTTTGTGCCTGCGCCAGGGCCCGCGACTGCTGGTTGCGGTTGAGCTTGTCGGCCTTGGTCAGCAGCACCAACAGGCGCACCTCGCCGCGGCCGACACGCTCGGCCACGAAGTCCAGCAGTTGCTGGTCCAACGGCGTGAAGCCATGCCGGCAATCGACCATCATCACGATGCCGGCCAGCACATGGCGCATCGCCAGGTAGTCGGCCATCACCTGCTGCCAGCGCAGTTTGGCGCCCCGTGCCACCGCCGCGTAGCCGTAGCCCGGCAGGTCAGCCCAGCGGCCGTCCGGGGCGCCCATCGGCCCCAGGTCGAACAGGTTGATGTGCTGGGTGCGGCCGGGCGTCTTGGACGCAAACGCCAGGCGCCGGTGCTGGGCCAGCGTGTTGATCGCGGTGGACTTGCCGGCATTGCTGCGGCCGACAAAAGCCACCTCGGGCAAGTCAGAGCCCGGCAGCTGCGACAGCAGGCTGGCGGTGGTCAGAAATCGGGCGCTTTGCGTCCAGGCCAGGGCCTCGCGCACAGCGGGGTCGGTGGGGATATCGGAGTCTTTGCCCCGGGGGATGGCGCTGGTGTTCATGGAGCATTGTAAAATCGACGGGTTTACCCCATTCCACACGTTGTACCGGTTCACGTTTCCAGCCCGATTCCAGCCCAACCCACAGGCTACCGGCCTGCCCCCGTTGCCCGCCTCCCGGCGGTGGCGGTGCAGGTGCAGGCGGCCCGATCACCCCAAGGTTTCACGACATGAAGTCGCTGCTCGCCCTGACGCTGTCTGCCCTGATCTCGATTTCAGCCGGCTCGGCCTTTGCTTCTGAAACCAAGGCTGCCGCCAAGCCCGACCTGGCCAAGGGCGAGGAGAAATCAACCCAGGTCTGTGCCGCCTGCCACACCGCCGACGGCTCGCGCGGCAGCCCGGCCAACCCGATCCTGCAGGGCCAGCACCCCGAGTACCTGGTCAAGCAGCTGACCGAGTTCAAGGCCGGCACGCGGGCCAACGCCATCATGGCCGGCATGGCCGGCATGCTGAGCCCGGACGACATGAAAAACGTCGCCGCGTTCTACGCCAGCAAACAGGCCAAGCCGGGCTTTGCCAAGAACAAGGACACCGTTGCGCTGGGCGAAAAAATCTACCGCGGCGGCATTGCCGCTAAGCAGGTGCCCGCCTGCGCCGGTTGCCACAGCCCCACCGGCGCCGGTATCCCTGCGCAATACCCGCGCCTGGGTGGCCAGCATGCCGACTACGCCGAGGCCCAGCTGGTGGCCTTCCGCGCCGGCACACGCGCCAATTCGGCCCAGATGACCGCCATCTCGGCCCGCCTCAGCGACAAAGAGATCAAGGCCGTGGCCGACTACGTGGCGGGCCTGCGCTGACGCTGGGCCGGTCCGGCCATCGCTGCCCTGGGCCGGTCACTGACCGGCCCTTTGTGTTTGTGGGCCCTGGGTGCTGGCAACCCGGATCGGCAGCGCTGATCCTGGGGGCTTCCTGGCCCACAGCATCCACACCTGCGCCCAGCGCGTAAGGTTAAGACTGCGCCGGCGACCAAACGGCATCTATCTGGGAGTTTTCATGCGTCACACCAACGAACACGGCTTAAACCACATCATCCCGTCAGAGATCACGCCGCAAGCGGTCTACGAGGGCCGGCGCGACTGGATGAAACGCCTGGCGGCCGGCGCCTTGGGCACTGGCCTGGCCGGCTGGGCCGCGCGCGACGCGCTGGCGGCTGACAGCGCCGCCAAGGGCGCCGTCCTGGCCGGCGCCAAGAGCGCGGTGGCTGGCGCAGTGACGTTGGACAAGCCCACACCGCGGGCCGACGCCGTCAGCTACAACAATTTCTACGAGTTCGGCACCGACAAGGCCGACCCGGCACACAACGCCCACACCCTCAAGACCCGGCCCTGGACGGTGTCGATCGAGGGTGAGGTCAAGAAGCCCCGGACTTTCGGCATTGACGACCTGCTCAAGCTCAGCCCGATGGAGGAGCGCATCTACCGCCTGCGCTGCGTAGAAGGCTGGTCGATGGTCATCCCCTGGGTCGGTTTCTCGCTGGCCGAGCTGATCAAGCAGGTCGAGCCCACCGGCAATGCCAAGTTTGTCGAGTTCCATACCCTGGCCGACCCGAAGACCATGCCGTTTGTCGGTTCACGGGTGCTGGACTGGCCGTATGTGGAAGGCCTGCGCATCGACGAGGCCATGCACCCGCTGTCGATGCTGGCGTTTGGCATGTACGGCGAGGTGCTGCCCAACCAGAACGGTGCGCCGGTACGGCTGGTGATGCCCTGGAAGTACGGCTTCAAGTCGGCCAAGTCGATCGTCAAGATCCGCTTTGTCGAGCAGCAACCCAAGACCGCCTGGGTCAAGGCCGCGGCGCAGGAATATGGTTTCTATTCCAACGTCAACCCCAAGGTGGACCACCCACGCTGGAGCCAGGCCACCGAGCGCCGCATTGGCGAGGACGGCGTGTTTGCCAAGAAGCGGCCCACGCTGATGTACAACGGCTACGAGGCGCAGGTGGCGTCGCTGTACGGCGGCATGGACCTGGCCAAGAACTTCTGATCGTCATGCCCGCCCCATCGGCCGTCAACAAAGTGCTGCTGCACCCAGCGGCAAAACCGCTGCTGTTTGCGCTGGCATTGCTGCCCTTTGCCAACCTGCTGTGGGGCGCGATTGCCAACACCTTGGGCGCCAACCCGGCCGAAGCATTGATCCGCGGCACCGGCGATTGGGTGCTGCGCTTCTTGTGCATCACACTGACCGTCACGCCGCTACGGGAGTGGACCGGCTGGAACGGCCTGGTGCGCATGCGCCGCATGTTTGGCTTGTTCACCTTTTTCTACGGTGTCACCCACTTTCTTTGTTATGCCTGGCTCGACATGAACCTGGACTGGGCCGACATCGTCAAGGACATTCCGAAACGCCCGTTCGTGCTGGTCGGCAGCTTGGCAATGCTGCTGATGATCCCGCTGGCCGCTACCTCGTTCAACAAGGCGATCAAGGCCATGGGCGCCAAGCGCTGGAAGACCTTGCACAAACTGGTTTACGCCATCGTGCTGCTGGGCCTGCTGCACTTTTTCTGGATGCGCGCGGCCAAGAACAATTTTGGCGAATGGTCGATCTATGCGGTGATCGTCGCCGTGCTGCTGGGCTGGCGGCTGTGGCGCCGGTTCGGGCCGCAGCGGGTGGTGGTACCGGTCCCCCGGGCGCAAGCCGCCGGGCGCTGAGACCGTACCGCTGCACCGGGGCCGGCTGCGCCCCGCCGCCCACCTCGCCACCGCGCGTGGGCAGTGACCGGTCAGGGCAGGCCGACGCAGAGCCGGTTGCGACCGCCGTGCTTGGCTTGGTACAGCGCCTGGTCGGCGGACAGCAGCAGCGCCGACAGATCGTGCGGGGGCGCACCCGACAGCCCGATGCTCAGCGTCAGCGCAGCGCCGGCACCACACAGGCCGGCCCAGGGGTAAGCGGCAACGCGCTCGCGCAACCGCTCGCAGACTTCAGTGGACAACTCGGGCGACATGCCGGGCAGCACGATCACGAACTCTTCGCCGCCATGGCGCACCAGCACGTCGCCGGTGCGGGTGTTTTCGCGCAACAGCTGCGCCAACACCACCAGCACCCGATCGCCCACGGCATGGCCAAAGCGGTCATTGATCGCCTTGAAATGGTCGATGTCGAGCAGCGCCAGGGCCAGCGGCTGACCGGCTTGCCAGGCCATCGGCAGCAGTTCGGCACAGCGGCGGTCCAGATGACGGCGGTTGCCCAGACCGGTGAGCGGGTCACGCTCGGCGCTGGCGGCATATTCGGCGGCGCGGTCGCGCTGCAGGCAGGCGTCCAGCCGCGCCTGCTCGGCCTGCCACTGCGCATGCTGTGCCTCGGCGCGGGTGACAAACAGCGCCGACTGGGCCCGCAACTGGGTGATGGTCCGGCTGCGCTCCAGCCGCTCCACCCGCTCAAAAAAGGCCAGCGCCTCAACTGGCTGTGCCAACCCACGGCAGGCCAGGTAGGCGACATGGTTGGCGCGTACCGCGGTCTGTTGCGGCGCGTCGTCGCCCATGGTGTGCAGCAGGTCGCACATCGCAGCCAGGGCCGCCGCCGGCTGGCCTGCCGCGACCAGCCAGCCGCCGATCGACGCCTGGATACGCCAGCCGTGCGCGGTCAGGCCCCGCACCCGTGCCAGGTCGAGCGATGCACGCAGCAGGGCATCCGACTCGGCGTGCTCGCCGCGGTACAACAGCAGTTCACCCAGATTACCGAGGATCGCCACCTCTGACACCGGGTCCACCACTTGTGGCATCAGGTCGCGGGCTTGCTGCCCGGCGGCATAGCCGGCGTCGAGCGCAGCACGGGCCTCGCTCTCGGGCACGGCGCCGACCAGGCGGTGGTACACGCCGATCGAGATCGCACACAGGCCATTAAACGCCCGCATGCGCAGATTGGCCGGCACTGACCCGTCCACCGTGCGCAGCGTCTGCTGCAGCAGCCGGATCGCCTGCCAGGAGTCACCCATGCGCTCAAAGCAGACCGCTAGCGCAAAGGCCGCGCTCAGATTGGGGCCGCCTTCGCCGACCTCGGCGGTCAGGCGCACCAGCTCGTGGGCCGCGTCCAGCGCAATGTCGAAGTCTCCGGTCTCGCAACCGGCCAAGGTCACCACCCGCAGCAGCTCCTGCCGGTCAGCGGCCAGGGCGTGCAACAGCGCCGGCGCGGCCAGCATCGGGAGCACCGACCTGGCCAGTCCCAGCACGTCGGCATACCGGCCCCGGCGCAACAGCAGCGTGCACAGCCAGGCGCCGGCCTGCGCCTGGTCGGGGGCCCGGCCCAGTTGCCCGGCCAGGGCCATGGCGTCGCGCGCCGCCTCGCACCCGTCGGCCAGTTGGACCACCCGCACCGGGTCGGCCGCTGCCAACAGGGCGCGCAGCCGGTCCGCCGGGGCGGCAGCCAGGGGCAAGGCTTGGGATTGCGCGGCGTTCACGGCGTCAGACGGTTGCTGCTCACCTCGGGGGTATCGGCCGCGACCGGCCGCGGCTTGAGCGCAAAAGCGTGCGCACCATCACCGGCCCGCCCAGCGCCCGCCCGTCATCCACCCGTCACCGGTCTGTCAACGACACCCGCTGCGCCTGCGCCATCAGGCGGCGCGGCCCGCTACTTCATGAAGCCCGGCAACCACAGCGACAGCGCCGGAAACTCCAGAATCACCACCAACGCCAGCACCAGCGTCAGCACAAACAGCCAGACGCCGCGAAAGATCTGCTGCAGCGTCACGCCGTCGAGCAGCGCATTGAGCACAAACAGGTTCATGCCCACCGGTGGCGAGATCAGGCCGATCTGCACCACCAGCACGATCAGCACACCAAACCAGACCGGGTCGAAGCCCAGCTGCGTGACGATCGGGAAAAACACGGGAATGGTCAGCAGCACCATGGACAGCTCCTCCATGATGGTACCCAGCAGCACATAGACCACCATCATCGCGCCCACCACCATCAGCGGCGACAGGCCGAGGTGGGTGATGGCCTCGCGCAGGTCACCCGGCATCGAGGTGAAGTTGATGAAGTTGGAGAACATCATCGCGGCGATCAGGATGGAAAACAGCATCGCCGTGGTGCGGGCGCTTTCCACCAGCACCTGCAACAGCACCCGGGGCGCCAGCGCACCGCGCAACAAGGCGAAGAAAAACGCGCCCGACGCGCCAATGCCGGCACCCTCGGTGGCAGTGAACACGCCGCCGTAGATGCCGCCCAGCACCACGACGACCAGCAGCACCACGCCCCAGATGTCACGCAGCGCGGCCCAGCGCTGTGGCCAGCTGCTGCGCTCGCCGGCCGGCCCGGCGGCCGGGTCGCGCCAGGTGATCCAGGCCACGCCGCACATCATCAACGCCGCGCACAGCAGGCCGGGCAGGATGCCGGCCGCAAACAGCTTGCCGATATTGGTCTCGGTAACGATCCCGTAAATCACCATGATGGTGGACGGCGGGATCATGATGCCCAGCGTGCCGCCGGCGGCGATCACGCCGGTGGACAGATAGTCCGAATAGCCCAGCTTTTTCATCGACGGGTAGGCCACCTTGGCCATGGTGGCGGCGGTGGCGATCGACGAGCCACAGATCGCGCCAAAGCCGGCGCAGGCCAGCACCGTGGCATGCGCCAGGCCGCCGCGCAAGTGCCCGATGAAGGCATAGGCCGCGCGAAACAGCTCGTGCGCCAGCCCGGCACGCGCCACGAAGTTGCCCATCAGGATGAACAGCGGCACCACAGAAAGCGTGTAGGCAAAACCGGTGTCATACACCACCTGCGCCGTGGACGCTGCGGTGGCGCCCCAGCCGCGCATCAGTCCCAGTCCGGCAAAACCCACCAGGCCCATCGCAAACGCCAGCGGTATGCGCAGCAGCGCCAGCACAAACACAGCCGCAAAGCCCAGCAGTGCCTCGATCACGCTGCGCCACCCATCGGCTGGCTGTCGTCGTCGGCGGTGCCCGCTGCGTCGCTGCCGGGCCACAGCATTTGCAGGCCATGCACCAGTGCCGTCAGGCCGCACAGCACGGCCATCAGCCGCACAAACGGACCCAGCGGCAGCTTGAGTTGCGCAGTGGTGTCGCCATAGCCGGCCATCTGCGCCGCCTTGTCCCACATCAGCCAGGACAGTGCGGCCAGTGCTGCGCAGCACAGCAGATCCACCGCGGCGCGCTGCAACCGGCGAAGCCCGGCGGGCAGCAACGGGTCCAGCGAGTCGAACACCACATGCTCACCCTTCAGGCTGACCAGCGGCAGCGCGGCAAAGATCACCACCACCATCAGGATCTCGGTCAGCTCCAACGAGCCGGCGACCGACTGGCTCAGCAGCTTGCGCCCCAGCACATCGACGAGCGTGAGCACCATGATGGCAAACAGCGCCACCGCGGCCAGCAGGCCGCACAGCATTTCAAGCAGGCGTTTCAAGGGGGATCTCCGGGTCGGGCGGCACGGGCAACGGCCGCAGCCACACGCCCGGCCCACGGTGTTGCAGGCCGGCGCAGCACGGTTACTTCTCGATCTTGACGATCTCGGCGCGGTACTCGGCCAGCACCTTCTTGGCGTCCTTCAGGCCCTTGGCTTCAGCGGCCTTGGCCCAGTTGCCTTCCAGGTCGGTGGTCTTGGCCTTGATGGCCGCCACAAACGCCGGATTGGCCTGGGTAAAGGTCACGCCTGCGGCCTGCATGAAAGCCATGCCGCGCCGGTCGACCTTGTCCCAGCCGCGGCCCATCATGCGGGCGGCGAACTCACCCGACATCTCGTCGACGATCTTCTTGACGTCGGCCGGCATCGCGTCGTACTTGGCCTGGTTCATCATGAACACGAAGCTGGTGTTGTACAGCCCGCCCGGAAACACGGTGGCATGGCGGATCACCTTGTCGATCTTGAAGCTCTCGACCGACTCGGCCGGGAACAGCGTGCCGTCCATCACCCCGGTCGACAGCAGCTCATAGCTCTCGGGCGCTGGCTTGAGCGTGACATTCATGCCCAGTGCCTTGCTGATCTCGTTGACCATGCCGCCGCCGATGCGCCATTTCATGCCGGCCATGTCCTCCAGCTTGACCACCGGACGCTTGGTGTTGAAGGCCATGCCCGGGCCGTGGGTGAACACCGCCAACACCTTGACGCCCTTGTGCTCGTCGGCAAACGCCGGGTATTTGGCGTACATGCGCTGGAAGGCCACCGATGTGGCCTCCGACGAGTTGCCCATGAACGGGAACTCCACCATCTGGGTGGTGGCAAAACGCCCCGGCGTGTAGCCGTGCACCGTGAACGACAGGTCAGCCAGGCCGTTGCGCACCGCATCGAACGTGCCGGGCGGCGCCGACACGGCACGCGGCAGCACGTTGCACTTGACCTTGCCCGCCGCTTTTTGCTCCAGCAGGCTGCACCACTCTTTTTGCACCTCGCTCAGCGTGTGGCTGGGCGGCACCCAGGACGACAGCGCCAGGGTGGTCTGTGCCTGCGCCGGTGCGGCGACGCCGGCAACCAGCGCGGCGAGCACGGTCAGGAGGGGACGGACTGGTGGGCACAGCAGTGACATGGACAGGGCTCCGGCAGGAAGGTTGGGCAACAGCGCAGCGGTCGCAGGCCTGCGCATTCTGCTGCAAGCCGGCAGGCAATCGGCGCACGGTTGGTCCCGCAGAAACCCCTGGCCACTGCCGACGCGGCGACGGGTCTCGACGGGGTCGCGTGACGCTTGTCACGGCCACCGCCACGGCGATCGGCGCGGCGTCCAAACTGGGCCCCAGCACCCCGCGCCTGCGGGGGCTGCGGGCTGTCCCGAGCGGCCTAGCATCAGCCCAACCCAGCCGTCACCCGGATGACCGACATGCCGCAATCCGCACACCCCGCCTCAACCGACCAGGCCGACCCGCGCCCGCCGCACCGCTGCGCCGATGGCACTGCGCTGGCCAACGGTCCGGCGCGTGACGCGCTGGCACGTGCACTGCAGCAACTCACACTGGCCGAAACCGTGACCGGCCCATGCCAACCGGCCGCGCTGTGCCAGGCCTTGACCGAGGTGGCACGCGCACTGTCGGCCCTGCATGCCTACGGCCAGGCCGAAAGCCACCTGGCACAGGCGCTGCGCTGGGCGGTGGTGATGGGGTCGGCCGACAACTGCGCTGACCTGCACTGCGCGTTGGCCGAGGTGGCCACCCTTGCCGCCGAGCTGGCTGAGGTGCACAACGAACTGCCCGCTGCGGTTCACCACTGGCAGGACCGGGCGCGTGACCATGCGTTCGAGGCCGCCGGCCTGGCCGCCCACGTCACCGACCCACATTGGGAGGTGAAGCTGCTGTTGCGCGCCAGCGACGTGCTGGACCGCTGCGGCGACCACGATGACGCGGTGCAGTTGCAGCAACGCGCCCTGGTGCTGATGGGCCTGCACAACCCGGACCTGCCGGCCGACACCAGCAGCACTCACGCGGCAGCCCCCACCGCCTGGCGCAGCACGGCACCCAGCCAGCTGATGTAAGGCCAGGCCAGGGGCGGCGTACGGCCGCTGGCGCGCACACCCCGCCCGGTCAAGGGCAAGCCTGCCCTCGCGCCCAACACGCGCGCCGCGCCCCAGCACAATGCCGGCTCCCACACCAGGCCCCAGCGTGACGACGCAATCCGCAGCATGCACCGCACACTCTTCACGACCCCCGGCGTCAACATCGTATTGCGCCACCTGTCCTTGGCCTTCTTGCGCGCCACCGGCTGGACACTGGCAGGCGCGTTGCCCCAGGACAGCCCCAAGTGCGTGCTGATCGCCGCACCCCACACCAGCAACTGGGACCTGCCGTACACCTTGATGGTGGCGTTTGCGCTGCGGCTCGACATCTACTGGATGGGCAAGCAGCAACTGTTCCGCTGGCCGTTCGGGCCGCTGATGCGCTGGCTGGGCGGCATCGCCGTCAACCGCGCGCAATCCAGCAACCTGGTGGACGCGTCTGCCCGGGCCATCCGCGATGCCGACGGTCCGATGAGCCTGGTGGTGCCACCCGAAGGCACGCGCAGCAAGACCCGGCAGTGGAAGACCGGTTTCTACTGGATCGCGCACCAGGCACAGGTGCCTATCGTGATGGCGTACCTGGACTATCCGCGCAAGCTCAGCGGGTTGGGGCCACAGTTCCGGCCCACCGGCAACATCGACGCCGACATGCTCGAGATCAAGGCCTGGTACGGCCAGTTCAAAGGCAAGAACTGGCAGCAGTTCGACGTGCGCTGAATACCGGCGGTCAGCGTCCGTCCCGCTGCCGCCAGGCCGCTGACGCCGTCACCTGCGCGGCTGGCCGCCCGCTGCCCGCACGGCAGCGGCGTGCGGCAGGGGCGCCACAGCGCCCAGACCCTGGGTGCTCAAGGCCGCGGCGATGTTGGCCACTGAGGCGGCCTCGGCCAGCGTGGCGCCGCGCGCCAGCTGCGACAGGCAGGCGCCGGCAAAACAATCCCCGGCACCCGTGGCGTCCAACACCTGAACCGGGTAGCCCGGCAATGTCCGCCGCTGCGGGCCGCCGGGCGCCTGGGTGTCGCTGACCCGACAACCCTGTGCGCCCAGCTTCAGCGCCACGGCCCGCGCGCCCTGCGCGTGGGCCCAGTCGATCACCGACTCCGGCTCGGCCAGCCCGGTCAGCGCGGCGGCTTCGTCCACGCTGGGAAAAAACAGGTCGCACTGTCCCAGCAGCTGCCGGGTCAGCGCCAGTGCACGGGCTGCCGGCCACAGGCGCGGCCGGTAGTTCAAATCAAAACTGATGCGCACACCGGCCGCGCGGGCGTGCACCACCGCCGCCAGCACCGCATCGCAAGCCGAACCGCTGATCGCCATCGAGATGCCCGAGACATGCAGCCAGCGGGTTTGCGCCAGCAGCGCCAGCGGCAGGTCGGCCGGGCCCATGCGGGCGGCAGCGCTGCCGGCACGTCGGTAGCAAAATTCATGGCCTGCCGCACCGTGGCTGACGAAGTACAGCCCGGTGTCGGCGCCCGGCACCACCCGCACACCGGCCATGGCCACACCCTCTTGCTGCCACAGGCCCAGCAGGCTGCGGCCAAAGCCATCGTCACCCACCTGCGCAACGTAGGCGCAGCGTGCGCCCATGCGTGCGGCGGCGATCACGGCATTGCTGGTGTCGCCGCCAAAGCCGCGGGTGAACTCGGGCCGGTCAGGGCAGCGCTGGTTGAACTCGATCAGCGGCTCACCCAGCGCGACCAGGTCGTAGGCGGTGACGGGCGCGGTGTGCGCTGCGGCGTCCGGTGCGGTCTGCGGTGCGGCGTCCGGTGCCTTCTGCGGCGCAGTCGGGTGGCTCGTCTGGGCAAGGGCCAGGTCGGGCTCAGGCATTGCGGATCGCCGCATCGGCTTGCAAGCCCAACTCGGCGATGGACACCTCGCGCATCTCCACCTTGCGGACCTTGCCGGTGACCGTCATCGGAAACTCCGCCGTCAACCGCAGGTAGCGCGGGATCTTGTAATGCGCGATGCGCTCGGCACAAAAGGCGCGCAGGCTGGCCGTGTTGAAGGCCGCAGCGTCGGCGTGGTCCTTGAGCCGCACCCAGGCCATCACCTCCTCGCCGTACCGGGCGTCCGGCACGCCGATCACCTGCACCTCGGCGATGTCGGGATGGGTGAACAAGAACTCCTCGACCTCGCGCGGGTAAACGTTTTCGCCGCCGCGGATGATCACGTCCTTGATGCGGCCGACGATGTTGGCGTAGCCGTCGTCGTCCATCACCGCCAGGTCGCCGGTGTGCATCCAGCCGGCGCTGTCGATCGCCTCGGCGGTCTTGGCCGGCTCGCACCAGTAGCCCAGCATGACCGAGTAGCCCCGGGTGCAGAACTCACCCGGCACGCCGCGCGGCACGACCTGGCCGGTATCGGGGTCGATGATCTTGATCTCCAGGTGCGGCATCACCCGGCCGACGGTGCCGGTGCGGCGCGCCAGGGTGTCGTCGGTGGCGGTCTGGGTGCTGGCGGGCGAGGTCTCAGTCATGCCGTAGCCGATGCCCACCTCGGCCATGTGCATCCGGGTGGTGACCTGGGTCATCACCTCGATCGGGCAGGGTGATCCGGCCATCATCCCGGTGCGCAACGACGAAAAATCGGTGCGGGAAAAGTCCACATGGGCGAGCTGTGCAATGAACATCGTCGGCACGCCCAGCAGGCTGGTGCAGCGCTCGGCCGACACCGCCCGCAGCGTGGCGCCGGCATCAAAGGCCGCCGCCGGATACACCATGCAAGCGCCATGGCTGGTGGCCGCCAGGTTGCCGATCACCATGCCAAAGCAGTGGTACAGCGGCACAGGGATGCAGACCCGGTCGTGCTCGGTGTAGCGGAAGCCTTCGCCCAGAAAGTAGCCGTTGTTCAGGATGTTGTGGTGCGACAGCGTGGCGCCCTTCGGGAAGCCGGTGGTGCCGCTGGTGTACTGGATGTTGATCGGATCGTCGAACTGCAGGCTGGCGCTGCGCTCGCGCAAGGCCTGCAGCGGCACAGCTTGGCCGGCGTCTTGCAGCGCGGACCAGTCGGGCGTGTCCAGGAAAATGCAGCGCACCAGCGCCGGCAGGTCGGCGCGGGCCGCATCGACCATCGCGCGGTAGTCGCTGCCCTTGAAACTGAGGGCCGCGATCAGCACCCGGCAGCCCGATTGGCTCAGCACAAAGCGCAGTTCATGCGACCGGTAAGCCGGGTTGATGTTGACCAGGATCACGCCGATCTTGGCGGTGGCGTACTGCACCAGCGTCCACTCGGCGCAGTTGGGCGCCCAGATGCCGACACGGTCGCCCGCCGCCAGGTCCAGCGCCAGCAGGCCCAGCGCCACCCGGTTCACGGCCGCATCGAACTCGGCGTAGCTGTAGCGCAGGTTCTGGTGGCAGCTGACCAGGGCCTCGGCGCCCGGCACCCGCGCCACCGTGCGTTCGAGGTTGGCGCCAATGGTTTCGCCCAACAGGGGCAGCGTCGAGGCGCCGCTGGCGTAGGAGGTGCGGGGGGTCATGGGCAGGCGGTCCTTGCAGGGGCGCCGCAGGCGCGGCCGGTGGTCCGGGGCAGTATGGCACCCGGTTCAGCGCCACCGCACCGGGGTTGACCGCAGTGGGCTGCTACCCATCGGCGTGGGTCATGGGGGTTGCGGGATTGCGGGGCGCGGCACCGCCGCTATGCTGGCGCGCACCGCAACCCTGACCCGAGGAGACACCCATGGCCGTCCGACCCACCACCGCCGGATCACCCGCGATCGAGCTCAATGGCCTGCTGGCCGGCCTGGCCCGCAGCGTGCAGATGCCGGGCTACCAAGTCGAGCAGGTGGTGGTGCCGTCCGGCCCGGGCAAGGCGGCACGCCTGGCCGCCAACATCAGCATCAGCACGATGGCGGCCCGCATCGACCTGGGCGAGCCCGGGCCGCTGCTGGAATGGGCGCTGTCGCTGCCGCACGGCAACGCGCTGGCCACCGACGGCGCCGCGCTGGTGCTGGACACCAACCGCAAGGTGCAGCGCCGGGTGGAATGGAGCGAAGGCCTGATCACCGAACTCAAGCTGCCGGTGCTGGACGCCAGCAGCAAACTGGGCTTTTGCCTGGACCTGACCTGGCAGCCGTCCAGCGTGAGCTACGCCAAACCCAGCGGTGAACGGCTGACGCTGCCCGGCAGCAAGCGCAAGCCCATCCTGACGTCCAACTTCCGGGTCGTCGGTTTGCCGTTTGATGCCAGCTTCATCACCCAGATCACGCTGCCCACGGTAACGGCCAAGCTGGCAACCGAGCAGACCGGCCAGCAGCGCCTGCCGTCACGCCACTACAGCGTGATCGACCTGGGCGAGTTGCGGCTGGAACTGGCCGCACGCAGCCGCGACGAGGCGCTGGCCTGGGTGCAAAAGCTGGTGGCTGATGGCCGCATCGCCGACAGCGAGTACCTCACGCTGCAGGTCGAATTGCTGGACGCGGCACTTAAAAACGTGCTGGCCACCGTGACGCTGGCGGGCTGCGGCCTGCTGCGCTATGAAGAAGATCCGATCGTCAGCAACGTCGAGTCGGTGCCGCGCTTTGCGCTGAGTTTTGCCGTCGGCCAGCTCGACCTGCAACTCGCCAAAGGCTGATCCCGCCCGGCGCCCGCCCTGACTGGCCGGCAGCGGCTCAGCCGGCAGCGCGGGCCTTGCGCAGCAGGCCATCGATCGCCAGGACGTAGCCGTCGATGCCAAAACCCACCACGATGCCGGCGGCGGCCGGCGAGATGTAGGAATGGTGGCGGAAGGCTTCGCGGGCGTGCACGTTGCTGATGTGGGTCTCGATCACCGGCACACCCGAGCCCTTGATGGCGTCGTGCAGCGCCACGCTGGTGTGGGTGTAGGCGCCGGGGTTGAAGACGACGCCCGCCAGTTGCCCGGCGCGGTGCTGCGCCCCAGCGGACTGCACCCAATCGATCAGCTCACCCTCGTGGTTGCTCTGCCGGCATTCGACCTCGGCACCGCGCTCGGCGGCTGCGGCGGCGCACAGCGCCTCCACATCCGCCAGCGTGGCATGGCCATACACCGCGGGCTCGCGGGTGCCCAGCAGGTTCAGGTTGGGGCCGTTCAGGACGAGGATCTTCAGCGTGGTCATCAGGATGCCTGGGCTTTCAGTCGCATGCGGTTAGGCAAGGGAGCCGTGCGGCGCAGCACTTCCTCGCCCAGCCATTTTGCCCAAGCGCGGCTCAGCGTCCAAGGCACGGACCTGGCGGATGCGCGCCCGCCAGTGCGGCCAAGCGAGGACAGCAACCGCTGCGTTCGATGGCCCGCCCCAGAACGGCGGCGCAGTCAAGGCGGGCCGTAGGCCTCGATTTCGGTGATGCGGCTGTAGCCGGCCAAAGCTGCGGTCACCAGCACCCGGACGGCGCTGGTCGTGATCGCCGGAAAGCTGAACTTGCGCCACACCTTGTTGTTGCCACTGACGGTGCCACCGGGGACGGTCGACCAGGCTGATCCTGTCCAAGTCTGGACTTCGAACGCGGTGATGCCGTACTGCGTAAACGTCATCGTTTCGGTGGGCTCCTGCGGCGATGCATAGGCATCCTGCACCGTGAAAACATCGATCTCAGTGATGCTCTTGCTGGCGCTGAAGTTGACCTGCACGCTGTCCGGCCAGCTGGCGGCCGTGGCGTCGTTCCACCCGCCGCCGGCACCCCAGCCAACGCCCCGCCGGTCGCCGTTGTTGACACTGGCCGGCGGGAAGGCAGCGCTGTAGCTGCTGGAAGCGACGGCGGAGCCGCCTGCAGATTGCGCCGCATGGTTGACCGCAGCCGGCGCCGACGTGGCCGTCGAGTAGGCCTCCAGCTCTGCCATGCGGCTGTAGCTGCCGGCCGCATCAAGTACCAGCACCCGCAACCCGCTGGTCAAGACCGGCGCAAACGTGAACCGACGCCAAACCCGGTTGTTGCCGGTGACACTGCCGCCAGGCACCGTCTGCCAGGCCGAGCCCGTCCAGAACTGGACCTCAAAGCTCTTCAATCCATACAACGAGAAAGTCAGGTCCTCGGTGGGCTCGACAGGACTGGCGTAGTTGTCCTGGATGCTGAACACGTTGATTTCAGCAACACTCTGGACGCTGCCCATGTCGAGTTGCAACCAATCCGGCCAGGTGTTCGCGGTGAGATCGTTCCAGCCGCCACCGGATCCCCAGCGCGTGCCCCTGCGGTCACCGTCGTTGGCGCCGCCCGGCGGGTAAGCCGCGCTGTACGTGCTTGACGCCGTGAGCACACCGCCGTTGGTCGCCAGCGCCAGGTTGACCCGCGACGGTGGCGGCGGTGGCGGCGGCAATGCCGCCGCCAGCGCGGCCGCGGCGTCAACGATACCGGCACCGCACAGCGCCGGGGTGCAATCTGCGCCAGTGCCTGTCGGGAACGCACGCGCGCTCGATTTGAGCACCGTCATCACCTGAGCCGGTGTCAGCGCCGGGTTGAGCGACAGCATCAGTGAGACCACGCCAGCGACGTGCGGTGTGGCCATGCTGGTGCCCGAGTACAGGGCGTAGCTGGGCGACGCGGGCACAGTGCTGCCGGCGTTCAGGGTCGAAAGGATCGACACCCCGGGCGCCGAGAGCGCGAGCTTGGCGCCAAAGTTGCTGAAGCCGGCGCGCGCGCCAGTGCGCGTGGTCGCGCCCACCGCGACCACGCCGCTGCAGTTGGCCGGCGACGCGTTGGCGGCATCGACATTGCTGTTGCCCGCCGCAACAACGACCACGGTGCCGCGTGCAATGACGTCATTGACCGCATTCTGGAACGTCGTGCCGCAGCTGCCGCTGCCGCCAAGGCTGAGGTTCAGCACCCGGGACGGCGTGACATTGACCGGGACGCCGGCCACCGCGATGCCGGCCGACCAGCGCATCCCGTCGGCGATGTCCGATGTGTAACCACCGCAGCGGCCGAGCACGCGAACGGGCTGGATCTTCGATAGCCAGTTGATGCCGGCCACCCCGGTGCCATTGTTGCTGGCCGCGCCGATCGTGCCGGCGACGTGGGTGCCGTGCCACGAACTGGCGCTGCCGTTGCAACCATAGTCGCCGGGGTCGCTGGGGTCGGCGTCGCGTCCGTCACCATCTTGCGCGGTGGTGGTGTCGGCGATGAAGTCCCAGCCGGCCACGGTACGTCCGGCCAGATCGGGATGGGCTACCAGACCGGTGTCGATCACGGCCACCGTGATGTTGCTGCTGCCGACCGTGCGGTCCCATGCTGCGGGCAAATTGATGCCGCCGACGGCTTCAAAGTAGTGCCACTGTTGCGCGTAGGCAGTGTCGTTGGGGATGCGCAGCGGCACCATTCGCAGGTCGGGCTCGGCATACAGCACATCCGGATCCTGGGCGAGTTTGCGCGCCAGCGCCGCGACTTCGTCGCGGCTTTGCATCCGCGACAGCTGCACAACCAGGGCGTTACCCGACATGCCGCGCAGCCGCTGCAGCGAAACGCCGAGCCGGGCGCCCAGTTGGCCAACGCGCGCAGCGTGACTGTCGGTGGTGACGTTGGCCTCGCGGTCGCGCAGGCGGACGATCAGCCGGTCGGTCGAATCGACGACCGCCAGCGCCTGCGGCGGCGCAGCGCTGAGCGTGCCGCCCGCCTGTGCCGGCGCGCCGGACAGGCATGCGGCGGCAAGCACCGCAAAAGTCGGCGCGAGGCGCCGAGAAACAAAAATCATGGGGAGTTCCTTGGTCGTGCGTCCTGGAAACGGGTTACTCGGCAACGGCCAAGCGTACCCGCTCAGGCGCCGCCGACGCCTGTAAATTGGGCGGCGGAAGGTACGGCAGTTCCATCGACCATTGCGGCCGATGTCAGGTAACGGCCGGTGCGTCCCGCCGGCGGGTACAGCGCTGGCGTGGCCCACCGGTCGATCACAGCCAGCTCAAACCTGAAATTTCACGCCTTGCGCCAGCGGCAGCGCAGCCGAATAGTTGACGGTGTTGGTGGCGCGGCGCATGTAGCTCTTCCAGGCATCGCTGCCCGACTCGCGGCCGCCGCCGGTCTCTTTTTCGCCGCCAAAAGCGCCACCGATTTCGGCGCCCGAGGTGCCGATGTTGACGTTGGCTATGCCGCAGTCGCTGCCGGCTGCGGCCATGAAGGCTTCGGCCTCGCGCAAGTCGTTGGTGAAAATCGCCGACGACAGGCCCTGTGGCACGCCGTTCTGCAACGCGATGGCCTGGTCGAAGTGGTCGTAGCGCAGCAGGTACAGGATGGGCGCAAAAGTCTCAGAACAGACCACGGCGGACTGGGCCGGCATCTGTACCAGTGCGGGCGCGGCATACCAGGCATCGGCGGCAAACGGGCCGGCAGCGCCCGCCGTTACCCGCTCGCCACCCGCCACTCGGCCGCCCTGCGCGCGCGCCTGCGCCAGCGCGGCCTGCATCGCGTCAAATGCCGCGCCGTCCACCAGCGGGCCGACCAACACCCCGGCCTGGCGGGGGTCTCCCACCTGCAGGCTGGCACGGGCGCGCTCCAGCCGGGTTGCCAGCGCGTCGTGGATGCTGGCGTGGGCGATCACCCGGCGCGTCGTGGTGCAACGCTGGCCGGCGGTGCCATAGGCGCCAAACAGGATGCCGCGAACCGCCAGGTCCAGGTCGGCACTGGGAGCCACGATGATGGCGTTGTTGCCGCCCAACTCCAGCAGGCTGCGGCCAAAACGTGCCGCCACCCGCGGCCCCACGGCGCGGCCCATGCGGGTTGAACCGGTGGCCGACACCAGCGCCACCCGCACATCGTCCACCAACGCCTCGCCCACCGGCGCGCCACCGTTGAGCACCTGGCTGAGGTGGGCCGGTGCATCAGCGCCAAATCGCGCCAACGCTCGGTCCAACAGCGCGTGGCTGGCCAGCGCGGTCAACGGTGTCTTTTCGCTGGGCTTCCAGACCACGGCGTTGCCGCAGACCAGCGCCAGCGCCGCGTTCCAGGCCCACACCGCGACCGGAAAGTTGAAGGCGCTGATCACGCCCACCACGCCCAGCGGATGCCACTGCTCCATCATGCGGTGGCCCGGCCGCTCGCTGGCGATCGTCAGGCCGTGCAGTTGGCGCGACAGGCCGACGGCGAATTCGCAGATGTCGATCATCTCCTGCACTTCGCCCTCGCCCTCGCTCGTCACCTTGCCGGCTTCCAGCGTGACCAGCGCGGCCAGCGTGGACTTGTGGACGCGCAACTCGTCGCTGAACAGCCGCACCAGTTCACCGCGCCGCGGCGCCGGTACCTGACGCCAGGCCTGGAACGCGCCGTGTGCATCGCCCACGGCCTGCTGCACCTGTGCAGCGCTGGCCGCGTGCACCGCGCCGGTGGTAGCGCCGTCGATGGGTGTGCGGGTCGCCAGGCTGCCGCCGGCAAATGCCGCAGCGGGCACACCCAAGGCAGTGAGCAAGGCCCGCGCATGCTCGGCAGGAGGGGTGGCGGCAGGGGCGGCGGCGTCGGGCGAATGGGTCATGGGGGTGTCCAGAACGGCGGCCATCAGCCGATCGACTCCACCTGCCTCGATTGCTGGTAGGCGGCCCCGAAGCGGTTGGCCAGGAAGGCCGGCAACTCTACCTGCTCTTGCCGGATGAAACCGCTGGCCGGCAGCTTGCCGTCGCGGAACAGATCGACCGCCGCGCAAATGCCGGCCGCCGTGGTGATCTGGATCGCCGACAGCGGCGCGCCCTCACTGCGGTCGGCAAAGATCTTGCGGGCAAAGACCTCTTGCAGCAGCTGGCCGGCGCGCAGCCCGCTGACGGTGACAAACACCAACACCACATCCTGCATCGTGCCGGGCACGCTCTTGCGCAAGATGTCCTTGAGGGTTTGCGGGTCGTCCTTGAGTTGCAGGTCTTCGAGCAGCATTTTCATCAGCGCCTGGTGGCCGGGGTAGCGCACGCTTTTGTAGTCGAGCGTGCGCACCCGGCCTTCCAGCGTCTCGCACAACGTGCCCAGCCCGCCAGACGTGTTGAAGGCCTCGTACTCGGTACCGTCAAGTGAAAAATGCTCCAAACCTTCCAACGCCAGCACGTCCAGCCGGTGGCCGTCGCGGATCGCCTCGCAGGGGTGGCAGTACTCGTTGATCAGGCCGTCCACGCTCCAGGTCAGGTTGTACTTCAGCGCATTGGTCGGGAAGGCGGGCAACGCGCCGACCCGCATCTTGACGTCGTGCAACACCTCGAACCGCTGCGCCAGGTGGTGCGCCACGATGCCGATGAAGCCCGGCGCCAGCCCGCACTGCGGCATGAAGGCGGTGGCCGCCCCCGCCGCCAGTCGCTTGATCTCGCGGGTGGCGGCCACGTCCTCGGTCAGGTCAAAGTAGTGGCAGCCGGCCTCAAGGGCCACAGTGGCAGTGGCCACGGCGAGGTGGTAGGGCAGCGCGTTGACCACGATGTCGTGTCGGCCACCGCCAGGCGCATCCCGCAGCGCGGCCAGCAGGGCTGCGCCGTTTTCCGTGTCGGCCACCCGGGTGCTGACGTTGCGGCCGGCAGTGCGCGCCAGCGCGGCAGGGTTCTTGTCGATCACGGTCACCTGGTAGTCACCGCTGTCGCCCAACAGGCGGGCAATGGTCTGGCCGATGTGGCCGGCACCCAGCAGTGCAACACGGGACAGGGCGGGCATGGGCAGCTCCAGAAACGGTGGGTGAGCGGAAGGCTTTGGGCCGGTGACAGAGTTTCGACAGAGCCGCTGACGAATGAAAGTCCGAGTTCGTCGAACTTGTTCATAATTTCGTCGTATCGGCAAAGCCAATCGCCGGTACGTCAAATTCCGTCTGCCCACATCCCAAACGCCCAAGCCCCGATGCCCAAAGACGCCACCGACCGTGCCCTGATCAGCCTGCTGCAGGCCAACGCCCGCGAGAGCACCGCCAACCTGGCGCGCAAGCTGGGGCTGGCGCGCACCACAGTGGTCGCCCGGCTGGCCCGGCTGGAGCGTGACGGCGTGATCGTGGGCTACACGCTGCGCCTGGGCATGGACGATGACCGGCCCCAGGTACGGGCGTTTGTCGGCATCACGCTGCAGCCCAAGAGCAGCCGCGATGTGATGTCACGGCTGGCCCAGTTGCCCGACTTGCTGCAGTTGTCGTCCGTCAGCGGCGAGTTCGACTGCATCGCGCTGCTGCGCACCGAAACCACCGCCCGGCTCGATGCCGTGCTTGACCAGATCGGCGCGATCGACGGCGTGATGAAGACCACCACCTCGGTCGAGCTGGCATTGCGCATCGACCGCGGCCGTTGAGTCGACAGGCCGATCCGGCGCCCGGCCGACCGGCCGACCGGCAAGTTGGTGGACTGCCGACGAAAAAAACACCGCGGCTGCGGTGTTTTCAAAACGGGCGCGGGTCGCGCCGGGCCTCAGAACTCGTACCGCAGCGTGGCCTGGATCGCCCACTGGCTTTCGCCCTTGGCCTGGCGGGTCACCAGGTCCTCGGTGGCGGGCATTGTGGTGTAGATGTACTTGCCGTCCGGCGTCAGGCCCTTGTAGTTGACAAAGCTGCGGGCCGCCGCGCCGGCGCTCTGGAACGCCACCTCGTCGGTGCGGCCCCAGCGCTTGTTCAGCAGGTTGCCGACGTTCAGGAAGTCGAGCGTGATCACGCCCTTGTGCTTGGCCGTAAAGCCCGGCAACTCCTGGCTGACGCGCAAATCGAAGGTGTTGACAAACGGCGAGAAGCTGCCGTTGCGCTTGACCACGCCGCCGATCGCGTTGCGCAGTTCGGGCGTGCTGTCGACCACCGACCAGAACTTGGCCTCATCGGCCGCGCCACCCGCAAACACCACCTCGCCCGAGGCCACACCCTTGGGGATGTACATCAGGTCGTTGCCGGATTGACCGTCGCCGTTCAAGTCGTTGTTGAAGGTCCAGCTGTAGGGGATGCCGCGCCGGCCCTCGTAAAACAGACCCACGGTGGTCTTGTAGGTGCCGACAAACGCCTCTGACCAGGTCAATGCCGCGTTGATGCGGTCGCGGATCAGCGAGGCCGAGTTGGCTGCCACTTCCTCGTTCGGGTTGAAGACCGATCGCGCCGCCCAGTTGGAGTTGGACACCGACGAGGTCAGCGGGCTGACCTCGGTGGCCGCCGTGCGGGTGTAGGCCGCCGACCAGTTGAAGCCGCGCCACGGCTGCTGCGACAAGCTCAGCGTGACCGCATCGCCACCGCCCTGGCGGGTCTTGCTGGCCAACAGCACGTTGGCAAACGACGCGTTGGCCAAGGACCGCGACACCACCTGGCTGCCGCTGGCGCAGGTGCCGCCGGTGGTGGTGGCGCCCAGGCTGGTCCAGCAATCGGTGTTGTAGCCGTTGGCGTTGTAGTACAGGTCGCGGCCGTCCACCCCGGTCTTGGTCACGGTGCCCAGGTTCAGGTGCTTGTAGTACAGGCCCTGGTGGGTCTTGGTGTGCAACCACTCGGCGCCGGCGTTCAGGCCGTACCAGGGCAGCTCGGTATCAAACGCGAGGTTGGCCTTCCAGACCGAGGGCTGGTTCATGCCCGGCTCAATGAAGTCCAGGTTGGCCGCCGGTGTGGTGCCGGGGAAGTTGGTGGGCTGGTTCTTCGGGTCGGCGTTGAACACACCGCCGGCCGGGTTGCAGGCCGCAAAATTGCCGCCGCAGCCGATGGTGCGCAGGGCCACACCGGTGTTGGAGTACGGGTTGGACAACCACACGGTGGCCGCCGCGCCCTGGAACAGCCCCACACCACCGCGCAGCTGCATCCGGCGCTCGTCCTTGCCGCCCAGGTTCCAGTTGAAGCCCAGCCGCGGCTGCACCAGCTGGGCCCCGTTCAGGGTCACGCTGTTGTCCAGCCCGAAGCCGCCGGTCTGGCGGGTGTTGGTGGCGGCATTGCCGGCCACGGCCGGTGCGGCAGCGGCCGCGTTGGCGAGCGGCTTGTCCGAGGTCGACTGGGTGTCCATGCGCAGGCCGCCGGTCAGGGTCAGTTGCTTGTTGACCGTCCAGACATCCTGCAAAAACAGGCCGGTTGACGCCAGGCCCCAGGTGGTGGTGCCATCGGCCAGCGTCTTGCCGGCGGCCGGACCCTGTACCGTGTAAGTGAACGGCCGGCCTTTCTGAAAGTTCTCCAGCACCGCAGCCTCGACCTGCAGCGCCGTGGCGGTGCCGCAGTTGATCGCGCCAAAGCTGTAGGTGTAGCTGGCGCTGCTGTTGACGCAGCGGAACACGTAGTTGCCGTAGGTGTCTTGCAGGAAGGCGTTGAAGATGTCGTTCTTGCTGTAGTCCAGGCCACCCTTGAGCTCATGCTCGCCCACCGACCAGTTGCCCGAGAAGTACAGGTCTTTGGTCTTGGTGCGCAGCTCGTTGAACTGGCGGCTGCGTTCGGTACCGAAAAACAACGAGCGGCTGTTGGGCGTGGTCGCCGGCAAGCCCGGCGGCAGGGCGTTGAGAAAGTTCAACGACATCTGCGGCAGCGTCGAGTTGTTGACCGGCACGCTGGCGTACTCGCGGTTCGACAGCTTGAGCTCGGTGCTGAACGACGGCGTCCAGTCGGCAAACCACTGGCCCACCAGCGTCTCGATCTGCTTGCCCTGGGTGTACCAGTTTGAATTCAGCGACAACAAACTGGGTGTGATGTTGGGGAAGATCGGCTCGGACTGCTCGGTCTTGGTGTAGCGCAGGTTGGCGCGGTGCTGGTCGTCAATGTTCCAGTCGAGCTTGAGCAGCGTGTCCTTGACCACCAGCTCGGAGCCGCTCGGGATCGCGAACGTGCCGACATCGATGCCGTGGGTGTTCTTGGCAATCGTTGCCGCAGCGGCCATCGACGCCGGTGTGATCGCGACATTGGTCTTGCTATCGCCCACCGGGCCGTAGTCGGGTGCGTTGCGGGTGCTGCGCAACTCCTCGTAACTGCCGAAGAAAAACAGCTTGTCCGGAATGATCGGTCCGCCCAGCGTGAAGCCCTTGATGCTTTCGTTGAATTTCGGCGCGTCGGCGTAGCTGCCGTCGGTGCGGTTGAAGCGCTGGCCCACCAGGCTGTCGTTGCGGAAGACGTAGTAGACGCTGCCCTTGAACTCGTTGGTGCCGCTCTTGGTCACGGCGTTGATGTTGGCGCCGGTGTAACCCTTTTGCGTGACGTCGTAGTTGCTGAGGTTGAGCTGCACCGACTGGATCGCATCGATCGAGATCGGCTGCTTGGC
>JANMXG010000185.1:0-4799 GCA_031394235.1 Betaproteobacteria bacterium
CCAATCTCCTGCGACGACTCGCCCAGCCGCTTGATGCGCTTGGAGGTCTCCTGGATCTGGTCGCGGATGGCGTTCATGCCACCGATCGAGTTTTTCACCGCAGTCAGGCCCGACTCGGCCGCGCGCAGGGATTGCCGCGCCACCTGGGCCGATTGCTGCGCCTGCGCCGAGACGTCGTTGATCCGGGTGGCCATTTTTAGCACCGAGTCACCCGTCTCGCGGATCTCGCGCAACTGCTCGTCGGACGCCGCCAGCAGGTCGACCGAGGTGGTTTCGACCTGGCTGGTGGTCTCGGTCACGCGACCGGCGGTGGTTTGCACCTGCGACACCAGGTTGCGCAGTTCCTCGACGGTGTAGTTGACCGAATCGGCGATCGCGCCGGTGATGTCCTCGGTGACGGTGGCCTGCTGGGTCAGATCGCCTTCGGCCACGGTTTGCAGCTCGTTCATCAGCCGCAGAATGGCCGCCTGGTTGGCGTCGTTGACGCGCTTGGCTTCCTGCTCCTGCCGCTCGGCCTCGAGCCGCTGGGTCTCGGCCAGCCCGGCTCGCTGTGCCTGGTCGGCCACAAACAGCTTGAGCAAACCCCAGCCGCCCAGCACCACCAGCGCCAGCGACAGTAGCATCGCCACGCCGTGGCTGGCGCGCAGGCCGCCGCCGGATGTCAACATGTCCTGCACCGATTGCAGCGCCTTGCGCAGCGGCTCGCTGTCGGTGACGACCACCGCCTGGGCGTCGCGGGCACTGACCAGCCCCTGCAGGTTGTCCAGGATCGGACTGGCCTGGGCGCGCGTCTGCTCGTACTGCTTCAGCAAGGCCTGCAACCGCTCCCGGGTTTGCGGATCCTTGGCGGCGGCCAGGCGCAGGTCGGCGCTGCCGTTGAGCAGGCCTTCGGTGATATCGCGAAAGCTGGCCAGATCCTTGCCCATCAGGAACACGGCCTCAGAGCTGCCACTCTCCAGCGTCAGGAACTCGTTGGCACTCTTGCCGATACGCTGTGTCAGCATCACGAGTTGGCCGGTCTGCACCAACTCCGCCAGTGGCGCGCCTTGCTGCAGCTTGAGCGCAGCCACGGCCTCGGCCGACTCCAGCAGTTCAGCGGCGTGGCTGTTGATCGTGCGCAAGGCCTGGCCCACCTGGACCAGGGCCTTTTGCTGGCCCAGCACCACACCGGCACTCTTTTCAGCGCGGTCCACCAGCGGCGCTATCGGCTCCATCAGCGGCTGCGCGTCGGACGACACCGCAGCCAGACCGGGCACGCCGTCGCGCAACGCGCGGGTGTTGCTGGCCAACACGCCGACCGCCTCCTTGATCTCGGCAAACGCAGCCGGGTTGCCGTTGATCGCTTGCGACACCGCCTTGGCCAGACGCTGAGACTGCATCTGGGCCTGGCCGGTGGCGGCCACCTGGCTGCCATTGCGGTTGGCGGCGTTCAAGGCCAGCAGCGTCACGCCGGCCAGCATCAGCATGCCCAGCAGCACCATCGCGCCCAAGATGCGCTGCTGCTGCGGCAGCGGCCGGTCGCCGATCAAAGGCAAAGGCTCGGCGACCGTTGAGGTTGCCAGCGCCGCTGCACCTGCCAGGCCAGCCCCCGCCGCGGCTGGCAGGGCACGCGAGTCGGCGTAGTCGTTGAGCTGGCTGGACGCGGGCAACTCGGAGATGATCGAGTGCATGTTGAGGGTGGGCGTCAAACCGGTGTTGACCGTGGTGCTGCCCTCGTGGCTGTGCCGGCTGTCGATGCCGATCACCGCCGTGACTTCTTCAGCGTCGGCGGCGGCCTGCAGTTCATCGAAGTTGGTCGGCACACGCTCCGACGCACCCTCGGCGCCGCGCCGGTTGTTCTTGAGTCTGTCCATCAAGCCCATCACATCCCCTCGTCTGTCCTGCAGGCGGCCGGCCAGCCGCGTCCGGCGGCCGTACTTGGCCTAGATTTGTGGCCTCAGCCGGTGATGGCGAGAAACTGCGGCAACCGCGCCAACTCGGCGAGGTCGATTTCTTGCCACAACCGGCCAGCAGCATCCTGCCAGCGCGCCAGGGCAAACGCCGGACGCGCCGCATTGTCATCGCTTTCGAGCACGACCCGCAGGTCGGCAGCATGGCGCAGGCCTTCGAGCCGATCGACCAACAGCGCCACGTTGACGCCAAAAACCGCGTTCAAGGCAACCAGCCGGGCGGCCGCCGGCGCGGGCGGGCTGGCCTGGGCACGCAAACCCAGGAACACCCCGGGATCCACCACAGTGAACAACCCGCCGCGCAGGTTGACCACACCGGCCAGCCAGGGCCGTGTGTGCGGTACCGGCAGCACCGTGTCGAGCTTGAAGATCTCGCCCGCCTGGCCCAGCGCAAACAGCAGGCCGCAGCCCGCGCAATCCACCGCCAGCCAGGACACACCCGGCTGCTCAGTGCGCACCTGCTTCATGCGCTCGGCCAGGCGGGTCTGCAGGTCACGCAGGGCTTGCTTGTTGGCCATGGGCGGGTCGGGTTCTGGCGTCGGAGGGTTGTGATCAGGCGACAACAGGCACGGCAGGGCCGGGACGGTCAGTCGAACTTCTTGATCTTGGCGATCAACTCGTCGGCCTGTACCGGCTTCACGACGTAATCCTTGGCGCCCTGGCGCATACCCCAGACGCGGTCGGTCTCCTGATTCTTGCTGGTGCACATGATCACCGGCAGGTCGAGGTATCGCGGGTCGCGGGTGATGGTGCGGGTAAGTTGAAAACCGTTTTGCCCGGGCATCACCACATCCATCAGGATCAGGTCGGGCTTTTCTTCGGCCAGACGCTTGAGCGCCTCTTCACCGCTTTGGGCCGTGCGCACCGAGTAGCCGCGCTTGTGCAGCAGTTCGGACAACACATGCAACTCGGTCTTGGAATCATCGACCAGCAAAATTTTGTGCACAGCCATGGTTTTTACTCCTGCCTAACCTGCAATTTTTGCGCAATCCGCCCGCCCGACATCCGGCGCCCGGACGTTCCAACCTTTCAGCGGCCGCCGCGGCGCCCGCCTTGCAACCGGTGCATCCTGACCGTCAGGGGCTTGGGTTTGCCGTCAACGGATCGCCCGCGCTGCCCTGGCCCCACCGGCCGCTGAACTGTTGCACGGCGCGCAGCAACTGATCTTTGGTAAAGGGCTTGGTCAAGTAGTCTTCAGAACCCACCATGCGTCCCCGGGCCTTGTCAAACAATCCATCCTTGGATGACAGCATGATCACAGGCACATGCGCGAACCGGGCATTGCGCTTGATGATGGCGCAGGTCTGATAGCCATCGAGCCGCGGCATCAGGATGTCGCAGAAGATCAACTGCGGCGCGTGGTCGTTGATCTTTGCCAGCGCGTCAAAGCCGTCCTCGGCCAACAGCACCTCGTGGCCGCCTTGGCGCAGAAAAATTTCCGCGCTGCGGCGGATGGTGTTGCTGTCGTCGATCACCAGCACCTTGACAGCGGCAGCGGGCACTGCGGCTTGGGGCTCATCCACGTCGACTCCTTGGCAGGGCTGGTGAATCTTGACGGCCGGTTCGCCCGTCGCGGGCGTCCGGCCAGACCCCGGACAGGGTCAAACCTGAACCATCTCGAAGTCTTCCTTGCGGGCGCCGCATTCTGGGCAGGTCCAGTTCATCGAGACGTCCGCCCACGCCGTGCCGGGCGCGATGCCGTGCTCGGGGTCACCCGCGGCCTCGTCATAAATCCAGCCGCAGATCAAGCACATCCAGGTACGGGGTTCGGTCACGTTGTTAGGCAGGTCACTACAATGAAGCAGTCATTGTAGCCACGCCGTTTTAGCGTCAAGCCGGGTTACGCCTGTGCCGCTGCAAGTTGTTTCAGTTATCTGAGGTCGCTGGCAGCTTCGACCCTGTTTCCCGATTTTCCACGGACCCGTTCATGACCGCTAGCTCCACTCCCACCCCCGACGCCAGCGCTGCCGATACCGGCAGCGACGCGCCGCAGGATGCAGCAGCGCCGGCTTGCGTGATGACCTTCAACGCCGCTGACCCGAGCGGTGCCGCTGGCCTGGCTGGTGATATCAGCACCTTGGCCGCGATGGGCGCACACGCCCTGCCCGTGACCACCAGCGTGCTGCTGCGCGACACCGCCGAAATCTTCGACCACCACGCGATCGATGCCGAGGTCGTGGCCGAGCAGGCCCGCACTGTGTTGGAAGACATCACCGTCTCGGGCTTCAAGGTGGGCTTTTTGGGCAGTGCCGATGCGGTCAGCGCGGTGGCCGAGATCCTGTCCGACTACCCCGATGTGCCGCTGGTGACCTACCTGCCCAACCTGGGCTGGCTGGACGATGACCAGGCCCAGCCCTACCTGGAGGCCTTTCGCGAGCTGATTTTGCCGGCCACCGAGGTGCTGGTGGGCAACCACAAGACCCTGACCGACTTCCTGCTGCCCGACTGGGACAGCGAGCGCCCGGCGTCGGCCCGAGAACTGGCCGTGGCCGCCGGCGAACACGGCACACGCTTTGTGCTGGTGTCCGGGATCATGCTGGCCACCAAAGGTGGCAAGGCCGGCGGCGACCAGTTCATCGACAACGTGCTGGCCTCGCCGCAAGGCGCACTGACCGGCGAGAAGTTCGAGATGTTCGAAACCTCGTTTGTCGGCGCCGGCGACACCCTCAGCGCTGCGCTGTCCGCCTTGTTAGCGGCCGGCGCCGAGTTGCAGGCGGCCGTGGGCGAAGCACTGGCCTTCATGGACCAGACGCTCGACTCGGGCTTTCGTCCCGGCATGGGCAATGTGGTGCCCGACCGGTTTTTCTGGGCGCTGCCGCCGGACGAAGACGGCGACGACAGCGCGCTCGA
>JANMXG010000186.1:0-1699 GCA_031394235.1 Betaproteobacteria bacterium
CCCCTTTATTTCACTGCGCCGGTCACCCAACGCCCTTGGCCGCCGCCACCGTTTCCGCCTGCGTTGGCTTGAACATCCCGCACGCTCCGTCGATGGCGTAGCGCTGCGTCGGGCTGGCGTGTCCCGCGCAGGTAAAGAAGGGAGGGCCGGTAGTTGTCCGGCCCGGAATGACACGGAACGGGACACGCCAGCCCGGCGCGGCGCGGTCGCTCAGCACCCACGACCGGCAGCTCTCAGGCCAAAAAACGAAAGACAGCTCAGAGCCGCAAGACGATTTTCATGGGCTCGAAAGAGGCGCTACTGAATCGAGCTCAGCAACCCCAACGCGCGTCAGCGGTAGGTGGACAACAGGATATTGGTCTCGGTGTTGGCGATGCCGGACGTCAGCCTAATCCGCTCCAGCACTTTGGACAGCGCGGCCATGTTGTCGGCGCGCAATTCGGCCAGCAGGTCCCAGCGGCCGTTGGTGTCGTGCAGCGCTTCGACACCGGGCTCACCCAGCAGGCTAGCGATCACCGCGCGGGTCTGGTTGCCCTCGACGAGCACCCACATCCAGGCGCGGATCTGGTTGGGCTCGGCGTCCGGCCTCAGCCGTACCGTGTAACCGACGATCACCTGATCGTCCTCCAGCTTGCGCAGCCGGTTGGTAACGGTGCCACGCGCAACGCCCAGTTTGGCTGCCAACGTGGCGACGTTGGTGCGTGCGTCCTTGCGCAGCATCGAGATCAATTGCCGGTCGGTGTCGTCCATTGCCAAGCCCTGAGGTGCAGTCGGGGGATTGGAGCATGCGGCGCGGTGCGGGCCAGCCGGCCGGCAGGCAAGCCATGGTGGGCATGCCGGCGCGGTGCAGCCCGTTGACCACGCGGTGAGTCTTGTTCACGGGCTGCCGGTTTGCATCACTGGCGGGTGCCGCGTTCGATCGGCAGGGACTGGAAAGCCTGAATGACGGCTGCAGGCCATCGGCTGAATTTTTCGCCGCGACGCGGGCGCGCGGTCGTGGCCCAGGCGTTGACCAAAAGCGTTGGCCAAAGCGTCGGTCCAAACGATCAAGCCCTCAAATGGTCCGCCAACAGCCGCGCCAAATGCAGCGCCTGGCGCCCCGCGCCGTCGGCAATCTGGTGGCGACAACTGGTGCCATCCGCCACCAGCAGCGCGTCTGGCGCTGCGCGCACGGCGGGCAGCAAACTCAGCTCGGCCATTTGCATCGACACCACTTGGTGCGCTGCCTCGTAGCCAAACGCGCCTGCCATGCCGCAGCATGAGCTCTCGATCAGCGCCGGCTCGGCGCCCGGGATCAGCCGCAGTGCCGCCAACAAGGAGGGCACGGTACCAAAGGCTTTTTGGTGGCAATGGCCGTGCACCAGGATTTGCTGTTGCGCCGGCCTCAGTGCCGGGGCAAAACGGCCGGCAGCTGCCTCGCGTGCGACAAACTCTTCGAACAGCAGCGCCTGCCCGGCGACGGTGACAGCGGCGTCGCCCAGGCCCATCACCAGCAGCTCGTCGCGCAGCGTCAGCAGGCACGACGGCTCCAGCCCGACGATGGGGATGCCGCGTTGCGCCAGCGGCGCCAGCGCGGCCAGCAACTGGCGGGCTTTGGCTTTGGCCTGCTTGGCCAAGCCGGCGGCCAGGTAGGTTCGGCCGCAGCACAGCGGTTGATCGCGCTCACCCCGGGCAGCGTGCACGGTGTAGCCGGCGGCTT
>JANMXG010000187.1:0-16604 GCA_031394235.1 Betaproteobacteria bacterium
GCGCCGCATCTGCACTGATTTGTACACCAGGTAGTCGGTCGGCGAGGTGTTGATCGCGATGCCGGGCAGCAGCATCGGCAACTGCAGGTCGTGCAGATTGGCGGCCTGGCGCATCACGTTGTCGTGGGTCAGGTCGTCGCCACACTGGCGTAAGATTTGCACCAGGATCTGCGCAGAGTTGTAGCCTGCCACGTTCAGCCCGTCCATCGGGTCGCCTGCGGGCAAGTAGGCTTTCATGAAGGACAGGTAGTCCTTCATGCCGGGGTGGTCGGCCCATTGCGGGTCACGCGGGTCCTTGGCGGTTCCCGCAGACAGCACGCCGACGGCCTTGTCCACACCCGCCGGGATAAAGGTCGCATTGACCTGGGCAGCAACCGAGACCCTGTAGTGTGTCGGCTTCCAGCCCAGGTCATACAGCTTGCGGATAGCCAGCGCACCGAACTTGGGCAAGCCCATGGTCACCAGCACGTCGGCTCCCGAGGCCTGCAAGGCAATGACCTGAGAGTCGATGGTCGCGTCGCTCGCCTGGAACGAGGCCTCGGCCACGATCTGCCCGACCTGCGCCCCCAGCCCTTCCTTCAGGCCGTCCATCCAGTCGCGGCCGGCGTCGTCGTCCTGGTAGAGCGCCGCAATGCGCGCCCGTGGCCGGGTCGCCAGGATGTGTTTGGCGTACAGCCGCGTCTCCAGTGCATAGGTCGGTAGGCCCGGCATGGACCACGGGAAGCTTTTCGGGTCGGCGAACTTGCTGGCGCCGGTAGCCAACAGGAGGTGCGGGATGTGCCGGTCATTGACGTATTTGTGCACCGCGCTGTTGGTGGCTGCGCCCACCATGTTGAAGAGCAACAGCACCTCGTCCTTCTCGACCAGGCGCCGGGTCATTTCGACCGTCTTGGGCGGGCTGTAAGCATCGTCCAGGCTGATCAAGGTGATGCGCCGGCCCAGGATGCCTCCCGCGTCATTGACCTTGCGCAGGTAGGCCGCCTCGACCCGGCCCAGCGTGCCATAGGCCGATGCCGGCCCGCTGTAGGGCAAGGTCTGGCCGACCAGCACCGAAGAGTCGTTGGCGCCGGCGTCGTAGCGCTTCTGCGCCTGCGCCGGCGTCAGGCCTGCAGCAACACACAAGCCGGCCAAAACGCCGCCGAGCAGCCGGACCCAGCGGCGTGCAACCGGGCCTGTCGGTGGATCGGCTGGCGAGACATCCGCGCCGGGGGTGACGACGCGTTTGGCGGATCGTTGCAGCATGAGTCCTCCTGCGGTGCGGTAGTCGGCGCGTCATGGCCCACGGGCGCTAGCCCGGCCGGCGTATCCCAGGGCTGACAGCATTCAGGCTGTCCAGCGGGTGCCCGCCAGGGATGTTAGGCGCGGCGGATCGCCGGAACAAGGCGCCCCCCCCTACAAGTGCATCACCCTTCCGACCTCAAGCAGGCGCAGGTCGATGCCGTTTCCAGGCTGCTATCCGGGCAAGCGCCGTTTATCATCCAGGCATGAATCCCCTGCACGATGTGGCGCGCATTCGCTTCGAGAACGCGATGCTTTTGTTTGATGAATTTGTGCAGGCCACCATCAAATCGCCCGATGCCGCCACCCTGAGGGGCCTGGAGCGGCGCTTTGCCGAGCGGCTGCAGATCCAGCCCAGCTACTGGAGCCAGATCAAGAGCCGGTCGCGGCAGATCGGCGAGCGCCTGGCGCGCCAGTTCGAGCAGCTGTGCCGCAAGCCCGTGGGCTGGATGGACCTGCCGGCGGGTGGCGCCACCGGCAGCGCCCGACCCGTCGCCGCGGCGGCTGCCGCGGGGCCGAGAGCGACCGATGCCGTTTTGACGCCCGTCGATGCGCCCGCCCTGTCACCCAGCCAGCCTCAGGACGACGACGAACGCTTCATCGTCGGCCTGGTGCTGACCTTCTACCGCCGCCACCCGCAGCGGGCCCGCACCCGCTTGCTGGATTTGCTGGGTGAGGTGCTGATCCCTGCGGCCACCGGCGCACCGCCCAGCCCCCTGCCCACACCAGCCACCGCGCCGGCTGCGCGCACCGCGCCCGGCGGGCTGCGCCGCAGCCCGCCCGCGCCGATGTCCGACGATCTTGCCAACGACTTGGCGCTGTGGGCGCGCAGCCAGACCGGCGTGGCACCGCTCAAACGCAAGCCCTGATCCGCGGTTGCGCGGCAGGCCTGGGCACAAATCCAGGGTCAAGCCCAGGTACAAACCCGATCCCTAGATCAAAGGTCTTGCGCAAGATAATTTTTTCTTTATCATAAGCGCAAGCCTGAGCAGCGCATGACACGGCAGATCCAGACCGGTGCTGCCACCTCAGTCGCTCAATCACTCCGGTCCGTACCCGCATCCACCCATCCACCCCCAACCCGAAGCCGCGCACCGATGTCCAACCTGCCAATTGCCCCCCTCGGCCTGACTGCACTGCGTTGGTCGCAGGCTGTTGGCCCACACGGTGGGTCAAGCTGGGCATTGTTGCTGCAGCTGTCGATCACGCCCCACCGTGCAGGCGCCCCACCGGGCACCGCGGCTGGCTGAGCCGGTTTATCCAGAACCGCGCTCTCCCCACCTCGGCCCGGCCCGCGCAAGCGTCCGGGCCGTTTTGCTTTTTTGTCCTGCCCCAAGGGCAGATGCCCGTCCCTGTTCACACCGGCCACCGTGCCCTGGAGCCCTCGCCATGAAGATCATCCTCAGTGCCCTCAAGCCCCGCAACCCGCTGGTGACAGCCGCCCGGCAACGCCTGGCCGGCGCGCATCGGCGCTCGGCCAGCGCCCAGCGCCAGTGCGCCCAACGCGCACTGCGCCGCGAAATGCAGCACGAACGACACCTGTTGCCCTGAACCCCCCGGCGCACCGGCCCAGACCGGACGGTGGCGCCAATGGAGAACACCATGAGCAAGACCCTGCAAGGCTTGTCACCCTCGCTGGCCGCACCGCGCGGCAGCACCTGGCGTCCGTTGGCCGCGGCCTTGTTGCGCCAAGCCAGTCGCCTGCTGGCGCGGTTGGCCCGCAAACTGGCCGTGGCTCAGGCGGCGCCGCAAAGCCAGGCCGAACCCCGGTTCGAGTTCTACGCCGAAGCCGGCGCACCCGAAGGTGCGCTCTACCTCGACGGCAAACTCGTCGGCCGCCTGCCGGGCGTGACCCGGCTGTAGCCCGGCGGCGGCGCTCAAGTCGGCGTCGCCGCTGCCGATAAGCAGGTGGACGTAACGCCGCACGAGGTGACCCATGACCCGGGCCGACGACATCCCTGCCCCCCACGCCTTCATCACCCAGCCGCCGCACGATGTGGCTGGCTGGGTAGCGGCGTTTGATGCGCGCGAGATCCCGGTGCTGGCCGCGACCGACGATGCGGTGGCCGAACTCGCCCTCAACGAGGACGCGGTGGACGCGCACCTGTTGGCCGACACGATGGTGATCGACCCGCTGATGACGCTGAAGCTGCTGCGCCATGTGGCGGCCATGCGGCGCGGCCGGGACCAGTCCGATCCCGAAACCGCCACCGAGGCGCTGGTGATGTTGGGCATCACGCCGTTTTTCCGCACTTTTGGCACCCAACCCACGGTCGAGCAAGGCCTGGCCGGACAGGACGAAGCGCTGGCTGGGTTGCGCCTGGTGCTGGCGCGTGCCCACCGCGCCGCGCGCTACTCGCTGGGCTTTGCGGTGCACCGGTCCGACCACGACGCCGCACTGCTGCACGAGGCTGCGCTGTTGCACGACTTTGCCGAGATGCTGCTGTGGGTGCATGCGCCGGCATTGGCGCTGACGCTGATGCAGCGCCAGCAGGCCGATCCCCATTTGCGGTCGGCCGACGCGCAACGGGCGCTGCTCAACGTCGAATTGGGTGATCTTCAACAGGCCCTGATGAAGACCTGGGGCCTGCCCGGCCTGCTGGTGCAGATCAGCGACAACCACAGCAGCCCGCTGGCCCAGGTGCGCAACGTGCAGCTGGCCATCCGCCTGGCCCGCCACAGCGCCCGCGGCTGGGACAACGCCGCGCTGCCGGACGACATCGACGAGATCGCAGACCTGCTCAACCTGGGCCTGACGCCGACGCTCAACCTGCTGCACGACCTGCGCGACTGATGCCGGCTGCGGGCTCAGCCGTGCTGCTGGGCATCCCTCTGGGCCGGCAGCGGCAAACCGTCCTGGGTCAGCGCCTGGCGCAGCACCTCGGCCAGCACCGCCGGCTCCACCAGCATCGCCACCTGCGCCACGCCGGCCAGGTGCCGGTTGTCGGCGCCGGCCAGCCTGCCCTGGCTGGCCGGAAACACCAGGTTGTCCGCATGGCCGTAAAAGCAGGTGAAACGGGCGCGGCGGGATGCCGGCTCACGTGCGGCCAGCGCCGCCAGCCAGCGGCTGCCGAGGCGCATCTGCCGGGCATTGGTGGACAAGCCCAGCTGCGCGGCCCAGGTGCCCTGGTGCGGCGTGCCGACCGTCACCACGCCGGCCACCCTGGAATCGGCCACCGCGGCGTCGGGCTGCCCCGCCAGCCAGGCGCGGGCCGACAGCCCGCCCATGCTGTGCCCCACCAGCAAGGGCGGCCGTCCGGTGCTGCGGATCAGGTCCTGCACCGCGGCATCGATGGCTAGCCGGTAGCTGTCGATGCTGCCAAACGGCGGGTTCATCGTGATCGCCGTGCACGGCACACCGGCTGACCGCAGTCGACGCAGCCAGGGCGCCCACAGCCCGCGGTTACACACATAGCCGTGCAACAGCACCACCCCGGTGCGACCCCACTGGCCGGGCACATCCGGCTCCCGGTTGGCGGCAAACGGCTGGCGCCAGCCAAACACCTGCCAGGCCGCCACCACCTCGCCCCACCAGGCCCGCAGCAGCTGGCGCGTGGACGGCCGCGGCACGTCGGCATCGCGGCCCAGCACGGCCAGCACGACAAACTCCAGCGCCAGCACCGGCGCCTGCGGTGCCAAAGCCAGCAGCAGGCCCAGCGCCCACCAACCCGGCCCCAGGCCCTGGCGCCAGCACCAGACACACCACAGCAGCGCCGCCCCAACCGCTGCCACCACCACCACTTGCTGCACCCTGGCCGTCGTCATGCCCGCAGTCTCGCACTGCCGCTGCCATGCCGTCGCCACGCCGCTGCAGTGACGCTGCGCTGCGTGCTGGCATTGGGTGAGGGTCTCTAGCCCGTTGAGGCCGGCCGGCGCCGGGCCGCGTTAACCTGCCGGCATGACATCGCCCGTGGTCGACCGCATCCGAGCACACCTGCACACCGTGGCGCTGCTGCGCGCCCAGCGCCAGGCTGACCCGGTGCTGGCCGCGCGGGTGCGGGCCGTCAAGACCTACCAGGCGCGTCGCTTCGAGCACACCTACAGCGACCTGCTGGCCAGCCCGCGCTACCGGGGCGCAGCGCGGTTTTTTCTCGAAGAACTGTACGGACCGCAGGAGTTTGCCGATCGCGACACCCAGTTCGCCCGCGTGGTGCCGGCGCTGGTGCGGATTTTTCCGCAGGAGGTGGTGCACACGGTGGAGCAATTGGGCGCGCTGCATGCACTGTCCGAGGCGCTGGACGACGCTTGCGCCCGCCACCTGCCGTCCGGCCAGCCCGGCCCGCCCGGTGCGCCGCTGGACGCCGCGGCCTACATCGCGGCCTGGCAGGGCGCCGGCCAGCCGCAGGCGCGCGAGCAGCAGATCGTGCTGACCCAGTCAATCGGCAAGGCGCTGGAGGGCTTTACCCGCAGCCGGCTGATGCGGACCAGCCTGCGGCTGATGCGCGGCCCCGCCCAGGCCGCTGGCCTGGCCTCGCTGCAGCGCTTTCTGGAGGCCGGCTTCGATGCCTTCGGCGCAATGAAGGGTGCCGACGATTTTTTGCGCTGGGTGAGCGAGCGTGAGCGTGCGCTGGCGGCCGCGCTGTTTGCGCCCCAGGCGCTGGCCCGCCTGCGCAACGCGGCACCCACCGAGCCGCTGGGCCAGCTGCCTTGAACCGGCCTGAGCCCTTGCGCGAGCCGGCGCCCAACATCGCCGACACCCTGGCCGGGCTGGGCGCCCAGGTGCTGCTGCGCGGCTGGCTGTCGGCCAACAACATCGTGTTCCGCGACAGCCCGGCAGGCGCCTGCGTGGTCGATACCGGCTACGCCAGCCACGCCGCGCAAACGGTCGCGCTGGTAGACCAGGCCTTGGGCGGCCTGCCGCTGGCGCGGGTGCTCAACACCCATCTGCATTCGGACCACTGCGGCGGCAATGCCGGCCTGGCGCGGCGCTGGCCGGGCCTGCAGATCAGCGTGCCCGCCGGCTACCGCGCGGCCTTGCAGCCCTGGGACGAGGCCCAGCTGAGCTACCGCGATACCGACCAGACCTGCGAGCCCTTCACGCCGCAGGCCTTCATCGCCGCCGGTGACCGCGTGCCGCTGGGCCACCACCATTGGCAGGTGCACGCCGCACCCGGCCACGACCCGGACGCGGTGCTGCTGTTCGAGCCGATCAGCCGCACCCTGATCAGCGGTGACGCGCTGTGGGAGTCGCGGCTGGCGATCATCTTCCCGGAGCTGGTCGGCGAGCCCGGTTTCGACGCCGCACACCAGGCGCTGGACCTGATCGAGACCCTGGCGCCTCGGCTGGTGCTGCCCGGTCATGGCCCGCCGTTCACTGGCGTGGCGCTTGCGCTGGACGCCTCGCGTCAGCGGCTGCGGGGCTTTGCGGCGGCGCCCGTCAAGCACCGGCAGCACGCCGCCCGGGCGCTGGTCAGCTTCCACATGCTGGAGCACCGCATCCGGCCGCGCGCCGGGCTGGTGGCCTGGATCGCCCGCACCTCCATTTTTCGCCAGGCGCTGCAGTGCGAGGACGACCCGGCGCTGGCCGGCCTGTTGGCCAACGCCACCGTCGACCGCCTGCTGGCCGACGGTGTGCTGGCGGCCGACGGTGACCTGATCACGCTGCCAACGCCCGGCTGATTCGGCCCTGCGCTGGCCGCTGGCGATTCGACCGCCCGCAGTGGGCCATACCCACCGCGGCGAGAATGACAGCTTCACCTCACGCTACGAGACCCCCATGCGCCGCCGTAATCTGCTTGCCCTTGCCAGCCTGGGCCTGACCCTGGGCCAACCGGTCTGGGCACAGGCCTGGCCGACCCATGCCGTCAAGATCGTCGTGCCGGCGCCGGCCGGCAGCTCGCTGGACATCGTCGCCCGGCTGCTGGCCGACAAGCTCAAGGACCGCTGGGGCCAGCCGGTGCTGGTGGACAACAAGCCAGGCGCCGGTGGCATGCTGGGCGTGGACGTGGCGGCCAAGGCGCCGCCCGACGGCCACACGCTGGCGCTGGGCTTCAACGGGCCGATCGCGTTTGCGCCCTTCCTCTACAAGAAGATGCCCTACGACCCGGCCAAGGATTTGGCGCCGGTGATCATGACCACCTCGCAGCCCAACGTGCTGGCGGTCAATGCCAACCTGCCAATCAAGACCGCGCGGGACTTTGTCGCCTGGGCAAAGGCCCGTGACGGCAAGACCAACTATTCGTCGCTGGGCCAGGGCAGCTCGGCCCACCTGACGATGGCGCTGATGATGAGCGAGGCCGGTTTTACCGCCACCCATGTGCCGTTCAATGGCTCGCCGCCGGCGGCCTTTGCCGTGGCGCAGGGTGAGGCCGACGCCACCTTCATGACCGCGCCGGCACTGCTGCCGCATGTCAAATCTGGCAAGGTGCGGCTGATCGCCACCAGCGCAGCGCAACGGCCCGACAGCCTGAAAGACCTGCCGACGCTGGCCGAATCCGGCTACCCGCAGATCGAGTCGCTGGCCTGGAACGGCCTGTTCACCGCCGCCGGCACGCCCAATGCGGTCATCACCAAGATCAACGCTGACGTCAACACCGCGCTGCGCGATCCGGCCGTGGTCGCCTTGCTCGACAGCCAAGGCCTGACCGCCGTGGGCGGCAGCGCCGATGACTTCAAGCGCTTGCTCGAGGCTGATGCCAAGCGCTGGGGCGTGATCATCCAGAAGGCCGGCATCAAGCTCGACCAGTGAGCCCGGGCCAGCCCGCAATCCCGCCAACCTGAGGCCTCCCGATGACCGAGATCGACAGCATCGACCGGCGCATACTGCGGGTGCTTCAGGCCGACGGCCGCATCAGCAACCTCAAATTGGCCGAGGCGGTGCACCTGTCGCCCACCGCCGTGCTGGAGCGTGTCAAGCGCCTGACCCGCGACGGCTACATCCTGGGCTACGAGGCGCGCCTGAATCCGATGCTGCTGGGCGCCGGGCTGCTGGTGTTCATCGAGATCTTGCTGGACCGCACGGTGCACGACGTGATGGACACCTTCCGCGCTGCGGTCCAGGTGCGGCCGGAGATCCTGGAGTGCCATCTGGTGGCGGGCGGCTTTGACTACCTGCTCAAGACCCGGGTGGCCGACATGACCGCCTACCGCGAGTTCATCGGCACGGTGATCTGGACCCTGCCAGGCGTGCGCGAGACCCGCACCTACGCGGTGATGGAAGAGGTCAAGTGCAGCACGCAGATCGCCTTGTAGGCTGATCCGGGCCGCTGCCTAGCGCCGCGCGGGCTGGCGGGGCGGCCTTCAGCCCGTCGCCACCGCGGGCGCGCGGCCGCCAAAGATCGCTGTGCCCACGCGCAGCAGCGTGGCGCCCTCGGCAACAGCCGCCTCCAGGTCGGCGCTCATGCCCATCGACAAGGTGTCGAGTTGCAGCCCGGCGGCGTTGAGTGCCCCGAGCAGCTCACGCAAGGCGCGGTGCGGCGCCCGCTGCGCGGCCACATCAGCGGCAGGCTCCGGGATCGCCATCAGCCCGCGCAGCCGCAACCGCGGCAGCGCCGCCACCGACTGCGCCACCGCCAGCACCTGGTCCGGCAGCAGCCCGCTCTTGCTGGCCTCGCCGCTGATGTTGACCTGCAGGCACACCTGCAACGGCGGCAAATCCGCCGGCCGCTGCTCACTCAGCCGCTGCGCGATCTTGAGCCGGTCCACCGACTGCACCCAGTCAAAGGCTTCGGCCACCGGCCGGGTCTTGTTGCTTTGCAGCGGGCCGATCAGGTGCCAGACCAGCTGCGGCCGCAAATCGGCCAGCGCGGCAATCTTGTCCAGCGCCTCCTGCACATAGTTTTCGCCAAATTGGCGCTGGCCGGCGTCAAAAGCCTCGCGCACTGCGTCGGCGCCAAAGGTCTTGCTGACGGCCAGCAGCGTGACGCTGTCCACGTTGCGATGCGCGGCGGTGCAGGCACCGGTGATCCGGCCTTGAACCTGCCGCAAATTGAGGGGAACGCTCGTCATAATGTTTCGAGCGTAGCTCAGGCAAGCCCATGGACATCACCCAACTGCTGGCGTTTTCGGTCAAGAACAAAGCCTCCGACCTGCACCTGTCGGCCGGACTGCCGCCGATGATCCGGGTCAACGGCGATGTGCGCCGCATCAATGTCGAGGCGCTGGACCACAAGGCGGTGCACGCCATGGTCTACGACATCATGAACGACGCCCAGCGCAAGCACTACGAAGACACGCTGGAGTGCGACTTCTCGTTCGAGATCCAGGGCCTGTCGCGCTTCCGGGTCAACGCCTTCAACCAGAACCGCGGCGCGGGCGCGGTGTTCCGCACGATCCCGAGCAAGATCCTGTCGCTTGAGCAGCTCAACGCACCCAAGATTTTTGGCGACCTGGCGCTGCGCCCGCGCGGCATGGTGCTGGTCACCGGACCCACCGGGTCGGGCAAGAGCACCACGCTGGCGGCCATGGTCAACCACCTGAACGAGACCGAGTACGGCCACGTGCTGACGGTTGAAGACCCGATCGAGTTTGTGCACGAGAGCAAGAAGTGCCTGATCAACCAGCGCGAGGTCGGGCCGCACACCATGAGCTTTGCCAATGCATTGCGCTCGGCCCTGCGTGAGGACCCGGACGCGGTGCTGGTGGGCGAGATGCGCGACCTGGAAACGATCCGCCTGGCACTGACCGCTGCCGAAACCGGCCACCTGGTGTTTGGCACGCTGCACACCAGCAGCGCGGCCAAAACGGTCGACCGGGTGGTCGATGTGTTCCCGGCGGCCGAGAAAGAGATGGTGCGGGCGATGCTGTCGGAATCATTGGTGGCGGTGATCTCGCAGTCGCTGTGCAAGCTGAAAGACGGCACCGGCCGCATTGCCGCGCACGAGATCATGATCGGCAACCCGGCCATCCGCAACTTGATCCGCGAGAACAAGGTGGCGCAGATGTACTCGGCGATCCAGACCGGCCAGAACGTGGGCATGCAGACGCTGGACCAGAACCTGACCGACCTGGTGCGGCGCAACATGATCACGCCAGCCGAGGCCCGGTCCAAAGCCAAGATCCCGGAGAACTTTCCCGGCTGAGCCGGGACAGCGCGGCCCCGGCGCAGCGCGCTGCGCCACAATTACCGGGCACCCGGGAGATCCACACCATGGAACGCGAACAAGCTTCCAAGTTCATCAATGACCTGCTGCGGCTGATGGCTGCCCGGAACGGCTCAGACCTGTTCCTGACGGCCGACTTTCCGCCGGCGATCAAGGTGGACGGCAAGGTCACCCGGGTTTCGCCGCAGCCGCTCACCGGCCAGCACACGCTGGCGCTGGCGCGCTCGGTCATGAACGAGCGTCAGGCCAGTGAGTTCGAGCGCACCAAGGAGTGCAACTTTGCGATTGCGCCCTCCGGCGTCGGCCGATTCCGGGTCAATGCCTACATGCAGCAGGGTCATGTCGGGCTGGTCCTGCGCACCATCCCGCGCACCCTGCCCACGATCGATGCGCTGGGCCTGCCGCCGGTGATGAAAGAGATCTCGATGACCAAGCGCGGCCTGGTGATCGTGGTCGGCGCTACCGGATCGGGCAAGAGCACCACTCTGGCGGCGATGGTGGACCACCGCAACGAGAACAGCTTCGGCCACATCATCACGATCGAGGACCCGGTCGAGTACGTGCACGCGCACAAGAACTGCATCGTCAGCCAGCGCGAGGTCGGCATCGACACCGACGGCTGGGGTGCTGCGCTCAAGAACACCCTGCGCCAGGCGCCCGACGTGATCCTGATGGGCGAGATCCGCGACCGCGAGACCATGGACCATGCCGTGGCCTTTGCCGAGACCGGCCACCTGTGCATCACCACGCTGCATGCCAGCAGCGCCAACCAGGCGCTGGACCGCATCGTCAACCTGTTCCCGGAGGAGCGCCGCCAGCAGCTGCTGATGGACTTGTCGCTCAACCTCAAGGCCATCGTCTCGCAACGCCTGCTGCCGCGCGAGGAGGGCAAGGGCCGCATTGCGGCGGTCGAGGTGCTGCTCAACAGCCCGCTGATCGCCGACCTGATCTTCAAGGGCGAAGTGGCCGAGATGAAGGACCTGATGAAGCGTTCGCGCGAACTGGGCATGCAGACTTTTGACCAGGCGCTTTTCGACCTCTACGAAGGCCACGAGGTCAGCTACGAAGACGCGCTGCGAAATGCCGACTCGGTCAACGACCTGCGGCTGCAGATCAAGCTGCACAGCCAACGCGCCCGCAACAAGGACTTTTCAGCGGGCACCGAGCACCTGACGATCCTGTGACGGGCGGCCATGCAGCGGCAGGCAACCCTCGGGCTGCACCGATACACTCGCCGGCATGAAAACCTACGACCCCACAGCACCCCGGCGCGTGGCCTTTCTGGGCCTCGGCGTGATGGGTTACCCGATGGCTGGCCACCTGGCGCGTGCCGGCCACAGCGTCACCGTCTACAACCGTACCGCCGCCAAGGCCCAGGCCTGGGCCGTGGAGTACGGCGGCACCGCTGCCGCCAGCCCGCGCGACGCCGCGGCGGGCGCCGACCTGGTGTTTGCCTGCGTCGGCAACGATGACGACCTGCGCTCTGTGGCGCTGGGTGAGTCGGGCGCATTGGCCGGCATGGCGCCGGGCGCGGTGTTTGTCGACCACACCACCGCATCGGCCGAGGTTGCGCGCACGCTGTATGCCGCGGCCCGGGTGCTCGGCCTGCAGTTTGTCGATGCGCCGGTCTCAGGCGGCCAGGCCGGCGCGGTCAACGGCGCATTGACGGTGATGTGCGGCGGCGATACCGCACCGTTCGACGCGATGCGGCCGGTGGCGATGGCCTTTGCCAAGGCCGTGACACGGGTTGGCGACAGCGGTGCCGGTCAGCTCGCCAAGATGGTCAACCAGATCTGCATCGCCGGGCTGGTGCAGGCGCTGTCCGAGGGCATCGCCTTTGGCCAAAAGGCGGGCCTGGACATGGCGCAGGTGCTGGAAGTCATCGGCAAAGGCGCGGCCCTGAGCTGGCAGTTGGACAACCGCGGCGGCACGTTGGTGGCCGACAAGTTCGACTTCGGCTTTGCGGTGGACTGGATGCGCAAGGACCTGGGCCTGGTGCTGGACGAAGCCCGGCGCAATGGCGCCAAGCTGCCGGTCACCGCGCTGGTGGACCAGTTCTACGCGGACGTGCAGGGCCTGGGCGGCGGCCGCTGGGACACGTCCAGCCTGCTGCGCCGGCTGAAATAGGCCGGGCGAGGCAACCCGGGCACCGCTGCCCACGGCGCCCGGCGCAGCGGGCAGCTTACCGGGGCAGCAGCTTGCCCAGCTCGGCCTCGGTGATCACCTCGAACACCCGCACCACCTTGGACACGCCGCCCACGCTGCGCGCCACCTCGGCGGCCCGGCTGGCTTCGCGCTCGGTCACCTGGCCCATCAGGTAGACGACGCTGCGCTCGGTCACCACCTTGATCGCGTTGGACTGCAGGTCCTTGGTGTCAATGAAGGCGGCCTTGACCTTGCTGGTCAGGATGGTGTCGTTGCTGCGGTTGCCTATCGAGCTGCTGAATCCCACCATCAACTCGTTGGCAGTGGCGCGAACGTTGTCGACCCGGCTGATGGTCTGCTCGACCAGCAGGCGATCGGTCTCGGCCGGCACCTCGCCGGTGATCAGCACGCTGCGGTTGTAGCTGGTGATGTTGACGTGGCTGCGCTCACCCAAGGCCGCGTTGACACGGCTGACGGCCTTGAGCTCGATCGCCTCGTCCTCCAGCTGCGTGCCCGCGGTGCGCCGGTCGTTGTAAGACAACGCACCGCCCACCATGGCGCCACCCACCAGCACGGCGCAGCCGTTCAGCAAGCTTGCGCCGATCAGGGCGGCCGCGGCCACCGCGACCCACCGGGGTGCGGCGGACACGGTCTGTCGGAAGTTCATGCGTAAGGTCATGCGGAATCCTGTTCGCCCAGCAGTTGCAGATCGATCGCGTCGCACAGGCAATGCAACACCAGCAGGTGCGCTTCCAGCACCCTCACCCGGCGGTCGTGCGGCACGGCCACCAGCACATCGGTTTCCAGGAGCAGCCCGCGCAGGGCGCCCCCGCTGCGCCCGGTCAGCGCGATCACGGTCATGTCCTGGGCCTGCGCCGCCAGCGCGGCAGCCAGAAGCGCGGGGTGGTTGCCGTCGCTGTCGATCAGCAGCAGCAGGTCTCCGGGCTGACCCAGCGTCTCGACCTGGCGCGCCAGCACCTTGTCGAAGGCACCGGCGCCCGGCAGCGCCGTCAGGCCGCCCAGCGCGGCGCCGTCGGTGCCCAGCGCCAGCGCGGCCAGGCCGGGGCGCTCGCGCTCGAAGCCGCCGATCAATTCGGTCACCACCAGTTGCGCCAGCAGGGACGACGCGCCCAGGCCGGCCGCCAACACCCGGCCACCCGCGGTGAGGGCACCGACCAGGGCAGTGACGGCGTCGGCAATCGGCCGGCTCAGCAACTCGGCCGACTGGTATTTGAGGTCAGCACTCTCGAAGAATTGCTGCTGGATCCGGGGCTCAAGCATGTCCATGAAGTGTAGAGCAGCCCCTGGGCGCTGCAGTTCCGTGCCGCAACCGGGCCAAGTTGACGCGGCGCAGCGCGGCACTGCCAGCCTCAGCGGCTCAGGCGTCAAAGGCGGCTTGCAGCCATTCCAGCGCGTCACCGTCAATGGCCACCACATCGAACCGGCAGGGCGGCAGCACCGCCAGCCGCAGCAGGTAGTGCTGGGCGGCGCGCACGATGCGGCGCCGCTTTGCTGCCAGCACGCTGGCCGCCGCACCCCCGTGCCCGGCGCCGCGCCGGGCACGCACTTCGACAAACACCAGCGTCCCGCCGGGGTCGTTGAGGATCAGGTCGATCTCGGCGCCGCGCTGGCGCGGGCCGGCGGCCAGCCGATAATTGCGGCAGACCAACTGCAGGCCCTGCTGCTGCAAGAAGCGCAGTGCCCGGTCCTCGGCGTTGTCGCCCACCGCCTTGGTGCTGGGGCCCGCCGGCCCGGCACCCGGCACACCGCCCCCAACCCGGCCCCAGCCCTTGAACATCGATGCCTCCCTGCTGACCCAGGCCGCCGACGCCGCCACCCGCGGCCAGCAGCACCCGGCCGGCACACTCTACGTGCTGGCCACGCCGATCGGCAACCTGGCCGACCTGACGCTGCGCGCAATCCATGTGCTGGGTCTGGTCGACGCGGTGGCCTGCGAGGACACCCGCATCACCGGCGGCCTGCTGCGCCACCTCGGGCTGGACAAGCCGCTGCTGGCGCTGCACCAGCACAACGAACACAGCGCCGCCGTGGGCGTGATCGACCGGCTGGCCGCCGGCCAGCGCGTGGCCTATGCCAGCGATGCCGGCACGCCGGCGGTCTCGGACCCCGGCGCCGTGCTGGTGGCCGCGGTGGCCGCCGCTGGGTACCGCGTGCTGCCGATCCCTGGTGCCAGCAGCGCGGTGACCGCGCTCAGTGCAGCCGGCGACGTGCTGGCCCAGGGTTTTGCCTTTGTCGGCTTCTTGCCGGGCAAGGGCCAAGACCGGCGCAGCGCACTGGCCGCGGCCGCCGCGGCCCCCGGCTGCCAGGTGCTGTTCGAGGCACCGCACCGCATCGAAGCGCTGGCGGCTGGGCTGTCCAAGGAAGCGCCGGCCCGCCGCGTCACACTGTGCCGCGAGCTGACCAAGCAGTTCGAAAGCATCAACACGATGCCGGCTGCCGACCTGCCCGGCTGGCTGGCGGGCGACGCCAACCGCTGCCGGGGTGAATTTGTGCTGGTGCTGCACGCACTGCCGCCGGCCAATTTACCCACCGGTGCCGCGAGGCTGAGCGCCGAGGCCGAGCGCGTGCTGGGCCCGCTGATGCGCGAGCTGCCGGTCAAGCAGGCCGTGGCACTGGCCGCCGAGCTGAGTGGTGCGCCGCGCAACGCGCTGTACGAGCGGGCGTTGGCGCTGCGCCGGGCCAAAGGCGACGAGCCTGACAGCGAAACCGCCGACCCTGACCCCGCCAGCGACGCGCCCGCTTGAAGCCGGCCCATCAAGCGCCGAAGGCACCGAAAACGCCCTGAAATACCAGGTCCGCAGGGTCAAGGCCCAAAACCTACAATCCGCCAATGATCTCGCGCGAACCCACCCTAGAACGCCTTGCCATCGCCCAGCAACTGCTGATCGATCCCTTCGGTCTGAACGAGGCCAAGCTGAGCGCGGCGCTGGCCGTGATTGGCGAGCACCGGGTCGATGATGCCGACCTTTATTTCCAGATCACCCGCCACGAGGGCTGGAGCCTGGAGGAGGGCATCGTCAAGAGCGGCAGCTTCTCGATCGACCAGGGTGTGGGCGTGCGGGCAGTGGCGGGTGAAAAAACCGCATTTGCCTACTCCGACGACATCTCCGAGGCCGCGCTGCTCGACGCCGCACGCACGGTGCGCTCGATTGCCGCCGCCGGCCAGAGCCGTCGCGTCAAGATCAACCGACCGTCCAAGATCGCCCGCAGCCACGCGCTGTACCTGCCCACCGACCCGATCGGCACGCTCGACAGCACGCAGAAAGTGGCGCTGCTGGAGAAGATCGAAAAAATGGCCCGTGCCCGCGACCCGCGGGTTGTGCAAGTGATGGCCGGCGTGGCCGCCGAATATGACGTGGTGCTGGTGGCGCGTGCCGACGGCACCCGCGCTGCCGACGTGCGGCCGATGGTGCGGCTGTCGATCACGGTGATTGCCGAATCCAACGGCCGGCGCGAGGTGGGCTCGGGCGGCGGCGGCGGCCGCTTCGGCCTGGGCTACTTCCAGGACGAGCAGCTCTCGCTCTACGTTGATCAGGCAGTCAATGCCGCACTGACCAACCTCGAATCCCGCCCGGCCCCGGCCGGCGTGATGACCGTGGTGCTGGGCCCGGGTTGGCCCGGTATTTTGCTGCACGAGGCCATCGGCCACGGCCTGGAGGGCGACTTCAACCGCAAGGGCTCGTCGGCCTTTGCTGGCAAGATCGGCCAGCGGGTGGCGTCCAAGGGTGTCACCGTGCTGGACGACGGCACGCTGCCGGACCGGCGCGGCTCGCTCAACGTCGATGACGAGGGCCACGCCAGCCAGCGCAACGTGCTGATCGAGGACGGCATCCTCAAGAGCTACATCCAGGACTCGATGAACGCCCGGCTGATGGGTGTCAAGCCCACTGGCAACGGCCGCCGCGAGAGCTATGCCCATGTGCCGATGCCCCGCATGACCAACACCTACATGCTCAATGGCGACAAGACCCAGGACGAAATCGTCGGCAGCATCAAACGCGGGCTGTACGCCACCAACTTTGGCGGCGGGCAGGTCGACATCACCAGCGGCAAGTTCGTGTTCTCGGCCAGCGAGGCCTACTGGGTGGAAAACGGCAAGATTCTGTACCCGGTCAAGGG
>JANMXG010000188.1:0-19177 GCA_031394235.1 Betaproteobacteria bacterium
GGTGTCATCCCCCGGTGATGGGTTGGAAGGTGGTGACCGCATCGCCGGGCTGCAGACAGCAGGCCGGTCGCTGCGCGCGGGGCACGAAGTCGCCGTTGACAGCGGTGGTCAGCGCGGCCGGTGTCTGGCCCAGCGACGCGATCAGCGCGGCCAGCGTGGTGCCGTCCTCAAGCCGAATCGCCTCGCCGTTGAGGCGGATCTCGATCATCAAAGCGTCTCCTGGTGGGGTCCGGCCGGGCGTGCGGTGCCGCTGCCGAAAATGGGCCCCAGCGCCGGCCCAAGCGCCGGTCCACGCGAAGGCCCGAGCGCCGGTCCAAGCGAAGGCCCGAGCAGGGGCCCGAGCGAACGCCCCAGCGCCGCCTCCAGCGCGATCTCGACCAGCCCGGGCGCGATCAGCCAGCCGTGGCGGAACAGGCCGTTGATGCGCACCAGGCCGGGTTGCACCTCGATGCACGGCAGGTTGTCGGGCAGTGCCGGCCGCAAATTGGTTTCGCTGTGGACGATGCGCGCTTCGGCGAGCGCGGGCACGATGGAGTGCGCCGCCGCCAGCAGCTCGACCGTGCTGCGCAGCGACGGCGGCGAACGGTCTTCGCTTTCGATCTCGCTGGCGCCCACCACAACCAGGTCGGGCGCCCGCGGCACCAGGTAGACCCGGTGGCGGGCATGCAGCAGGCGCACCGGCCGGCACAGGCCCAGGCCCGGCGCCTGAAGCCAGAAGATCTCGCCGCGCACACCCCGCACCGACAGTTGCGGGCGGGCACCGACGCCGCGCACGTCGAAGACCCAATCGAAGGTGGACGGGCCACCGGCCAGCAGCAGCCGACCGGGCTCGACCGCCGCCACCAACGAGCCCCAGCGCCAGTCGACGTCCGGCGCGCCCGCAGCCAGGGCGGCCATCGCCTGCACGGTGTGGATGCGGCCCTCGCCGGGCAGCAGCCAGGCGTGCAGGCCGCTGCGCAGTGCGGGCTCCGATTGCGCCAATTCGGCCGCCGTGACCGGCTGCACCGCATGGCCCGGCGGCGCTTTGTGCGCCAGCATGTCCAGCACCCGCCGCGCCGCGCCAAGGTCTTCGCGGTGCGCGACCAGCAGGCTGCCGTCACGGCGAAATTCCACCGGCGCCGGCAGCGCGGCCAGGATCTGCGGCCACAGGTCGATCGAGCGCAGCCCCCAGCGGAAGACGCGCTCGTCGGCGGACTCCAGCTCAGCCAGCGGGCTGAGCATGCCGGCGGCGGTCCAGCCTGCAGCGCCGCGCGCGTCCGGTCCTGCGGCGGGGTCATGCACCTCGACCCGGTGGCCGGCCCGGGACAGCGTGAAGGCCAGCAGCCGGCCCAGCAGCCCGGCCCCGGCAATGCCGATGCGCAGCGGTCGCGTCGGCAGCGTCGTCATGTTGACAACCCCGCAGGGCCCAGCGTGGCGTGCATCTGACCCACCGGCTGGCCTGCATCGGCCAAGGCGGCTTGCCGGCCTTGCTCGAAGGCCTGCTGCAGCGCGGCCACCGTGAGCTGCGGGTCGCTGCCCAGGCCGCGCAGCACGCAGACGCCCGACGCGCCGGCCGCTGCGGTCTGGCGCACCTGCTCGGGCGTCAGGATGCCGCCGATGGCCACGACGGGCGCGCCAGCGACATGGCACCACCAGGCCAGGTTGTCCAGGCCCTGGGGTTGCCAGGGCATGTCTTTGGTGGTCGTCGGCCAGACCGGGCCGCACGCGATGTACTGCGGCGCCAGGCTGCGCGCCCGGCACAGCTCCCAGACGGCGTGCGAGCTGACCCCCAGGCCCAGGCCGCTGGCGCGCAGCTCGGCATGGCCCCGTTCGTCCAGTGCCAGCAGGTCCTCCTGGCCCAGGTGCACGGCGCGGGCGCCGAGCTCGGCAGCCAGGCGCCAGTGGTCGTTGATGAACAGCAGCGCGCCATGCCCGTCAGCCGCGGCCAGGCTGTCGCGGACAGCTTGGCGCAGCGCTGCAGTCCAGGCCGCGTCGGCGTCAACCGGGCGTTTGATGCGCAGTTGCACGGTGCGTACACCGGCCTGCAGCACCCTGCGCAGCGCTGCAGCGTCGCCCGCGATGGCGTACAGGCCGAGCGGCGGGTCGGTGTCGCAACGCGCCGACACGGGCGGCGGGCTCATGCCGCTGGGCGAACCGACCCATGACAGCCACGGCATCGCGGGCCAGGCCAGCAGCGCGGCATCGGCGGGCACATGTCCGCGCGCCAATTGGGCCTGCCAGGCGGCCGCTAAGCGGTCGGCGTCGAGGTCGCCCCCCGCCTGCGGCACCACCCAGCCACGGGCGTGCGCGGCATCGAGCCAGTGGCAAGGCGGGGCTGGGGCGGATGTGGCTGCGGCTGCGGCTGCGGCTGCGGATGCGGATGCGGGTGCGGATGCGTCCGCCATCACCAGCACGGCCGCGGCCCCTTGCGCACGCAGCGCCGCGGTCAGCAGGGGCCAGGTGGCCGCTGCAGCCGGTGTTGCCCGTGTTGCCGTTGCCCACATGCCGGCCTGTTCGCAGGCCTGCGCGAGCGGCACTTCTTCTGGCATCCGCCCCAAGGCGTCCAGCACAAACACGCGCGGTCCAACAGATCGGTTCATCGCATCACCCTTCCACCATCCACGAACAGCACTTGGCCGGTGACGAAGGCGCTTTGGGCCGACGCCAGAAAAACTACCGGGCCGGCCACGTCTTCGGGCCGCGCCAGCCGACGCAGCGGCGTGGCGGCGGCCAGTGCCTCGCGGAAGGCCGCGCGCGTGGCCGCACTGCCTTCGGTGGGGTGCACCAGGCCCGGTGCCACACAGTTCACGCGCACGCCTTGCGGCCCCAGTTCGGCCGCCAGCTGGCGGCTGAAACCCACCAGCGCCGACTTGGCTGTCGCGTAGTCGGGGTACGGCACCACCGGGTCCTCGACGAGGTCGCTCGCGATGTTGACGATGGCCCCTTGCGCATCGCGCCGCAGGTAGGGCAGCGCCGCGCGGCACAGGTGGAAAGCGGCACCCACCGCGCCTTCGAACTGGCGCTGAAAGTCCGACCAGGCCAGCGCATCGACGGGCAGGCGCTGCTCGGGGTCGAAGGCGTAGGGCGCGAAGGCGTTGTTGACCAGCACGTCCAGGCGGCCGAATTCGTCGACCGTGCGCTGCACCAGGTCTGCCGCCGCTGCCGGCACCGTCACGTCGGCGGCCAGCGCCACCGCGTCGCCGCCCGCTGCACGACAGGCCTGCACCACCGCCTGCGCCGCGTCATGGCGGCTCAGGTAATTCACGGCCACTGCCGCGCCGCGCGCCGCAAAGGCCCGCGCAATGGCCGCGCCGATGCCGCGCGACGCACCCGTCACCAACACCACCTTGCCCTCAAAGTCCAACATGCTGCGCTTTCGTTTTGCGATGTCTTGCTGCACTGTCTTGCTGCAATTCTTTGCTGCGATCCCCTGCCGCCCCTCAGCGGCCTGGCAGCAGGTCGGCGGCCACCACCTGGGCCATGTCCAGCGGCCGCTGCACCAGTCCGAGTTGGCGGTAGACGTCAGCGGCCTTTTGCAGCGACACCGCGTCCAACGCACCCAGGCCCTTGTCGCGCGTCAGCGCAGACACGCTGGACGCATTGCGCAGCTTGATCAGTTCGAGGTTGAGCTGCGGGTCGCTGCCGTCGATGGCGCGTTTTACCGCCAGCTGCGCGGCCTCGGCCGGCTCGGCGATCATCCAGGCGGCGGCGTCGCGGTAGGCGCGCAGGAACCGGCGCAGCAGGTCCTTGCGGCGCTGGTAGGTGTCTTCGCGCACCACGAAGAGATCGCTGGAGACGTGGAGGAACTGACCAACCTCCATCACGTCGACCTCGCCCAGGCCACGCTTGCGACCGATGGCCAGTCCGGTGTCGGTGGCCGCCGTGGCGTCCACCTGGCCTTGCAGCAGCGGTGCAAAGTTCAGCAGCCCGGTCACGACGACAGTCACGTCGGCCTCGGTCAAGCCGGCCTGGTGCAGCAACACCTGCAGCGCCTGGCGCGTGCCGCTGGCCAGGCTGTAGACGCCAATCTTCTTGCCTTTCAGGTCGGCGGGCTTGCGGATGCCGCTCTTGCGCAGCGACACGACGTTGAAGACGTTCTGCGGGTAAATGTCGTAGATGGCGCGCAGCCGCTCGCCTTTGTCCAGCGCGGCAAACAGCGAGCCCGGGTCGGTGAAGGCCACGTCGGCCTGCCCGGACAGCAGGTTGCGCAGGGCATCACCACCGCCCGCACCGGGCAGGTAGGTGAGCGCCAGACCCTGGGCGCGGTAAAAGCCTTTGTCCTCATCGACCAGCAGCGGCGTGACTTCGGTGATGGGTTTGCTCCACCCGGCAACGGTGAAGGTGTCGGGCGTGGCGGCGGCTTGCGGCCAGGCCAAGGACGGCAGCGCTGCGCAGGCGATGGCGAGCCAATGGCGGCGGTTCGGATGCAGGGTCATGGTGGGGTGGTGGGTGGTGGGTGGTGGTGAATTCGGTTCGGTGGGGTTCGGGGTGCCGGGCGCCGCGCGCGCCGTCAGCCCGGTGAGTAGGTTCGCAACAGGCGTCGCTCAAGGCTGAGCGCCAGCCGGTACAGCAGCAGTCCGAGCAGCGAGACCAGCACCAGCACCGCAAACATCAGGGGCGTGTCCATGCTGCCTTGCGCGGCGATGACAAGTGCGCCCAGCCCACGGCTGGCGCCGATGAATTCGCCGACCACGACACCCACCAGCGCCAGCACCACCGCCACGCGCAAGCCCGACAGCACCGCCGGCAGGCCGCTGGGCAACTTCAGCCGCAGCAGCGTCTGCCATCGGCTGGCGCCGAGCATGCGGAACAGCTCCAGCTGCGCCGGGGGCACCTGGGCCAGGCCGGTCAACGTGGTCTCAAGCAAGGGAAAGAAGCAGATCAGCGCGGTGATGACGACGGTGGGCGCCAGACCAAAGCCAAACCAGACGATGAACAGCGGCATCAGCGCCAGCTTGGGCACCACCTGGCTGATCACCACGTAGGGCATCAGCTGCCGGCGCAGCGCGGGCACCTCGGCCAACAGCACACCCGCGCCAAAGCCGACGCCGCAGCCAGCCACCAGACCGAGCAGCAGCTCGATCGCGGTAGCGCCCAGATGCGGCCAGAGGTAGCCGCTGGCCAGCCCTTGCCAAAGTGCACCGGCCACGCGGCTGGGCGGCGGCAGCACCAGCGCCGACAGGCCGAGCCGCCGGGCGGCGAATTCCCAGCCGCCGATCAACAGGGCAAACAGCAACAAGGCGGCGATGCGTTCGCGGCGGTTCATGGCTTGACCCCGGTCCCGCCCAGTGCCAGTTCCAGTGCCAGTGCCAGTTCCAGTGCCGGTCCCAGTCCCGCCCGCAGCGCTGCGCAGCAGGCCCCGAAGGCCGGCGTGTCGCGCGCCGTCCCCGGTGGCACGGCCAGGCTCTGCACCAGACGGCCAGCGCCCAGCACCGACACCCGGTCGCCAAGGAACACCGCCTCGCCGATGTCGTGGGTGACAAAGAGCGCCGTGCTGCCTTGAGCGCGGCACAGCCGCAGCAGGTCGGCCTGCAGGTCTTCGCGGGTGATGGCGTCGAGGGCCGCAAAAGGCTCGTCCAGCAGCAACAGCGGCGGTTGCAGCAACAGCGCGCGGGCAAGCGCCACCCGGCTTTGCTGGCCGCCGGAGAGCTGGCGCGGGTGGCGCTGGCTGCAGCCCGCCAGCCCGAGCTGGGCCAGCAGCGCGTCGGCCGCCTGCACGTCGGCGCTGCTGGGCGGGCGCTGCAGCGTCACCGGCAGCAAGACGTTGTCGCGCACGCTCAGCCAGTCCAGCAGCGTGGGCTGCTGGAACACGAAGCCGACCGTGCGGCGGTCGGCCAGCGGGGCGCCGCGCACTGTCACCGTGCCCGCGGTCGGTCGCAGTAGGCCGGCCGCCAGCTTCAGCAGCGTGGTCTTGCCGCAGCCGCTGCGGCCGACGAGGCAGTGAATCTCTCCCGCGGCCAGGTCGAGGTTCAGCCCCGCCACCACCGGCGCCTGGCCGGGATAGCCGAAGCGCAGGCCATTGAGCGACAGGAAGCTCACGGCTGCACCCTAGACGCTGCGCGTCGTCCTGCCGCGCGGGCGTGCGCCCCTGTGCGCGGGCTCATGCGCCGGGCTCCTGCGCATAGGGCGCCAGCGCGTCGGCGGCACGCTCGGCAGCCTGCTCGATCTCGACCATGCGCACCAGGTCGGCCAGGTTGAATCGGCCGTCGTGGTGCCAACCGGCTTCGGGCTGCGTCATGCCGCCCAGCGGCGCGATGCGGGTGACGCCGACACGGCCCAGGGCCTCACCCAGGCGGTACAGCTCGGCCGGCGTGGTCGCCAGACCCACGGTCTGCAGAAAGGCCGCGTGCGGTGCCAGCAGCGGCAGCACGTCGTCCAACGCATCAACCGCACTGACCTGCACGCAGCGCTGGCCGGCGGTGGGTGCCAGCGGCTGCGGTGAGTCGCTGTAGGCCAGTGCCCAAGGGGCAGCCTCGTCGCCCAGCAGTTCGGCGCTGGCGCTGTTTGTACCTCGGTCAGTGCCGCTGTCTGTGCCGCTGCCCGTGCCGCTGTCTGTGCCGCTGTCTGTGCCGCTGCCTGTGCCGCCGTCCGTGCCGGCGCCGTTGCCCGCGTCCTCGCCAGCGATCGCGCGCCATTCGGCGGCACGGCGCCAGGCCGCAACGGCTTCGGCTTCGTCCAGCGCCAGCACGCGGCGCGGGTAGCGGTGGCCCAGGTTGGCCAACTCAGCCGCCAAGTGCTGCGCAAAGTCGCGCGGCGACAGCGCCCCACCGCGCTCAACGTAGAGCGCGTGCGATGAATAGCAGCCTTGCTGGTCCCAGCGCGCAATGTCCAGCGCCGCCCGCCGTGCGGCGGCAGGGCCACGCTGGCGGTCCAGCGCCGCGCGGCCGACCAGTGTCAGCCCCAGCTTGTGGCCGTAGCCGATGAAGCGCGTGGCGGCAGGCACCTGCTGTCGCACGTCGCGCAAGGCGGCATTGCTGCCGTAGGCCAGCACGGTGTCGGCCGCGCTGTACAGCGTGGCTGCAGGGCCGGGCTGTCCGCCCTGCCACCACACCACCGCCAGACAGTCGGCCAGCGGCGGGTGCACCTCGCACAGCAGCCGCGCAAACAGGGTCGCAAAGACCGGCTCGGCGCTGGGCAGCTTGCCGATATTGCCGGCCTTGACCAGCAGCCCGCAGGCCAGACTCCACAGCGGCAGACCCGGCACATTGCCGGCCCAGACATGGGCCAGCAGCGGCGGCCCAAAGGCGCGCACCGCGCCACCCTTTACCGCCGGCTGGAAGCTGTCCAGCACTTTGGGATTGGCGAAATCCTGCGCCACAAAGCGCTGCAGCTGCGGCGCCCGGAAGGTCTGCAGATAGGCGGTCAAGCCCAGGCGCACCATCTCGGCGTCAAAGCCAGTGACGGTGGGCAACAGTTCATCGGCTTCGCGCCGCACCGGGTCGTTGGCGTCCAGCAGGCGCGCCACCGCACGGTCGATGACGCCGATGATGGCGTCCACCGGCATCGTCTGCAGCCGGGCCTGCGCCGCACCACGCACATGCGCCGCCAGGGCCTGCATCTGCGCGTCAGTCAGCAGCGGCACTTCGACCTCGAGCGGGCTGCCGTGCGCGGCAAAGCGCAGGACCTGCCAGTGCACCTGGCCGGGGTCCAGGCCCGGCAGATGGCCCGCGCGCCAAGGCGCGCGCTTGCCAGAGCGCATGTCCGAACTCATGACCGCGTCGCCGCCAGAAACTCCTGCACGGCCAGCGAACAGCCCTTGGCCTCGGCGCCCTCGGCGCGGCCCAGCAGCAAGAAGCCATCGCCCGCCGCAACCCCGACGTCTTCGGTCAGGATCGCGATCGCCGAGTTGAAATTGGCCAGGTCGCAGTGCGCCAGCACACCGCGCTCTCCGCGCGGCAGCTCTTGGCCCGTCAGCGGGTCCAGCACGCGGGTGCGCACCCAGTGCGGCGCGTGCTTGACCGACGGCACCGTGGCATTGCCCGCGTCGTAGAACTGCGAGCTCAGTTCGGTCATGCCGTACATGTTGATGCAGCGGCTGCGCGGCACGCCAAAGGTCTCGGCCAGCGCGTCGTAAAAGGCATCGAGCGGCAACTCGCGCGCCTGGCCTTTGTAGCCGCCGGTGTCGAGGATGCGGCTGCCTTCGGGCAGGGCGTAGCGCACGCCCTGGGCGTGCAGGGCGTCGAGCAGGTGGACCACGCTGAAGCTCGCGCCCATCAAGGCGACGGGCCGCGCCTGCGCCACGGCCTGGTCCAGCGCGGCGCGCAGTCCGTCAACGTCCAGCCCCTGCGCGCCGATGCAGGACCGGCTGTCGGGCGTGCCGTGGCAGCGCGCGGCCAGCGACAGGTAGCGCGCCAGTGACGAGTTCGGCAACTGGTCTTCGCCCGGGAACAGCAGCAGCATCGGCATCTCGCCGCTGCCCTGCATGAAGCGCTGCTCGAAATGCCGCCGCATGGCGCAGTCCCAGACGGCGAGGGTCGGGTGGTGGTTGCGGCCCTTGACCTCGCCGCGGCTGGTGCCGCTGGTCATGAACACGCGCGCGCAGTCAGCCGGCGCCACACAACTGAGCGTGGCGTCCTTGAACGCACTGATCGGCACCGGCGGCACCTGGCGCCAGCCGGTCACGCGGCGCGGCGCCACACCGCGCCGCTGACAAAAGCGGCGGTAGGGCGCGTTGCACTGGTATTGCAGAGCGAACAAGGCCGCCGCCAGGTGGTCGAACTCCGCCTCGGTGCAAGCGTCCTGGGCGATGAAGGCCAGCAGGCGGTCGATGAGCGGCTGCATCGCCGGGGGCAGGGACGGGTTCATCGCGCTATACGCCGGCGGCACCGCATCACAGCCGCTGCAGCCGCAGGGGCTGCGGCGCAAAGCCGTGGTTCAAGGGGCCGCTGCCCGCCCCGGTGCGCACGTCGGCACCCGCGGCCAGTGCTGCTCGCACGAAGTCGCGGGCGTTGTGCACCGCCTGCGCCAGGTCGTCGCCCAGCGCCAGGCGGGCTGCAATCGCGCTGGACAGGGTGCACCCCGTGCCGTGCGTGTTGGGGGTGTCGATGCGCGGTGCGCGCAGCCACAGCGGCGGCGCGCCCGCTTGCAACAGCAGGTCGGCCACGGTGTTGCCTGCCAGATGCCCACCTTTGAGCAGCACGGCCCGCGCGCCCATCGCCAGCAACTGCCGGGCTGCGTCGGCCATGTCGGCCTCGGTGTGCAACGGGCGGCCGACCAGCAGCGCGGCTTCATCGAGGTTGGGTGTCACCAGCAGCGCCAGCGGAAACATCAGGCGCACCAGGGCGGCTATCGCCGAGGGGTCGATCAGCGCTGCCCCACTGGTGGCCACCATCACCGGGTCCAGCACCACCCGGCGCAGCTGGTGACGGTCGAGTGCCGCGGCGACGGTCTGGATGGTGGGTGCCGAATGCAGCATGCCGATCTTGACCGCGTCGACGCCGATGTCCTCGACCACCGCATCGATCTGGGCGGCCAGCATGGCCAGTGGCACGGCGTGGATGGCGCGCACACCGGTGGTGTTCTGCGCCGTCAGCGCCGTGATGGCCGTCATGCCGAAGCAGCCCAGTGCGGCAAAGGTCTTCAGGTCGGCCTGCACGCCCGCACCACCGCCGGAGTCGGATCCGGCAATCGTCAACAACCGCAGGTACTGCGCCTGGGGTGCCGGCCCGGCTGAGACAGGTGCGGTGGTGGGGTGGTTCATCCGTCCTCCAAGCGTGCATGAAAAACAATGCTCCGAAGGACGGTCCGCTGGGGCCCAGGTGGCCGGACAGTGGCTGCTCTTCTTACGCCGGTATGAGCCGGGTCAAGTTCGCGGGTATGGATCTCAGCACGCTGATGCGTACACCCCGGAGCACTTGCATTGTCGCGCGTTTGCGGACGGGCAGCTCATCGCGGCCTCGAGCACCGGCTGTTGCGCCGCGAAACCCTCGGCCGGAAGCTCAGGCTCAGGCTCAGGCTCAGGGTCGGGACTGGCGAGCCGCGGCACGCAGCGGACCGCAGGTTGGCTGCCGCATTGCGTGGCTGGCGTTGGGCGTGCAAGGTCATCGCCTTGCGGTCCATGACGGGCGCTTGATTGGTCGGGCGCCCAGCCCCGCGTCGATGCCGACGCATTCATTCGCCGGCAGGGCACGCGAACCGGCAAGGTGGTGCTTGAAGGGCTGGCTGCGTCGCTGCATCGGCGCATCGGCGCATCGCCGCCTCGCGGGATCCAGATCGGGTCACGCCGCTTGCAGGATCAGGGACCCACACCACGCGCTCGGACACGATCCTGGCTGACCGACAGGGTCGGGGCCGACCGGCCCCAATCCCGCCGGGCTCACAAGGTCAGCCAACGGCGCAGAGCGGCAACCGGCGACTTTTATGCCCTCTCCCCCTTCACCCCGACAAACCCGGATTGCCGGCCACACCCACCAACTTGGGCGTGTTGATGCGGCGCGGCTTGACGCGCCCGCCCTGCGACTTGAGCCAGGGCTCGACCACGTCCCAGATCGGTTTGACGCCGGGCTGCGACCGGGCCTCCTCACTCACCGGCGCCCAGCCCGCCACCTTGTAGGTCTTGTCGGCCTCGATCAGCTTGCCGCCCAGCCGCATGTCGGAGATGCGTGCGCCCATTTTTTCACCCGGCGTGCAGGTGTAGGTGAGCCCGCCCACCCGCACCATGTCGCCACCCTGCTGGTAATACGGGTCGGGGTTGAACAGGTTGTCGGCCACGTCTTCGAGGACCGCCTTGATCGTCTCGCCGGTCATCGGCGTGAGGGTGGCGTAGGGGTAGGTGATGGCCAGCTGGTCCATCAGCAACTCGCGGGTGATGGTCTCGCCGGGCAACAGGCTGGTGCCCCAGCGGAAACCGGGCGAAAACGCCAGGTCGGCGCCTTGCACATCCATCAGCGCGTCACAGATCAGCTGGTCCCAGCTGCCGTTGAAGTTGCCGCGCCGGTACAGCAGGCCATCGGTCACGGCGAGTTTTTCATCCAGTTTGGCGGCAAACGGTGCCCGCACTTTGCTGATCAGCGCAGCCATGGCCGGGTCGGGTGGCAACTGGTTGGCAAAGACCGGCAGCAGCCGGTAGCGGTAGTCGCGCAGCTCGCCGCCGCGCACATCAAAGTCCATCACACCCAGGAACTTGCTGTTGCTGCCGGCGTTGGTCACCAGGGTCTTGCCACCAGGGTTGGCCACCGGGATGGCCACCGGCACGCCGTCGTGGGTGTGGCCGCCCAGGATGGCGTGGATGCCGCGCACCCGGCTGGCCAGCTTCAAATCGACATCCATGCCGTTGTGCGACAGCAGCACCACCAGCTGCGCGCCCTTGGCCCGCACCTCGTCCACTGCCTTCTGCATCGATTCCTCCTGGATGCCGAAGCGCCAGTCGGCCACCAGGTAGCGCGGATTGGCGATCGGCGTGTACGGAAAGGCCTGCCCGATGATGGCCACCGACACGCCGTTGATCTGGCGCAGCACATAGGGCGCAAACACCGGGTCGCCGAAGTCGGCCGTCAAGATGTTTTGCGCGATGAACTCGATGCGGCCCTTGAAGTCGTTGTCGACGATCTGCTTGACCCGGTCCATGCCCAGGGTGAACTCCCAGTGCCCGGTCATCAGGTCCACACCCAGCAGCTTGGCGGCGTCGACCATGTCCTGGCCCTGGGTCCAGAGCGCGGTGGCGCTGCCTTGCCAGGTGTCGCCGCCGTCCAGCAGCAGCGCGCCCGGCCGGCTGGCTTTGAGCTGCTTGACCAGCGTGGCCAGGTGCGCAAAACCGCCCACCTTGCCGTAGCGCTGCGCCGCTTGCTCAAAATCAAGCGGGGTGAAGGCATGGGCCAGCGCCGATCCGCTGCTGATACCCGCCGCCTTGAGCAGGTGCTCGCCCACCCGGTGCGGCCACTGGCCCTGCATGTTGCCCACACCCAGGTTGACGCTGGGCTCGCGGAAATGGATGGGCAAGAGCTGCGCATGGCAGTCGGTCATGTGCAGCAGCGAGACATTGCCAAAGGGCGCGATGTCGTAGAGCCCGGCGGCTGCGGTGGCGGCATCCGACTGGGCATGGCGGCCCAGCGCCATGCCGGCCACCGATGCCGCGCCCAACACCTGCAAAAACTCGCGTTTGCTCAGGCTCATGGTTCAGTATTCACTTATGTTTGGGGGCTGAAAAAGCCCGCCGCAGCGGGCCGGGTGAGCGGCGGTGCCACCCGTCGCCCTGCCGGTCACTGGTTGACGGGCGACTTGGGGTCGAGCAGCAGCGCCATCAGGTGCTGGATCTGGGCCTCGTTCAGCAGCTTGGCATGGCCAAAACGCGGCATGTTGGAGCAGGCGGCGTAGGCCTTGCTGTTCCACAGCTTGCCCCAGGTGTACTGCAAGATGGCCGCGCTGGCCGCGCTGGCCGGATCGGCCGGGTTGGTGACGCCGCGCAGCTTGCCGTAGTTGTACAGGCTGGGACCGATGGTGCCAAAACTCACCTCGGCCGGGCTGATCTGGTGGCAGTTGTAGCACTGGGCACCGTTGGCGGAGGGTGCGGCGCTGGTGTCGGTCCAGGTCATGCCTCGGCCGTTCTGGGCCAGCTTTTCACCCTCGCGCCAGTCGCCCAGGTACTGGCCGCCTGCGGGCCAGCGCACAGTGGCGGCGGCCTCGGCCTCGATCTGCCGGGCCACGGCCGCGGTGGGTGGCTGGCTGCTGGAGCAGGCCTGCTGACCCAGGTCCTGGTCGAGGCGGTCGAGCTTGGCAATGCCTTGCTCGCGGAACGAGGCCTGGATCATCGCCAGCGCCTGGCGGTCCAGCTCGGCGGGCGACGGCGGCGCGGGTACGGGAGTGCCGGCGCAACCAGCGACCAGTGCCGCTGCGGACATCACGGCGGCAAACAGCAACAAGTGTTGGGTTTTCATGGGCTGGGGCTTCCAGGGTGGCTGGGATGTGGCGGCCGGATCAGCGCTTCAAGGCCGGCGCGATCGACTCGGCGCCTTTGGCGTTGACGCCCATGTAAACCCCCAGCGCCACCGTCACGTCGGACGCAAAGCCGGGGTACGGAAAGCGCTGCTGGCGGTAGCAGTCGTTGAGCCGGCGCTGCATGCTCCACAGCTCGCCGCTGGACACCCGGTAGGCCGGCCAGGCGGCAAAACCGATGCCGTCACCCGGGTTTTGGGTCAGGTCGGGGAGTTCTTGCAGCCGGATGCGCTTGCCGGCTTCACCGTGGCAGCTGGCGCAGGAGAAATCCATCGGCCCGCCGCGGTAGAAAAACGCCCGCTTGCCCAGTTGGTAGAAGCGCTGCTCTTCGGCATGGGCCTGCGGCAAGGCCATTTTCTGGCCACGCGATTCGGCCGATATCCAGGCCGCCAGCGCCGCCAGCGTGGCCTGCTCGCCTTTGTCGAACGGGGTGGCGGCGATCTCGGCGGCGTTGAAGCCTTGCAGCGTGGCCATGCAGGTGAGCAGGCGCGACTCCAGGTCCTGCACCCGGCCGGTGTCGGCAAACCAGCGCGGCAGTTGCACCCAGGCGCCTGCGACCACGCCCGGCCCCAGGCCCAGATCGCAGCGCTGCAGCGTGGCCTTGGCGGGGCCGCGCGGCGTCTTCCACAGGTCTTGGCCCTTGGCCTCGAACAGCTCGGCCGGGTTGCCGTCTTCGAGCATCTTGCGGTACTCGGCAATGCCCTCGGCCGCGGTTTTTAGGCCAGTTTTGGCGGCGGTCTGGGCCACCGCCACGGACAACAGGGCGGCGCCGATCAGCCCGGTGGCGGCAAGCAACAGAAGCTTCATGGGAGTCCTTGGGGTCCGGGTCACGGGCGGTGCAAAAGCGGGTCAGCTGACCGTCGCTTCATCGCTGCGTTTGTCGCCCTTGTTGTCAGTCCAGGACACCGCGATCTTGTCGCCGGCCTTGGCGCCCTTGACGACAAACTGCAAGAACGGGTTCTTGGCGACAGACGGCCCCCACTGGGCGGTGAGCACCGGCTTGCCGTTGTGGCTGGCGCTCACCTCCTGGATGAACCAGGCCGGGATCGTCTTGCCGGCCGAATCCTTGCGCTGGCCGGTCTCCATCTCGTGGGCCATCAGCACCCGCACGGTGGTCTTGTCACCGGCGGCTTGGGCGCGGATGCGCATCGGGTCTGCCATGGTCTTGCTCCAATCAAATCGGGGTGGGCGGGGTGTGCAGCGGGGGGCGGGAGGGCTGACGGCCTCAACCGCCGCAACCCCCGAGCGTGACCTTGATCTCTTTTTGCGAGAACAGCACCCTGCCGTCGGCCATCACCGCCACTGCCAGCACCTGGGACGACTGGCCCATCTTGACGCGGGTGGAAAACGCTGGCTCGACCGCATCGGTCACATCAAACACGGCGCACAGCGCGCTGGGGTTCTTCTCGACCAGGATCATCAGGCGGCGGGCGCCGGGCAGTGCGGTGCTGCAGCTGACAGGCACCACCGCACCGTTCTCGGCGATGTCGGGGCCTTGCAGGCTGACGTCCTTGCTCTCAGTCGGGGCTGACAGGCCCAGAGCCTTGAGCACCTCGGCCAGCGACTTGGCCTCGAAGGCCGGCGCCGACCATGCGGCTTGTGCGGCGGTGGGCAGCAGACCGAGGCCAGCCAGCAGGCTGGCCACACCGGCACTGCGCTTGAGCATCTCACGACGGGATGGCATGGGAAACGTCTCCTTGAATCGGCTGGACCGGGGGTGGTGGGTCTGGGGTTGCAAGCGGGTCGCGGGGGCGAACCGTATCACTTGTGCGCGCTGTCGGCCAGCCACCGGGCAATGGCCTTGGCATCATCACTGGCCAGCGTCTGGGGCGGCATCGCTACCTGCCCCCAGACGCCGCTGCCGCCTGCCAGGATCTTGGCCGACAGGTAGGGGGTGGCGTCGGCGCGTGCGGCGTACCGGGCCGAGACATCCTTGAAGGACGGGCCGAGCAGTTTGCCGGCCATTGCGTGACAGGCCAGACAATTGTTTTGCTGCAGCAGCGCCAGCACGGCAACGTTGCTGCTGGCGGGACCGGCGCTGGCGCCCAGAGCGGCGGCTGCGCCGGCCACTGCGGGCGCTGCGGCCGTGGTGAGGGTGCCGGCCGTGGCCGCGCCCGTCGCCGGCCGGGTGTCCAGCCCACGCTGGGCACCCACCGTGCGGTTCTGCTCGGCCAGGTTGCCGTGGTTGTTGCGCGCAAAGTCGGGCAGCAGTGACGCAACAGCGGGCTCGGCGCCGCAGTTTTTCATGCAGGCCACGGCCTGAACGTCCGGCGTGCGGTTGCGGCTTGGCGTGTCGCCGGGCCACAGCGCATGGGCGCCGCTCATGCCGTTGCGGTTGGGCAGCCGGGCCTGGGCCTGGGCCATCGTGCGGTCGGACAGCACAAAGTCGTCCGGCAGCACACCGCCCAGGTTCAGCAGGTAGGCGGTGACGGCATACACCTCGTCGGTCTTGAGCGATTTGGGCGCGTTCCAGGGCATGGCGCGGCGGATGTAGTCCCACAGCGTGGACAGCGTGGCCACTTTCATCAGCGTGGTGCGGCCGGGGTAGGCCGGATCGAGCAGGCGCGCGGTGTGGCCGGACTGGATGTCGTCAGCGGTGGTGCCACCGACCAGCGGCGAAAACACGTTGTTGGCCTCGCCAAAGACGCCGTGGCACGAAGCGCACTGGGCCTCCCAAACCCCCTGGCCTTGCGCCACCGAGCCTGCGCCCTGGGGCAGGCCTTTGAAGTCGGGCCGCACGTCGATGTCCCAGGCGGCAAGCTCGCTGGCGGTGGCCGGCCGGCCCAGGCCGGGCAACCGTGCGGCAGCGGCTGCCACGGGCAGTGCCCGGGCGGTGGTGGATTTCACCGTCGCTGGCGCTGCGGGTTGCGCCGCAGCCGGCGCGCCGCCACACAGGGCCCCGGCTGCCAGCGCCAGCCCAGCAAGCCGGCGCAGCGCTTCAGCCAAGCTGCACATTGCGCACCTCGCCGTTGGCCTGCACCAGCCAGGACTGGACCGCGTTGTTGTGGTAAATCGAGCGCTTGCCCCGCACCGCACGCAGCTGCCGGTAGTTGGGCTGGACATAGCCGGTGCTGTCGATGGCGCGGCTTTGCACGATGGCGGGGCGGCCGTCCCAGACCCAGTCGAGGTTGAAGCGGGTCAGGCATTTGTCCAGCACCGGCGTCTCCAGCCGGGCGCTGCGCCAGTTGCGGCCGCCGTCCACCGACACGTCCACCCGCGCAACCCGGCCCCGGCCCGACCAGGCCAGGCCGCTGATGTTGTAAAAGCCCTGACCCAGCAGCACCTGACCGCCGGACGGCGAGGTCACCACGCTCTTGCATTCTTGCGTGCTGCTGTACTGGCGGTGTTGGCCGTCGGGCATCAGGTCGATGTAGTGGATCGCCTCGTCCTTGCTGGCCCAGGGCGCATCGCCCACCTCGATGCGGCGCAAGTACTTGACCCAGCTCACGCCCTGCACGCCTGGCACCACCAGGCGCAGCGGGTAGCCGTTTTCGGGCCTCAGCATCTCGCCGTTCTGCCCGTAGGCCACCAGCACCTCGCCGCTCTCGACCATCGCCATCGGGATGGTGCGGGTCATGGACGACCCGTCGGCGCCTTCGGCCAGCACATAGCGGGCGTTTTTGTAGTCGACGCCGCACTGGTCCAGAATCAGCCGCAACGGCACGCCGGTGAACTCGCTGCAGCTCAGCATGCCGTGGCTGTACTGCACCGTGGGCACGGCCACGTTGCCCCACTCCATGCCGCTGTTGGCGCCGCACTCGATGAAGCAGAAGCGCGACACACTGGGCATGCGCATCAGCTCGTCCATCGTGAACACCTTGGCCGTCTTGAGCAGGCGGGCGTCCGAGCCATTGACCATCAGCCGGTGGCCGGTTGGGTCCACGTCCCACCAGCCCTGGTGGTGGCGCTCAAAGTGCAGGCCACTGGGCGTGACGATGCCAAACAGCGACTGCAGCGGCGCAAACGACACTGAAGACTGCGCGGTTTGCGTCAGGCCCGGGCTGGGCCGGCGCTGCACGTTGGCCTCGAACTTTGACGGTTTGCCGTAGCCGTCGGTGGCCACGGATTGGCCCAGGCCGATGGTGTGTGCGGGCAGGTTCAGGATGTACGGGTCGCCTCCGGCGGCAGGCGCCGGGTTGGCCTGGGCCTGTGCGGCAGCGGGAATGGCACTGCCCGCCGCGGCTGCGGATGCCGCTGCGGCGCTGGTCAGCGCGCGCCGCAGAAAGTCACGCCGGCCAGCCTTGGCTTCAGCAACCACCGTGCTGACGCCGGCACTGTCGATGAAGTTCTCGGGCGCCTTTTGCAGGCGGCCGAGTCTGAACTCGGGTCCGGGCACGGGCGCTCTCCTGGTTGGGTGGCTGGACACACTGGATGTACTTATCTATATATAAGCACAAACGGATTGTATGATTGTGATGGGCATGTCGGCGGCGGGTGTAAACCCTGTGGGATACCTATTGACGGGTTCGACTGGCGTTCTGGCGCGCCGCCGCTCCATCGTGCCCTGCCCCATTCCGGCCCTGCGGCCGCCGCTGCGATGATGGCCCTTGCCCTCCTCCCGCCAACTGCTCCCTACCCTACCGATGCCGCACGCCAGCCACCCCCTCAAACACCTGCTGCCCGGCTGGTACGCCTGCGTGATGGGCTTGTGCGGCCTGGCGCTGGCCTGGTTTCGCGCCACGCCGCTGATGGGCGACGCAGCCACTCGGGTGGCTGCAGGGGTCGCGGTGCTGGCGGCTGCGGCGTTTGCGGTGCTGGCCGCGGCCACGGTGTTGCGCGCCCGGCGCCATCCCGAGTCCTGGGCCGAGGACCGGCGCCACCCGGTGCGCCACACCCTGGTGGCCGCGCTGCCGATATCGGTGATCCTGCTGGCAGCGGTGGGTGTGGCATTGCTGGGCCCCAGCGCGCCGCTGCGGCTGCTGTGGTGGGCCGGCGCGCTGGCGCAGCTGAGCACCACGTTGTGGGTGACGCAGCGCTGGTGGCGTGGCAATGGCCCGGCCGGTCTGCAGTGGGCCAGCGCCACCCCGGCGCTGTTTTTGCCGATCGTGGGCAATGTGCTGGTGCCGCTGGCCGGCGTGCCGCTGGGCTATGCGGACTGGTCGGCCGCGCAATTCGGCATCGGGCTGATGTTCTGGCCGGTGGTGCTGGTGCTGATCGTGGTGCGCATCGCCAGCCACGGCCTGTGGCCGGACCGGCTGCTGCCCTCGGCCTTCATCTTCATCGCGCCGCCGGCGGCGGTGGGGCTGTCGGCACTGCAACTGGGCGCGCCGCTGGCAGTGGTCTGGGCGCTGTGGGGCATGGCGCTGTTCACGCTGCTGTGGGCGGGCAGCCTGGCCAAGCGCATCGCCGCGCTACCGTTTGGGCTGGCGCACTGGGGCATGAGTTTTCCGTTGGCGTCGCTGGCCGCGCTGACGCTGCGCCTGGCCACGCCAGGCGGCGTGCTGGCCGTGCTGGGGCCATTGCTGCTGGCGGTGACCTCGCTGGTGGTGCTGGCGCTGGTGCTGGGCACACTGCGCGGCCTGCGCGAGGGCACGCTGCTGGCGCCCGAGACCGTGGCCAGCATCCTGCCGGTGTCCACCGGCTGAGCCGCCAAATAGGCTCGATCCCGCCCGGTGCCAGCGGGCGGTTCAGCCCGCCAGCGTCCGCTGTTTGGGGTTGCCGGGCAAGCCCGGCCGCAGATCCGGCGTCGCCTCAACCGCCTGCGGCTGCCGGCACCCAGTTGCCATGGAAGCCCGCCGGAATCAAATGCGGCAGGCTGACCGTGGCCACCGGTGCGCTGGTGAACTGCTGCGCATCCAGAATCTGCAGCGCGGTGGTGCGCGCTGCGGCGTCCACCACGTAGCCCATCAGCCAGCCGTCGTCCTCGGCGCTGTCGGCGGCGCGCGGCACGAACACAAATTCGCCGACATGCTGGTGCGGGCCGAAATCATGCACCGTCCGCTCGCCGGTCTGCAGGTCGTGCCGGTACAGGCGCTGGTCGGCCACGAAGGGGCCGTCCGGCCCGCCCTCGCGTTGCAGGCCGGCGGTGTAGGCCCAGCGGTAGGGCTGGCCCAGGCGGCGCTCGTCCTGGCGGGGAAATTCTTGCGCGGTGGCGTCGATCACCCGGCGCACCACTTTTTTCGTGGCCGGGTCGACCGTCCAGCGTTCGAAGGCCGAGGCCTTGGCGCTGGGGCCGAGCGGGCTGTCCTGGAACATCGTGGCATGCGCCACCACGTCGAGCGTGACCGTGCCGTCGGGGTTCTCAAAACCGTTGCAGGGGTGGAACACA
>JANMXG010000189.1:0-8812 GCA_031394235.1 Betaproteobacteria bacterium
TGGCTGCCCAGCGAGGAGCCGGCCGACTTTCCCGCCGGACCGGACGGCACGGCCCCGACCGACCTGCTCAACTTCCACGCCCTGGCCGACACCGACCTGGGCCGGCACCCTTGCCCCGAGCCCGATTTCAACAGCCACCACATGCTGCAGATCGTCTACACCAGCGGCACCGAGAGCCTGCCCAAGGGCGCGATGCTGACGCACGGCGCGGTGATCGACCAGTACGTCAGCTGCATCATCGAGGGCGAGATGGCCGAGGGCGACACCGTGCTGCATGCGCTGCCGCTCTACCACTGCGCCCAGCTCGATGTGTTTCTCGGCCCCAGCGTCTACCTGGGCAGCACCAGCATCATCACCGCCAAGCCCACACCCGAGAACCTGCTGCCGCTGATCGCCCAACACCGCATCAGCCAGTTCTTTCTGCCGCCCACGGTGTGGATCGGCCTGCTGCGCTCACCGCTGTTCGAGCTGCACGACCTGTCGAGCTTGCGCAAGGGCTACTACGGCGCGTCGATCATGCCGGTGGCGGTGATGCAGGAGCTGATCCATCGCATCCCGCAGATGCGGCTGTGGAATTTTTACGGCCAGACCGAGATCGCGCCGCTGGCCACGGTGCTCAAACCCGAAGACCAATTGCGCAAGCCCGGCTCGGCGGGCCGGCCGGCGATCAACGTCGAAACCCGGGTGGTGGACGACCAGATGCGGGACGTGGCGGTGGGCGAGGTGGGCGAGATCGTGCACCGCTCGCCGCAGTTGCTGCTGGGCTACTTTCACGATCTGGCGCGCACGGCGGCGGCGTTTGAGGGCGGCTGGTTCCACTCGGGTGACTTGGGGGTTCTCGACGCCGAGGGTTACCTGAGCGTGGTCGATCGCAAGAAAGACATGATCAAGACCGGCGGTGAAAACGTTGCCAGCCGCGAGGTCGAAGAAGCGCTCTACCGCATGGCCGGCATCAGCGAGGCCGCAGTGATCGGCCTGCCGCACCCGCGCTGGATCGAGGCGGTGACAGCGGTGGTGGTGCAAAAACCCGGCGCCGGGTTGACCGAAGCCCAGGTCATCGCCCATTGCGCGGCGCAGCTGGCGCATTTCAAGACGCCCAAGGGCGTGGTGTTTGTGGATGCGCTGCCCAAAAACCCGAGCGGCAAGCTGCTGAAACGGGATCTGCGGCTGCGTCTGGTGGCGCACTACGGCGCCGCTTGACCGCGCGGCGATGGCGCACTGATCTGGCCAAGACAGCGCCGTGACCCGGCCGCGGAACAGCGCGGCGCTGGCGATGGCGTGGCTCAGCCGGTGGAAAGTCGCCGCCACCGCTGACAGCGGTGAGTTCAGCCCGTTGGTCGGGTAGCGGCCGTGGCTACACTTCTGCCACCGCATCCGCCACCACCCGCCCAGCGCGCCCCCGCCATGACCACCACCATCCGCCAGGCCGACCTGATCGAGAGCGTCGCCGCCGCGCTGCAGTACATCAGCTACTACCACCCGGCGGATTTCATCGCCCACCTCGCCCGGGCTTACGAGAAAGAGCAAGGCCCGGCCGCCAAGGACGCAATCGCCCAGATCCTGACCAACTCGCGCATGTGCGCCGAGGGCCACCGTCCGATCTGCCAGGACACCGGCATCATCAACGTCTTCCTGAAGATTGGCATGGACGTGCGCTGGGACGGCTTTTCGGGCTCGAATTTCCCAAGTTTGGCGGATGCGGTCAACGCCGGTGTGCGGCGCGGCTACCTCAACCCCGACAACCTGCTGCGCGCCAGCATCCTGGCCGACCCGATCTTTGCCCGCAAGAACACCCAGGACAACACCCCGGCGGTGATCCATATTGAGCTGGTGCCCGGTGACAAGCTCGATGTGACGGTGGCGGCCAAAGGCGGTGGCAGCGAGAACAAATCCAAGCTGCAGATGCTCAACCCGAGTGACTCGATCGTCGATTGGGTGCTCAAGACCGTGCCGACGATGGGCGCCGGCTGGTGCCCGCCCGGCATGCTGGGCATCGGCGTGGGCGGCACGGCCGAAAAAGCGATGTTGATGGCCAAGGAGGTGTTGATGGAGGACATCGACATGTACGAGCTGCTGGCCCGCGGCCCGGCCAACAAGCTCGAAGAAATGCGCATCGAGCTGTACGAGAAGGTCAACGCGCTGGGCATCGGTGCGCAGGGCCTGGGCGGGCTGACCACCGTGCTGGACGTCAAGATCAAGACCTTCCCGACCCACGCGGCCGGCCTGCCGGTGGCGATGATCCCCAACTGCGCCGCCACCCGCCACGCGCACTTTGTGCTGGACGGCTCGGGCCCGGCCTACCTGACCCCGCCCAGCCTGGATTTGTGGCCCGACGTGACCTGGGCGCCCGACTACAACAAAAGCAAGCGCGTCGAACTCAATACGTTGACCCCCGCCGAGGTGGCCAGCTGGAAGCCTGGCGACACGCTGCTGCTCAACGGCAAGATGCTGACCGGCCGCGATGCCGCGCACAAGCGCATCCAGGGCATGCTGGCCAGGGGCGAAAAACTGCCGGTCGACTTCACCAACCGCGTCATCTACTACGTCGGCCCGGTCGATCCGGTACGGGACGAGGTGGTGGGCCCGGCCGGCCCGACCACCGCCACCCGGATGGACGGCTTCACCGAAATGATGTTGGCGCAAACCGGCCTGATCAGCATGGTCGGCAAGGCCGAGCGTGGCCCGGTGGCGATCGAAGCCATCAAGAAGCACAAGTCGGCCTACCTGATGGCCGTGGGCGGCGCCGCCTACCTGGTGGCCAAGGCCATCAAGGGTGCCGAGGTGGTGGGCTTTGCCGACTTAGGGATGGAGGCGATCTACGAGTTCGACGTCAAGGACATGCCGGTGACCGTGGCGGTGGACAGCCTGGGCACCAGCGTGCACAACACCGGCCCGAAAGAGTGGCAGGCCAAGATAGGCAAGATCCAGGTCAAGGTGATCTGAGCGCTTGGGCGTTTTTCTACTGCGCAGCCGCCATGCGTTGTTGGACGGATGCTCGGAACCCTCACATACAGGAAGTACGTTCCGGTTCCTGCGCTCTGTCCGCCTGGCCTGACGCCTGCTCACTACGAAAAACGCTCAAGCGCCGGGGCCGTTGGCCCCGAATCCGGCCCGATCCCGGCCGGGCTGGCGTGGTCCAGGTCCGGCCGCCGCCACGGGTCCACATGGGTCATCAGGTTGAGCACCCGGTGGCGCTGCATCACCCGCTGGCGGGCCGCCACGGTGATGTCGTGGCCGGCCTCCACGGTGAGGGTGGCGTCCACCTCCAGGTGGGCGTCCACCACGATCATGTCGCCCATCTTGCGGGTGCGCACATCGTGCACATTGGCCACGCCCGGTGTGTCCGCCAGGGTCTGGCGGATGGCCTCGACCTCGGCCTCGTCCACCGCGCGGTCCATCAGGTCGTGCAGCGCGTCCCAGCCAAACGACCAGCCCATGCGCGCCACCATGAAGCCGACGATGGCTGCGGCGATCGGGTCCAGGATCGGGTAGCCGGCCAGGTTGCCGGCAATGCCGATGCCCACCACCAGCGACGACGCCGCGTCTGAGCGGGCGTGCCAGGCATTGGCCACCAGCATGCTGGACTTGACCCGCTTGGCCACCGCCAGCATGTAGCGGAACAGCGACTCCTTGGCCACCAGCGCCACCGCGGCCACCCACAGTGCGATGCCATGCACCTGCGGTACCGCGTCGGGCGACTCCAGTTTCAAGGCCGCCGACCACAGCATGCCCATGCCCACCGCCAGCAGCAGCAGGCCCAGCACCAGCGAGGCGGCGGTCTCGAAACGCTGGTGGCCGTAGGGATGGTCCACATCGGCATCCTTTCGGCTGTGGTGGCTGGCCAGCAACACCACGAAGTCGGCCACCAGGTCGGACGCCGAGTGGATGCCGTCGGCCACCAGGGCTTGTGAGCCCGCAACCACACCCACCGTCACCTGGGTGGCCGTCAGTGCCGTGTTAACGGCCACGCTGACCCAGGTGCTGCGTGATGCCGCAGCGGCCCGCTCGGCCGGGCTGTGGGTGGTGTCTTCATCGTCGTCGTCGGGAAAATCGGTGGATTTCATCAAGTCTTTTTTGTGCGGCCGGCCAAAGCCAGGCGCCAGCAAGATGCTGGCCAATCGACAGCGTACACCGGCAAGCCGACGGCCCGATGAACATGGCGCAGGGCCGATAGCAGCGGGCTTGGCGCCAGACCCGATTGACCCGGCCGCCGCTTGCAGCGAGCATCACGCCATGAAAGCAGCCATCCTCCGCCAAGCCGGCCAGCCCCTCAGTATCGAGACGCTGACTATTGACAAACCCAAGTCCCGCGAGGTGCTGATACGCACCGCTGCCGTGGGCGTCTGCCACTCCGACCTGCACTTCATCGACGGCACCTATCCGTACCCGGCACCGTTTGTACCGGGGCATGAGGCCGCCGGCATCGTCGAGGCGGTCGGCCCCGAGGTGCGCACCGTCAAGCCGGGCGATCACGTGATCACCTGCCTGTCGATCTTTTGCGGCCATTGCGAGCACTGCCTGACTGGCCATTTGTCGCGCTGCGTCAGCCCCGAAACCAAGCGGGGCAAGGGCGACGCACCGCGCCTGAGCCAAAACGAGCTGCCGGTGCAGCAACTGGTGGGCCTGGGCGCGTTTGCCGAGCAGATGCTGGTGCATGAGCACGGCTGTGTCGCCATCCGCCGCGACATGCCGCTCGACCGCGCCGCGCTGATCGGTTGCGCGGTGATGACGGGCTACGGCGCCGTCACCCACACGTCCAACGTGCGGCCGGGCGACACCGTGGCGGTGATCGGCTGCGGCGGCATCGGGCTGTCGGTCATCAATGCAGCGCTGGTGGCCGGTGCCGGCCGCATCATCGCGATCGACCGGCTGGCGTCCAAGCTGGCGCTGGCCCGCAGCTTTGGCGCGACCGATGTGGTGGATGCCAGCGCCGGCGACCCGGTGGCCCAGGTGCTGGAGCTGACCGGCGGGGGTGTGCACCACAGCTTCGAGGCGATTGGCCTCAAGGTCACGGTCGAGCAGGCCTGGGGCATGTTGCGCCGCGGCGGCACCGCCAACGTCATCGGCATGGTCCCGCCGGGTGTCAATATCGAGCTGCGCGGCAGCGATTTCCTGGGTGAAAAGCGCATCCAGGGCTCGCTGATGGGCAGCAACCGCTTCCCGGTGGACATGCCAAGGCTGGTCGATCTGTACCTGCAGGGCCGGCTGCAACTGGACGCGCTGATTTCACAGCGGGTGGCGCTGCCCCAGGTCAATGAGGCGCTGGCCGAGTTGAAGCGGGGTGAGTTGGCGCGCTCGGTGATCGTGTTCGACGCGGTCTGAGGCCTGGGCCTGGGCCGGGGCTTGGCGCTGCCACTGGCGCTGGCGCTGGCGATGGTGCTGGTGCTCAGGCCGGCACGCCACGGTCCGTGCCCGCGGCGTTGCCCGGACCGCTTGCCGGCGCGGCGGGCGTCGGCAGCCCGTGCATCACCCGCTGCGGAAACGGGATCTGTACGCCGGCCGCATTCAACACCTGCAGCACCGCCAGGTTGACGGCGCTGCGCACATTGCCGGTGCCGTTTTCCATGTCGGCGATCCAGAAGAGCAGGGTCAGCTCCAGCCCGTCGGCGGCGAAGTTGGACAGGTGCACGGCGGGGTCGGGGTCGGACAAGACCCGCGGCACCGCCGCCATCGCCTCGACCAGGCGCGGGATCAGTGCCGCCAGGTCGGTGCCGTAGGCCACTTGTACCAGGCTGGACAGCGCCACCTTGGGGTCGGCAAACGAGCAGTTTTCCACCCGCTGGGTGATCATCATCTCGTTGGGCACGATCGACTCGCGGCCGTTGGCGGCGCGAATCACCGTGAAGCGGGTGCTGATGTCGGTGATGCGACCCTCGAAGTTGTCGACCTTGACCACATCGCCGATGCGCAGCGAGCGCTCGGCCAGGATCACGAAGCCCGAGACGTAGTTGGCCGCCAGCTTCTGCAGGCCCAGGCCGATGCCGATGCCCACCGCACCGCCCAGCACGCTGAGCGCGCCCAACGGGATGCCGGCGGTCGACATGGCGATCAGCAGGCCGACGAGCAGCAAGATGGCACGGGTGGCGTTGGCCGCCATCTTGCGCAGGCTCAAATTGACGCTGGAAGCGCGCAGCAGCCGGGACTCCAGCGTGGATGACAGCCACAACATCACCAGCATCACCGCCACCGCACTCAGGCTGCCCTCGATCAGGCTGCGCAGCGACACCGGGCTGCCGCCGATGCGCCAGCTGAGGGCATCGGCCTCGGCCAATGCCACCGGCAGCAAACCGGTGGTCCACAGCACCGCACCAATCCAGACCGCCCAGCTCAGCGAGCGCTCCAGCGCGCGCATCAGCGGCGAGTTGGGAAACGCCGCATGCAGCACCCGCACCGTGACGCGTATCAGTGCCAGGCTGGCCAGCACCGGCACCGCCAGCTTGAACACCGCCACCGGCAGGTGGCCACGCAGCAGCAACCGGGCCAGCAAGGCCAGCGCCAGCGCCAACAGCGGGAACAGCACGCCGTCGTAGCCGCGCCGGCCAAACCAGATGCCATCGACGTCGCCGCGGGGCCGCAGCCAGGCGGCAGTCCCCCAAGCCAGACCCAGGCAGGCCAGCAGCAGTGCCAGCTCCAGCAGCGCGGTCGGGTGGGTCAACGCGGCCAGCAGCTCGGGGAAGGTATCGATGTTGCTCATGGTGGCTGGATTGTCTCAGCCTGACACCGACCCGCCCGGGCATGCCGGGCACCGCCAACCCGCCTGCGCGCCTGACCGCCTGGCCGCCGGCCCGCCTGACCGAAGGCTAGACGTCGGCCAGTACCCGCAGGTGCGCCACCACGCTGCGCGCCAGCGCCGACAGCGCGTAGCCGCCTTCCAGGCAGGACACGATGCGGCCGCCGCAGTGCCGGTCGGCCAGGTCCTTGAGCCGGCGGGTGATCCACTCGTAGTCGGCCTCGACCAGGCCGAGCTGGCCCAGTTCGTCCTCGCGGTGGGCATCAAAGCCCGCGCTGATGAACAGCATCTGGGGCCGAAACTCCTCCAGCCGCGGCATCCACATCGCGTCGATGATCTCGCGCACGGCCATGCCGCGGGTGTAGGGCGGGATCGGCACGTTGACCATGTTGGTGCCCATCGGCACGGCGCCACTGTTGGGGTAGAGCGGGTGCTGGAAGAAGCTGGCCATCAGCACTCGGTCGTCGCCGGCGATGATGTCCTCGGTGCCGTTGCCGTGGTGCACGTCGAAATCGATGATCGCCACCCGGTCCAGCCCCAACACGTCCAGCGCATGGCGGGCGCCGATGGCCACGTTGTTGAAAAAGCAAAACCCCATGGTCGCGCTGCGCGTGGCGTGGTGGCCGGGCGGGCGGATCGAGCAGAAAGCGCTGTCGACCTCGCCGCGCACCACCGCCTCGGTCGCGGCCACCGCCGCACCGGCCGACCGCAACGCGGCGCGCCAGGTGCCGGGGCAGACGACAGTGTCGGGGTCGAGGTGGCGAGACTCACCACTGGCTTGCACCTGCTGCATGAACTCGCGCAGCTCCAGCACGTACAGGGCGCTGTGGGCGCGCTCGATTTGCGCCAGCGTGGCGAGCGGTGCTTCGCGGTGCTGCAGCGCAATATCCAGGCCCGAGGCCAGCAGTTGATCGGCGATGGCGTCCAGCCGTTGCGGGCACTCGGGGTGGCCTTCCCCCATATCGTGCAAACGGCACTCGGGGTGGCTGTAGAAGGCTGTGGCCATGCGGGTCTCTGGGTGTTTTCCGGTATGGTGCCGCGCATGCCTGATGCCAACCTTGCGCAGCGACTTTCCAATCTCTCAAACCAGATTAGCACGGTCATCGTGGGCAAGCGCGCACAGATCGACGACGGCATCGCCTGCATGCTGGCCGGCGGGCATTTGCTGATCGAGGACGTTCCTGGTGTCGGCAAGACCACCCTGGCGCATGCGATGGCGGTCTCGCTGGGCTTGAAATTCTCGCGCGTGCAGTTCACCGCCGACCTGATGCCGTCCGATCTGGTCGGGGTCAGTGTCTACGAGCGCAGCAGCGAAGCCTTTGCCTTCCATCAAGGTCCGGTCTTTACGCAGGTGTTGCTGGCCGACGAGATCAACCGCGCCGGGCCCAAGACCCAGAGTGCGCTGCTCGAAGCGATGGAGGAGCAGCAGGTCACGGTGGACAACCAGACCCGCCGCCTGCCGCGGCCGTTTTTCGTCATCGCCACCCAGAACCCCAGCGACCAGCTGGGCACCTACCCGCTGCCCGAGAGCCAGCTCGACCGCTTCCTGATGTGCATCACGCTGGGCTACCCCGACCGCGCCAGTGAACGCGCGCTGCTGGCCGGCGAGGACCGCCGCCACCTGGTCGAGCGGCTGGGCGCGGTGATGAGCCCGGCCGAGTTGCTGGCCGCGCAGGACGCGGTGCTGCAGGTGCATGCGTCCGAGTCACTGCTGGACTATTTGCAGGCGCTGATCGCCGCCACCCGGTCCGGCCAGTGGTTTGCCGAGGGCCTGAGCCCACGCGCCGGCATTGGCGTGCTGCGCGCCGCCCGTGCCCGCGCCCTGCTGGCGCAGCGCGACTACGTGGCGCCGGACGACATCCAGGCCATCCTGCCGCAGACGGCGGCGCACCGCCTGGTGCCGGTCGCCAGCGCCGGCCGGGGCCGTATCGAGCAGGTGCGGGCGATGGTGGAGGCGGTGGGTTTGCCGTGATGACCGCCCCCACGTCGCTTCGCTCCTGCCCCCCGAGGGGGTTGTCAGCCGCCTTGGGGCGGCCCGGCGCCGGCCTGACCACCCCCACGGCGCTAGGCGCCTGCCCACCG
>JANMXG010000190.1:0-6677 GCA_031394235.1 Betaproteobacteria bacterium
ACCGGTCGTTGACCACGTTGATGCGAACCGACTGAGGCAGTTGCTCCCGGAAGGCAGGCAGCTTGGCCTTGATCGCATCGACCACCGCCACCGTGTTGGCGTCGGGCTGGCGCTGGATGCCGATCGTGATCGAGGTCTCGCCATTGAAGCTGGCCGAGCTCTTGAGCGTCTCGAAACTGTCTTCGACCTGTGCCACCTCGCGCAGCCGCACCGGGTTGCCGCCGCGCACGCTGATGATCAGGTCGGCAAACTCGGCGGCATTGCGCAATTGCTTGTTGGCCTGCAACGACAGGATCTGGCGCGGGCCCTCCAGCGTGCCGACGGGTGAGTTGGAGTTGGCGGCGGTCAGCGCCTGCCGCAATTCATCGAGGCTGAGGTTGCGGGCGGCCAGGGCGGCCGGGTCCACCCGCACCCGCACCGCAAAGCGCTTGGCGCCGAAGATGTTGACCTGCGCCACACCATTGAGCGTGGACAGCGTGGGCGAGATCAGGTGCTCGGCAAAGTCCTGCAGGTCGGCCAGGTTCATCGACGGCGAGGTCAGCGCCAAAAACAGGATGGGCGCGTCTGCCGGGTTGACCTTGCGGTAGCTGGGCGGTGCGGTCATCTCCAGCGGCAGCGTGCGCTGGGCCCGCAGCAGCGCGGCCTGCACGTCCACCGCGGCCAGGTCGATGTTGCGCGCCTCGTCAAATTCGAGCGTGACGTTGGTGCTGCCCTGGGTATTGGTCGAGCTGATCACCACCAGGCCCGGAATCGTCTGAAACTGCTTTTCCAGCTGCAGCGCCACCGCAGTGGCCATGGTCTCGGGGCTTGCCCCGGGCAGGTTGGCAAAGACGTTGATGACCGGCGTGTTGTAGCTCGGCAGCGCCGCCACCGGGATGCTGCGCAGGCCGATGACACCGGCGGCGATGATCGCCAGGTTGAGCAACACCGTCATCACCGGACGGCGGATGAACAGCTCGGACAGGTTCATGGTGTGCGCACCCCGCCGCTGGCGGCGCCGGCCGCACCCGCCGCGCTGCGCCCCGGCTCTGCCGAGCGCTCGACCAACTGCGTGCCTGGCCGCACGTTCTGCCGGCCGTCCAGCACCACCCGCTCACCGGCCTTGAGACCGGACACCACCGCGTCAGTGCCGGCTGCAGTCAGCACCTTGACCGGCCGGATCGCCGCCACATTGCCCGGACCGGCCACAAAAACCGCCGTGCCACGTGCCCCCTGCACGATCGCGGCCTGTGGCACGACGATGGCGTCGGGCAGGTTTTGCAACGCCATCTTGACGGTAACAAACGCGCCCGGCCACAGCGCCTGGTCGGCATTGGCAAACACCGCCTTGACCTTGACCGTGCCCGAGGTGCCGTCCACCGCGCTGTCCACAAAACTCAGCTTGCCCTTGCGCAGGCCGGACGGACTGGCGCCAGCGGGGCCTGCGGCGGCGCTGTCGGGCAGCAGTGCCGTGACCTCACCGACGCCCGAAGCCAGCGCCTTCAGCGCGTCCGGCAGGTTGCGCTGCGGCAGGTTGAAGGCCACCGCCACCGGGTCGATCTGGGTGATGTTGAGCATTGCCGCGCCGGTGGGCGACACGCTGCTGCCGACAAACACCGCAATCGGCCCGACCCGGCCAGCGCCCGGCGCGCTGATGCGCGAGTAGCTGAGCTGGGCCTTGACCGCATCGATTGCCGCCCGGTCGGCGACCACCACCGCCTGCTGGCCGTCCACGTTGGCCAGTGAGGTGTCGACCGCGCCTTGCGAGATGAAGTTCTGCCGCAGCAAATCCTGGCTGCGCGCCAGCTGGCGCTTGGCGTCCGCCAGCGAGGCTTCGTCCTTCTGCAACTGGGCCTCGGCCTTCTTGAGGTTGGCCTGGTCGATGCGCGAATCCAGGGTGAACAGCGGCTGGCCGCGCTGCACAAACTGGCCCTCCTTGACATGCACCGCCAGCACCTGGGCGCTGACCTGGGATTTGACATCCACGCTGCTCAGCGAAGTCACCGTGCCGCTGGCGTCCAGCGCCACGGTGAAGTCGCGTGCCGCGGCGCGCACCAGTGTCACGCTGACGGGCGGGGCTGGCGCGGCGCCGGCCGGGGCCGATGCCGGGGCGCCCGCGCCAGAGGTCCCTGCACCCGCGCCAGAGGCCGCGGCCCCCGCACCCGCGCCGGACGCGGTGCTACCGCCACCCGGACTGGCGGCTGCTGGCAGCCCGGCCGTGACCGCCGCAGGATCGGGTGCGGCAGTACGGGGACCGCAGGCCGACAGCAGGCTGGCCAGCAGCAAGAGGCTGAGGCCGTGGTGCCGGCGCGGCGCAAACGTTCGGCGCGGCACAGGTAGCGCCCGCAGCGCCGGTATCGGGGGGGAGGACAGGGGCCGTGTCAATGCGGTCTCCAGGCAAAACAGCTCAAAGGGATTCGATCCGGGGGAACGCCAGTGCCAATACCGCCAAACCGTCCACCAGCGCGGTCAGTTGCTGTGGCGTGCAAGCCAGCAGCGAGCGCGCCATGTCGGCCTGGGTCTGGTGGCGCATGCGGTCCAGCACGGCCTTGCCGCTGGCGCACAGGTGCAATTCGGTGCGGCGGCGGTCGGTGGCACTGCCCTGCGATTGCAGATGGCCGGCGCGCACCAGCCGGTCGGCCATCGCCGATGCGGTGGCCAAGGTGACGCCCAAAAATCCGGCCAGCGCGCTGACCGAGCTGCCGGGGTGGTGGTCGATGAAATTCAGGCCGCGAAACTGCGGCACCGTCAGCGGGCCGTCGATCTGCGCGCGCATCACCTGGCGCATCGCGTCCATCACGCCGGGCAACACCGCCATCACCTGCGCCGCGGCCGACTTGGCGTCCGGGCTGGCGGATTGGCAGGCAGGTTGGCTGGCGGATGGGCTTGCGATTTGAGTGGCGGTTTGGCCGGCGGTTCGGCTGGCGTTGGCGTGGACGGGCTGCCCCGCCAGCCGGGTAGGCGCGGCTGCGTCCGCCCCCCGCCTTGCCGTGGCCTTGCGGGGGGTTGCGGGTGCGTCGGTCAGCGGCGTGGGCATGGCCAGGGCAGGGTCAATAATGCTTCGTGAGGCTAACCATCAGCATACCAAAGCGGGGGGCCGCCTGCCACGGGCGTTTTCCTGAGCCGCCGGTCAGCGGGGGCATTTGCCGCGACGGTGGCAGCGCTGCTGCGGGCTGGTGGCACCGCAGCGTCGCCAGCAGGTCAGTCGCTGTCCGGCGCGTGGCCGTGCCGGCGGTGCTGCCAGTCCTTCAGCGTTTGCTGCCAGGCACCCAGCCGGGCATCGGCGGCACCGCCCTCCGGGCCCATGCCGGTGGCCACCAGCTGGTCGAGCAGGATCTCCTGATCGATCGACAGGCGGTCCGGAAAGCAGGGCTCGACATGCACCAGCAGGTCGCCGCGTGGACCGCGCCGCGTGGCGGGAAATCCCTGGCCGGGCAGCCGGTAATCGCGCTGTGCACGGTCCAGCACCAGCGTGTCCAGACCCGACAGTGTGGGCAACACCGCCGACCGGTTGGCCAGCCAGGCAAAACCATTGACTGGTAGCGTGCAGTGCACATTGCCGGTGTCGCCGTCGGCCAGCGTGAAGACGTCGTGCGGCAGCACCTGCACCCGGATCAGCAGGTCGCCCGGGCTCTGGTCGGGCCGCATGCGGCGGCCATCCACCTGCAACTGGTCGCCATCGCGCACGCCGGCCGGCAGCCGCACAGTGACCCGGTAGCCAGGTGTGCTGCGCTGGCCTACGCCGCCGCAGGCGGTGCAGGGCGTGGGTGGGTGGCCGCTGCCGGCGCAGGCGGTGCAGGGCGTGGCGCTGCTGCCGAACAGGCCGTACCAGCCGCGCTGGCGTTGTGTGCCAGCGCCCTCGCAGGCCCGGCAGGCGCTGGCGCTGGGTCGCCAGCCGGCGCCTTCGCAATGCGCGCACACGGTGGTGTGGGCCTTGCCACGCAGCACCTTGGTGCAGCCCAGCGCGGCTTCTTCCAGCGTCAGCTTGAGCTTGCGGCTGACGCTGCGGCCCCGCCGGTACGGCGCATCGGCCCCAGCCGCATCAGCCTTGTCGGCGCTGGATGCGCTCGTCGTGGCAGACGGCGTGTTGTGCGGCGCCGGGTCCGGCACGGACCCGTCAGAGGTGACCGGAAACCCCGCCTGGCGCAACGCCTCGAAGGCCAGGTTAATGCGCTGCATGCGCACCAGCGCCCCGGCCTGGTCGTTGCGGTCCGGATGCCACAGCGACACCAGCCGCCGCCAGGCCGCCTTGACCTCGCGCTCGGTCGCGCCCGGGGCCAGGCCCAGTTCGGCGTATGCGGTGTCTGTGCCCAATCACTGTCCTCGTCGTGGTCGCCGAACCGGTTTTGCGTCCGACGTTTTGCCGGGCGTCGGGGGTCAGCGTGGGCCGATGGTAGTCGACCATCGGTGGTCGGCCGGTGATTTTGCTGCGGCGCAGCATTGTCAGCAGGTCAACCCCGCCCGACTTCCGGTCCGGCAGGGCGGGGTTGGGTTTGCTGCCGCTGAGCGCGGCGCCTCAGGCGCTGGCGATCCAGCCCTCCAGCGCATCCACTGCCGCTGGCAGGCCCCAGCCGGGCTGGCCCACCGCCCAACCGGCCTGCAGCAAGCACAGCACGGCGTCCAGCGCGTCGCCGCTGGCGTCGTCGGCCAGGGCGTCACGCTGAGCGGCTGTCAACTTCAGGCGCAGGCCCAGGCGGGTGCGGCCTTGTTCCAGCGCCTCGACGATGTCCTTGCGGGCGATCAGCCGGTCCGGCGTCTGCTTGGCGCGCTCATCGCTTTTGTAAGACCGGCGGGCGATCAACTCGCGCGCCAGCAGGCCAGGATAGGCCTCCAGCGCCACCCGGCCAGCGTCCCCCTGCCCCGGCGTGTGGGCCGGAAAACTCAAACCCGCGGCCAGCAGCAGCGGCACGCCGGCATGCAGCATGTAGGCCACCGGCGGATTTACCCACTTCATTGACGGGCTGGACCCGGCCGGGACGTCGCAGGCGCGGTGGGCAAATTTGCCGCCCACCGGGCGGGCGTTGCAGAAAGCGGCAAAGGTGTCGCGGATCTCGGGCCGGCCCAGCGCGCTGTAGTGCGCGATGCTGGCGGACCAGTCGGTGGGCCAGCCCAGGGTCTGCACCAGCTCACGCGGCAGGCCAAAGGGCAGGTCAAAACCACCGACCCAGGCACCGGGCAGGGCCAGCCACTGGCCAAAGGATTCCAACGTTTCGAAGCGCTGCAAGCCGTCCAGCCGCAGCACCGCGCCGCGCAGTGTGCCCCCGGCCAGCACGATGGGCTTGCGCCGGCTGGGGCGGCTGGAGAAGTCGATTCCGATCACTTGTTGACTCATGAGCTGGATTGTCCGTGGCACCCGTGCCGCCGCGCTGCCGCACACGGGCATGTCCCCCATCCCGGCCGGCCCTGTCTCCGGCATGACTGACGCAACGGGCCGATGCGCCGCAGCATCAACCCACGATGAATTTGCCGCTGTCTTGGGTATCGCTCAGCCAGCGTGCCGCGCATTGGAGCCCCACCACCCGGGGCCTGCTGTGGACCAGTGCGGCCGGCCTGACGTTCTCGATGCTCAACGCCTTGATGCGGTCGTTGACGCAGCACATCGACCCGTTCCAGGCCCAGTTTCTGCGCTACGGGTTTGGCCTGCTGGTGCTGCTGCCGGTGATGGCGCACAACCGTTTTGCCGGCTACTGGCCGCAGCAGGTCGGGCCGCAGTTCACCCGCGGCCTGGTGCACACCGCCGGGCTGTGTCTGTGGTTTTCGGCGCTGCCGCGCATCCCGCTGGCCGACATGACGGCCATCGGCTTCACCGGGCCGATCTTCATCATGATCGGCGCCTATGTGTTTTTCAAGGAGCCGATGCGCTGGGCCCGCTGGCTGGCTTGCGGCCTGGGCTTTGCCGGCGTGCTGATCGTGGTCGGCCCCAAGCTATCGGCCAGCGGTGGGTATTACCACCTGCTGATGCTGGCGTCGGCGCCGGTGTTTGCCGCCTCGTTCCTGCTGACCAAGGCGCTGACACGGCATGAGTCACCCGGCGTGATCGTGGTCTGGCAGTCGATCTCGGTGTCGATCTTCAGCCTGCCGCTGGCGCTGCTGCACTGGCAGTGGCTGGGGCCGTGGCAATGGGCCGCGTTTGCGCTGTGCGGCGTGCTGGGCAGCGCCGGCCACTACTGCCTGACCCGGTCCTTCATGTCGGCCGACATCTCGGCCACCCAGTCGGCCAAGTTCCTGGACCTGGTCTGGTCGGCGCTGATGGGCTGGTTGCTGTTTGCCGATATCCCCAGCCAGTCCACCTTGGTCGGCGGCACGGTGATCTGCGCAGCGACGATCTGGGTCGCGCATTTTGAGTCGCGCCGCCGGCCCAAGCCCCAACCCGCAGCGGCGCCAGTGGCGGCCGAGCATGCCGCCGCCGCTGATCCGTCAGGCCTGACCTGAGGCGGGCCGCTTGTCGGGCAGGTCGTCGGGCGGGTTGGTGGCCGGGTGAATGGAGGACCCGGGCGGCCCGGCCCGGCGCTGTTCACGCAGCATGAACAGGTAAAGGCTCTCGACCTTCTCGCGTGCCCAAGGGGTCTTGCGCAAGAACTTCAGGCTCGAAGCCACGCTGGGGTCGGTGACAAAACAGCGCACCGGGATGCGCTCACCCAGGCCGGCCCAGCCGTAGTGCGTGGCCAACGCGGTGACGATGCCCTCCAAGGTCAGGC
>JANMXG010000191.1:0-20975 GCA_031394235.1 Betaproteobacteria bacterium
CAGGGCAATTCACTGCGCGACAGCCCGGCCAGCAGCGCGGCCACCGCCACATCGCCCGGCACGCCATACGGCTCGAACAACAACGGCGCGATGCGGAACTCGGCCAGCACGCAGCCCTCGGCGCAGGCATCTTCGGCGGCCTCGAAAGCCACCCGCTCCAGCGCTTCGGGCGTGGCCATCGCTGCCACGGTCAGCGCAAAGCCGCGCAGGTACTCCTCCAGCGAGCCGGCGTAGGCACGGGCGTCGAACCAGGCTGAGAGCGTCGCCTCGTCGTCGGCCGGCGCGGCCAGGCCGCGGGCGCGCAGCAGCGCCAGCAGGGTGGCCACACGCAGGCCGCCGTCCAGGTGCTCGTGCAGCAGCACCTTGGGCAGGCGCCGGGCCTGGCGCATCAATTCAGCGATCGGGTCTGGGCTGCCGGCAGCAGCCGTCGGGGGGGCTAAATCGGCCATGGCGCGCATGCTAGCGGAGCCCACCGCCGGCAAGACCCTTGCCGCCCGAGGCCCGGGACTTGCTATCCTGACAGCCACATACATTCACCTCGCCGGGGACCCCGATCACATGAAACACGCTGTGCTGGCCGCCGCTGGCCTGATCTGCATGACCTTTGCCACAACGCAGGCCCAGGCCCAACCCGCCGTGATCTACGACATGGGCGGCAAGTTCGACAAGTCCTTCAACGAAGCGGCCTACAACGGCGCCGAGCGCTGGAAAAAAGAGACGGGCAAGCCCTACCTCGACTTCGAGATCAGCAACGAAGCCCAGCGTGAGCAGGCGATGCGCCGAATGGCCGACAAGGGCGCGTCGCCCGTCATCGGCGTTGGTTTTGGTCAAGGCTCGACGATGGAGAAGGTGGCCAAGGACTTCCCCAAGCTGCAGTTCGCGATCATCGACTCGGTGGTCAAGCTGCCCAATGTCGAGTCGGTGGTGTTCAAGGAGCAGGAGGGCAGCTTCCTGGTCGGCATGATGGCCGCGCTGGCCAGCAAGACCGGCAAGGTCGGCTTCATCGGCGGCATGGACATCCCGCTGATCCGCAAGTTCCAGTGCGGCTATGAGCAGGGCGCCAAGTACGCCAACCCCAAGGTCGAGGTCACGTCCAACATGACCGGCACCACGCCCGCAGCCTGGAACGACCCGACCCGCGGCAGCGAGCTGGCCAAGGCCCAGTTTGCCAAGGGCGTCGATGTGGTCTTTGCCGCTGCCGGCGGCACCGGCGTGGGGGTCTACCAGGCCACCAAGGACGCCGGCAAACTGGCCATCGGCGTCGACAGCAACCAGAACCACCTGCACCCCGGCACCATGCTCACCAGCATGGTCAAGCGGGTGGATGTGGCGGTCTACACCCTGTCCAAGAAGACCACGCCAGGCGTGACCGTGCTGGGCCTGAAGGAGGGCGGCGTGGACTATGCGATGGACCAGCACAACGAAAAGCTGGTGTCGGCCGAGATGAAGAAAAAGGTCGATGCCGCCAAGGCCGACATCATCGGCGGCAAGATCAAGGTCGCTGACTACATGGCCGACAACGCCTGCAAGTACTGAATCAACGCCCTGAACCCCCGCTGATGGCTACGCTGCAAGCCGGCCCGCCGCCAGCCGTGCTGATGCAAGGCATCAACAAGCGCTTCGGCGCGGTGCAGGCCAACCATGACGTCTCGCTCACGGTGGCGGCGGGCACGGTGCACGGCATCGTGGGTGAAAACGGCGCCGGCAAGAGCACCTTGATGGCGATCCTCTACGGTTTTTACCAGGCCGACAGCGGCGCCGTCACGATCAATGCCCAGCCGGCACTGATCGCCGGGTCCAAGGACGCGATTGCGCTGGGCATCGGCATGGTGCACCAGCACTTCATGCTGGTTGAAACCTTGTCCGCGCTGGACAACATCATGCTGGGCGCCGAGCCCGACTGGCGCTTGAAGCGCGCCCGCGCACAGGTGCGCGGCGAGTTGCAGGCGCTGATGCACGATACCGGCCTGCAGGTGCGTCTCGACACGCCGGTCGAAGACCTGCCAATGGGCGAGCGCCAGCGGCTGGAGATCTTGAAGGCGCTGTTTCGCGGCGCCCGCATCCTGATCCTGGACGAGCCGACTGCCGTGCTGACGCCGCAGGAGACGGCGCAGCTCTTTGTCACGCTGCGCCGGCTGCGCGACGCCGGCACCACGCTGCTGCTGATCACCCACAAGCTCAAGGAGATCATGGCGCTGTGCGACGCCGTCACCGTGATGCGCCAGGGCGCGGTGGTGTTTGATGGACCGATCGGCCAGTGCAGCCTGGACCAGCTGGCCGAGGCCATGGTCGGGCGGCGGGTGCACACCGGGCGCGATGCCAGCGCATCGCCCGCCCGGCCTGGCGCCACGCTGCTGGCCGCGCAAGACCTGCGCTGGACCGACGCGCTGGGCGTGCCGCGGCTGACGGGTGTCTCGCTGGCGCTGCGCGCTGGCGAGATCGTCGGCATCGCCGGGGTGTCGGGCAACGGCCAGAGCGAGCTGTTGGCCGTGCTCTCGGGCATGGCCGCACCGGATGACGGCAGCCTGCGCCTGGGTGGCCGCGATTTCAGCCCTGGCTGCTGGCTCGATCCGGCCACGGCCCGCCAGCACGGGTTGGCCCATGTGCCCGAGGACCGCCACCGCTGCGGCATGGTGCTGCCGTTTGCCGCCTGGGAGACCGCCGTGCTGGGCTACCAGCACAGCACCCGGTTTGCCAGCGCCTGGGGCTGGTTGAAACGCACGGCCATGCGTGCACAGACCCGCGTGATGATGGACGCCTACGACGTGCGGCCGCGCAACCCCGACCTGCGCGCGTCCCGGTTTTCGGGCGGCAACCAGCAAAAGCTGGTGCTGGCGCGCGAGGCCCTGGCGCCGGCCCGGCCGCCGCAGGTGCTGCTGGTGGGCCAACCCACCCGCGGCGTGGACATCGGCGCCATCGAGTTCATCCATGGCCGGCTGAGGGCGATGCGCGACGCCGGCGGCGCGGTGCTGGTGGTGTCGAGCGAGCTCGACGAGATCCTGGCCCTCGCCGACCGCGTGCTGGTGATGGACCGCGGCCGCATAGCCGGCGAGTTGGCCATCGCCGACTGCACCGAGACCGCGCTGGGCGTGCTGATGGCCGGGGCCGCGCCATGAAGCTGCTGACGCAGGGGCTGCGCGTTGGCGCCGTGGTGCTGCGCACGGCCGCGCTGCGCATGGGCCGTTGTGTCCCGAAACCGGCGCCGCAGCTGGCGCTGGCCCGGCTGCACTGCGGCAGCGGCGAAGTCCTGCCCCAGACCGAACCCGAATCAACCGAGATGCTGGCGCCGGGCTTCATGCCGGCGCTGCCGTTGGCCGCGGCAGCCGATCCGGACGACCGCAGCGCGGCCCGCCGCAACCGCCTCCAGGACCCCTGCCGGTGAGCCGCCCGGTCGACCTGCCACGCTGGATGGACGTGCTGCTGCTGCCGCTGGTCAACCTGGCGCTGGCGCTGGCGGTGTGCGCCGTGGTGGTGGCCATCGTCGGCCTGAACCCGCCGCAAGTGCTTGCGCTGCTGGTCAAGGGCGCGTTTGGCAGCCAGGCCGGCATCGGCTACACGCTGTACTACGCCACCACCTTCGTCTTCACGGGCCTGGCGGTGGCGGTGGCCTTCCACGGCGGGCTGTTCAACATTGGCGGCGAGGGCCAGGCCACGATGGGCGGCCTGGGCTGCGCGCTGGTGGCGCTGCCCTTGGGCGCACATCTGCCGGCGGCGCTGCTGCTGCCGCTGATGGTGCTGGCAGCCATGGCCGGCGGCGCGCTCTGGGCGGCGGTGCCTGGCGCGCTGCAGGCCTGGCGTGGCAGCCATACCGTCATCACCACCATCATGTTCAACTTCATCGCCTCGGCACTGCTGGCCTATCTGCTGGTCAACGTGTTGAAGGAGCCGGGCAACATGACGCTGGAAAGCCGGGCCTTCGCCGAGTCGGCGCACATGCCCGGCATGCACCAGGTGCTGGCGGCGCTGGGCATCAGCTGGCCGCGCACCCCACTCAACCTGAGCGTGCTGCTGGCGGTGGCCGCTGCGGTGGGCGTGGGGCAGTTCCTGTGGCGTACCCGGGCCGGGTACGAGCTGCGTGCGGTCGGCTTTTCACCCGACGCGGCGCACTACGGCGGCGTGCGTCCGCGCGGCCAGGTGATGATGGCGATGACCCTGAGCGGCGCGCTGGCCGGCCTGGTCGGCATCAATGAGCTGGCCGGCGTGCAGCACCGGTTGCTGCTGGACTATGTGGTGGGCGCGGGCTTCACCGGCATCGCCGTGTCGCTGATTGGCCGCAACCACCCGGTGGGCATCGTGCTGGCGGCGCTGTTGTTTGGCGCGCTCTACCAGGGCGGTGCCGAGCTGGCGTTTGAAATCCCCGGCTTCAGCCGCGACATGGTCACCACGCTGCAAGGCCTGATCGTGCTGTTTTCGGGCGCAATGGCGCAGGTGGCTGTCCCGGCGCTGGCGCGCATCTACGCCTGGACCCGGCCCCCTGCGAATCCATCCGCTGTGCCACCGGGAGCCGGCGGTGGATGAAGCCCTGATCGGCGGGCTGCTGGCGTCCACGCTGCGCGTCAGCACGCCCTTGATCCTGTGTGCCCTGGCGGCGGTGCTGAGCGAGCGTGCAGGCGTGATCGATCTGGGGCTGGAGGGCAAGATGTTGCTGGCCGCTTTTGCCGCCGGCGCGGCGGGTGCGCTCACCGGCTCGCTGCCGCTGGCGCTGGCCACCGCGCTGCTGGTGGGCGTGGCGCTGTCGATGTTGCACGGCTTTGCCTGTGTCAGCCACACCGGCGACCAGGTGGTGCTGGGCATGGCGCTGACGATGATCGCGGCCGGCTTGTCGATCGTGCTGGGCATCGCCTGGTTCAAGCAGGGTGGCCAAACCCCGCCGCTGCCCGATACGGTGCGCCTGACGCCGTGGTTCACCGGGCTGGCGGCAACGCTGGCAGCGGTGCCGTGGCTGGGCAAGGTCCTGGGTGGCGGCCTGCTGGGTCACAACGGGCTGGTGTATGGCGCCTTGGCGCTGGTGCCGCTGGTCTGGTGGGGGCTGTACCGCACCCGCCTGGGCCTGCGCCTGCGCGCCACTGGCGAAAACCCGGCGATGGTGGACGCCGCCGGCCTGTCAGTCAAAGGCCTGCGCTACGGCGCGCTGGCGGCCAACGGCCTGCTTTGCGGCCTGGCCGGCAGCTACCTGGTGCTGGCGCAAAACGCCAACTTCGTGCCCAACATGACCGCCGGGCGCGGCTACATGGCGCTGGCGGCGATGATCTTCGGCAAGTGGCATCCAGTGGGCGCGCTGTGGGCCTGCCTGCTGTTCGGCTTTCTCGACGCGGTGGCGATCCGGCTGCAGGGCGTGGACCTGCCCGCCGCGCTGGGCGGCGGCGCGGTGCCGGTGCAGGCGATCCAGGCGCTGCCGTACGTGATGACGGTGGTGCTGCTGGCCGGCTTTATCGGCCGCTCGCGGGCGCCGGCAGCGCTGGGTGTGCCATACGTCAAGGAGCGTTGACCCATGACCCGAACACAGCCGCCGCCAGTCGATGCCCTGCCAGCAGACCTCGTCGCCCCCGCGATCCGGCGACCGACCGACGCACAGATGGGCCAGTTGATCACCGCCGCCCGCGCTGCCCGGGCGCAGGCCTATGCGCCTTACTCGAACTTTGCCGTGGGCGCCGCGCTGCTGGACGAACACGGCCGCGTCCATGCCGGCTGCAACGTCGAAAACGCCGCCTATCCGCAAAGCCAGTGCGCCGAGGCGTCGGCCATCGCGCACTTGGTGCTGGCCGGCGGCCGGCGCATCCTGGCGGCCGTGGTGGTGGGCGTGGCCAACGACCCGGTCACCCCATGCGGCGGCTGCCGCCAGCGCCTGCGCGAATTTGCCGCCGATGACGCACCGGTCTGGACCGCCGACCTGCACAGCGTGCGTGCCCGGTATACGCTGGGGGCTTTGTTGCCCGCCAGCTTCGGCCCCGGCCATCTGGCGGGTCGCGCCAGTCCAGCCGACCCGGCGGCCCAGCCCACCGCCTCACCCACACCGCCCAGCCCGCGCCAACCCTGATCGCCCCGCCGCCATGACCCACAACGCCTTGCAAGACGCCATCGACCACAGCCTGGCCCGCATCCGCCAACGTGCGCCCGGTCTCCGGCCCCGCCTGGGCTTGGTGCTGGGCTCGGGCTGGGACGGCATCGCCGACCTGGTGGACGGCGCGATCGACATCCCGTACGCCGACCTGCCCGCCTTCCCGGTGCTGGGCGTGGCCGGCCATGCTGGCGCTTTGCGACTGGGCCACATCGGCGGCCACGCCGTGGCGCTGTTGCGCGGCCGCAAGCATGCCTACGAGACCGGCGATGCCACCGGCATGAAGGGCGCCATCCGCACCCTGGCCGCGCTGGGCTGCGACACCCTGCTGCTGACCAATGCCGCCGGCAGCCTGGAGCCGCACATGCCCCCCGGCTCGCTGATGCTGATCAGCGACCACCTCAACATCGTGCAGCGCACCCCCCTGCACGACGAACCCGGCGCCAGCCGCTTCGTCGACATGGGCCAGGCCTATGACACCACCTTGCGCGACCAGGCCGCTGCCGCCGCCGCCGAGGCCGGCATCGAGCTGCACGAGGGGGTCTACGCCTGGGTGCTGGGCCCGCAGTTCGAGACCCCGGCCGAGATCCGCATGCTGCGCGCCATGGGCGCCCAGGCGGTGGGCATGAGCACCGTGCCCGAAACCATCCTGGCGCGCCATGCGGGCCTGAAGGTGCTGGGCCTGGCGATGCTGACCAACATGGGCGCCGGCATGACCACCCAGACCCTGAGCCACGCCCACACCCTGCACACCGCCCAGGCCACGGCAGCGCTGGCAGCCCGCCTGCTGGCGGCGGTGGTACCGGCGATCCTGGCGTCGTCCGGTGTCTGACCCGGCATGGCCAAGACCCCTGCCGCACCGCTCGCCCTCCTGCTGGCCATCGCCGCGCTGCTGGCCGGCTGCAGCACACCGCCGGCAGCACCCCGCGCGCCACTCAAGCTCACCATCCTGCACACCAACGACCACCACGGCCGGTTCTGGACCAACGCCGATGGCGAAGGTGGCCTGGCGGCGCGCAAAACGCTGATCGACGGCGTGCGGGCCGAAGTGACAGCCGCCGGTGGCCACACCCTGCTGCTGGACGGCGGCGACGTCAACACCGGCGTGCCCGAGAGCGACCTGCAACACGCCGAGCCCGACTTCAAGGGCATGGCGCTGCTGGGCTACGACGCGATGGCGGTGGGCAACCACGAGTTTGACAACCCACCCGCCGTGCTGGCCAAACAGCGGGCCTGGATCAACTTTCCGATGCTGTCGGCCAACATCTACCGGGACGGCAAACGGCTGTTCGAGCCCTACCGCATCTTTGAGCGCGCCGGCCACAAGATCGCGGTGATCGGCCTGACCACCGACGACACCGCCAAGATGGTGCTGCCCGACAACATCACCGGCATCGAGTTCCGCAAGCCGATCGCCGAGGCCGCCGTGCTGGTGCCGCAACTGCGCGGCCAGGCCGACATGCTGATTGCCGTCACCCACATGGGCCACTATCCCGACGGCCAGCGCGGCGTCAACGCGCCGGGCGACGTGGAGATGGCGCGTGCAGTCGCCGGCCTGGACCTGGTGGTGGGCGGCCACAGCCAGAACCCGGTCTGCATGGCCGCCGAGAACCAGCGCAACAACGCCTACCTGCCCGGCTCGCCCTGTGCACCCGACCGCCAGAACGGCAGCTGGATCGTGCAGGCGCACGAATGGGGCAAGTACGTCGGCCGCGCCGATTTCGTCATCGACGCCGGTCGGGTCACGCTGCAGCGATACCAACTGCTGCCGGTCAACCTGAAACAGCGCCTGCCCGACGGCAAGCGCACGCCCTACGCCGAAATCGTGACCGAAGACCCGGCACTGCGCGCCTTCTTGCAACCCTTCCAGGACGCCGGCCAGAGCCAGCTGACGGTGCCCGTGGGCGTGACCGACGGCGTGCTGGACGGCGACCGCGCCCGGGTCCGCCAGCAGCCGGTGGCATTGGGCGTGCTGATTGCCTCGGCCATGATGGACCGCACCGGCGCTGACCTGGCGCTGATCAACTCGGGCGGCGTGCGCGACTCATTGCCCGCCGGCCAGATCACCTACCGCGACCTGCTGAAGGTGCAGCCGTTCTCCAACACCGTGGGCGTGATCACCCTCAGCGGCGCCGAACTGCTGGACTACCTGGGTGCAGCGGCGCAGATGACGCCCGGCTCGGGCGGCTACCCGCAGACCGCCGGCCTGCGCTGGCGCATCCAGGGCAGCGCGGTGGTGGACGCCCAGGTCGGTGGCAAGCCGATCGACCGCACGCGCCAGTACCGGATGGCGGTCACCAACTTCACCGCCATCGGTGGCGACGGCTACCCCAAGCTGAACAGTCACCCTGGCTATGTCAACTTCGGCTTCAACGACGCCGAGGTGCTGCGCGCCTACATCAACCGCCACAGCCCGCTGAAGGTGAGCGACTACGCGCCAGGGGATGCCCTGCTGAGGCAATAGGCCCGCAGGCCGGCTGACACCGGCCCGTCGGGCCGCGCTGTCCCCATGGCCAACCCGCGCAACAGGCTGACTGCCGGCGTCCGCGTGCGCGCGCGATGCCGATCAGCGCGGGCGCAGCGAGCGCCAGCGCTGGCCCGCCCCGACACTCAAAGCGCACACCACCAGCCAGGCCGTGCCAGAGGCAAAGCCCGCCAGCACGTCGCTGGCAAAGTGCACCTGCAAGAACACACGGCTGCTGCCGACGCTGAAAGCCAGCGCGGTGGCGCCCAGCACCGCCGGCAGGTGCCAGGCGGGGGGCAGCGTGCGCAGCACCACGTAAGCCAGCATGCCGTAGGCCACGGTCGCGCCCGAGGTGTGCCCGCTGGGGAAGCTCCAGCTCAGTTCCGCGACCAGGCCGTGGTCGTGCACCGGTCGTACCCGCTCGAAAACACGTTTGAGCAGCGGGTTCAGCAGCGCGTTGCCGCCCAGCGCCAGCACCCAACCCAGCGCCAGGCCGCGCTGACCGTGCCACAACAGCCCCAGTGCCACCGCCACGCCCAGCAGCGCCAGCACCAGCGGGTCACCCAGGTGCGTGAGCCCGGCAAACACCTGCAGCGTGCCGACACCCACCTGCGCTCGAATCGACGCTGCCAAGGCCTCGTCGGCCCGCGACATGACGCCGTCGGGGCCGAGTTGTTCGGCAATCTCGGCAAAGCCGGCTGCTGCGCCGAGCACGGTGGCAAACCCGACCGCGACCTTCAACAGCAGCACCGCCGGTGGCGAAAACGCGGCTTGTGCCCGGCGCAACACCCGCCTGTCCCAGACCCAGGCGATGAAGGCCGCCAGCAGCAGCAGCGCACACAACAGCGCCACGAATACCCCCAGCGCATGGGCGCCCACCCAACCGGCCAGCGCCAGCCATGGGTCAGGCGTCATGCCGCTGCGGCAATCGGTGCACCGACACACAATCAAAACGCTGTGCCGCCGGCACATGGTCCCAGCGCTCGATCTGCAGTGGACGTGCTGCAGCAGCGCCTGCCGGCTCCGACGTGCCAGTGCTGGCGTCAATGCGGATGAGGTTCACGGAGTTGCCGGCCTCGCTGCGCACCCGCGCGCTGACGGCGGTGCCGGCCTGCACCGCCCACAAACGCCGCGGCAGGCCGACCATTTGTTCATGCAGCGGCAGCACGAAGGGCAAGTGGATATGGCCGCCCAGCACCAGGTCCACACCCGCTGCCGACCAGCGCCGCACCGCCGCGTCGCGGCCGTGCAGCAGGTTGTGCACATCCTGCGGCCGCGACACCGCCACCGGCTGGTGCACCACGACGATGCGCCACTGTGCCGCCGGCGCCTGTTCACAGCGCCGCGCCACGCGCTCGATTTGCGCCGCGCTGACTTCACCATCGACGTGGCGCCAGCGCCGCGTGGTGTTGAGCCCGAGCACCAGCACCTCAGTGTTCTCGAACTCGGGTTCGAGATTCGGGCCGAAGGCGCGTGCATACCGGGCATAGGGCCACAGCAGCCGCGCGGCCAGGTTGAACAACGGAATGTCATGGTTGCCCGGTATCGCCACCAGCGCCGGCACCGCCAGCCGGTCGACAAAGCGACGCGCCGCGGCAAACTGGGCGGGCGTGGCCCGTTGCGTGATGTCGCCCGACAGCAGCAGCACATCGGGCCGCTGCTCGCGCACCAAGGCCTCCAGCGCAGCGACCACCGGCGCCCGCTCGGTGTCGAAGTGCGGGTCCGAGAGGTGCAGCAGCAAGGTCATGCGGCAACACGCTCGGGTGCCGGCGTGTCCGGGCGGATCAGCCACAACGGCTCGCCAGACACCGCAAACTCAAGCGGCATCGGCAGCCAGATGATCTCGCCATCGGTCGCCACCTTGACGCGTCGGGGGCCAAAAGCCCGCGCCGCATGCACCTGAAGTTGCTTGCACGGCACGCCCACGATCTGGTCGGCGTCACCCAGCTTGCCAAAGGCACCGCGCAGCAACAGCGCCAGCATAGACAGGCGCGAGACCGGGCGCAGCATGATGGCCGCCAGCGCGCCGCCGTCGATGGCCTGGGCCAAGGGAAACCCGAGCTGCTCCATCTGCAGCGCGTTGTTGCCGACGAACAGCGTTGGCGTACGCACGCTGCGCGTCACGCCCTGCACCTCGATGCGCAAGCGCAGGCTGCGGTAGCCGCGCAGCAGCGTCGCCAGCCCGGCGCCGAAGGCCACCAGCCGGCTGCGGCCGAACTGATGCTTCCAGCCCTCGCGGTCTTCCAGCAGCTTCGGGTACAGCCCCAGGCTGGCGTTGACCAGGAACACACGCCCGTTCACCAGGCCCACCTGGGCGGGCTTTGCGCTGGCCTGCAACAGCACCTGCATTGCCTCTGCGGTGTCGGACGGAATACCGTGGGTGCGGCTGAAGTAGTTGAAGGTGCCTTGCGGCAGCACGCCAAAGGCGCAGCCACTGCCAAGCACGGCCTGCGCCACGGCGTTCAGCGTGCCGTCGCCGCCCGCGGCGACCACTACACCCTGCGCCTGTTGCGCGCGCTGAACGGCCACGCGGGCCAGCGCGGGCAACTGGCGGGGATCGTCCACGCCGATCAGCTCAAACGCTCGCCCGGCGCCATCGCAGGCCTGCTGGATGGCCGCACGCGCCCGCGCTTCATCACCCGAGCCCGAACCGAGGTTAAAGACGATGAACAGCGGCCCGGTGGTCCTCACCGGCGTCGGTGCGCTGCCGTCCCCGTAGCCCCGGCCCTGCGCAGCGCCCGTTGCAGGCAGCGGCGGGTTCAAGACGGCGGTATCCGGACGCTGCGCCCGGGCGGGCCTGCGGCGGCGCGCGGCTGGACATTGATCGCTGTGTTCATGCGTGCGTTTCCTGCCTGTGAGTGCCTGGTGTGAAGTATGCGCGCGGCCAACAGCCAGCGGCTGCAAACCCGGCCGGGCCGGGCACGCCACAGCCGCAGCGGTGTCCCGTCACCGCGCCAGCGGAATCGGCGTGCCGCGGTCCACCGCCACCGCGGTGATGCTGTTCTGCGGCGAACCTTCGATGACCCGGTCCGAGTAGGTCAGGTAGATCAACGTGTTGCGCGGGGCATCCACCAGGCGCACCACGCGCAGCCGCTTGAAGACCAGCGAGAGGCGTTCGTTGAACATCTCGTCCTGTTTGGGCAGCGGCTTCGGAAAACTGATGGCGCCCGTCTGGCGGCAGGCGATCGAGGCTTCGGCCTTGTCCTCGGCCAGCCCGAGACCGCCCTTGATGCCGCCGGTCTTGGCCCGCGACACGTAGCAAGTGACGCCGCGCACACCGGGATCGTCATGGGCATCAATGACGATCTTGTGGTCCGGGCCGATCAGCTTGAACACCGTGTCCACCTCTCCCACCCGTTCGGCGGCAGCCGGCAACACCAGCGCCATCGCCAGTGCCGCCGCACAGAGTGCCAGGCGGGCGGCAGGGCGAACGCGGCAGTGGGACAAATCAGCAGGGGTCATGGGGCGTCCAAAACAGGCTGGCGGAGGAGGGATGCGTCGGCAGGCGGAAGGCGTCAGCGTACCCCGTTTGCCGGGCAGCGGCCGCGCCTATGATTGTGAACACCATGAGCACAACGCCGCGCGACACCCCGCCGGGCACCGCCCAAACCGCCCAAGCCGTCCAAATCGCCCCAACCGATCAATCCGTGCAAGCCGCGCAACGCGTCAAAACGGCGCGATTGGCCTTGGCCTGTCTCGATCTGACCAGCCTGAACGACGCCGACGATGCCGCCGCCATCAGCGCGCTGTGTGCCCGCGCCAGCCTGGGTGCGGCGGGCGCACCGGCCGCCGTCTGCGTCTGGCAGCGCTTCGTGGCGCAGGCCCGCGCGGCACTGCCTGCGGGCATCCGCGTGGCCGCGGTGGCCAACTTTCCTGCCGGCGGGCTGGACGCAGCGGCCGCGGTGGCCGACGCCCGCGCCATCGTCGACGCCGGGGCGGACGAGGTTGACCTGGTGCTGCCCTGGCGCGCACTGCGCAGGGGCGACGCGGCCGGCGCAGCGGCGCTGGTGGCCGCCGTGCGGGCCGCCTGCCCGGGGCGCACGCTCAAGCTGATCCTGGAGTCGGGCGACCTGGCCACGCCGGCGCTGGTCCGCCAGGCCTGCCTGATCGGGCTCGACGCCGGTGTTAATTTTCTCAAGACCAGCACCGGCAAGACCCTTACCGGCGCCACGCCCGACGCAGCGCGGGTGATGTTGCAGGCCATCGCCGCCCACCCACGCGGCGCCCAGGTGGGCTTCAAGGGATCGGGCGGCATCCGCAGCGTGGCCGACGCCGAGGTCTACATCGCGCTGGTGCGCGAGATCCTGGGCGAGTCAGCGCTCACACCGCAACGCTTGCGCTTTGGCGCCAGCGGCTTGCTGGGCGACATCGAGACGGTGCTTGCGGGCAGCGGTGATGGCCGCAGCGGTGGCCGGAGTGTCAGCCGCAGTGACAGCCGAAGTGAGGGCCGCAGTGACAGCAGCAGCGGCGGCAATGCCGCTTCCGCCAGCAGCTACTGAACATGCTGCCGGCCGAAATCATTCGCGCCAAGCGAGACCACCACGCGCTCACCGGGCCGCAGATCCAGGCCTTTGTGCAGGGCCTGGTGGATGAATCCTGGAGCGAAGGCCAGGTCGCCGCGTTGGCGATGGCGATCCTGCTCAACGGCATGGACCGCAGCGAATGCGTGGCGCTGACCCGGGCGATGACCCACTCCGGCCCCGTGCTGGACTGGCAGGGCGCCAACCTGCCCGGTCCGGTGCTGGACAAACACTCCACCGGCGGCGTGGGCGACAAGGTCAGCCTGGTACTGGCGCCGATCGTCGCGGCCTGCGGCGGCGTGGTGCCGATGATTTCGGGCCGCGGCCTGGGCCACACCGGCGGCACGCTCGACAAACTGCAGGCCTTGCCGGGCTACAACACCGCGCCACCACCGGCCTTGTTGTTGCAGGTGCTGCGCAACGCCGGCTGCGCCATCGTCGGGGCCAGCGCCACCCTGGCGCCAGCCGACCGGCGGCTTTACGCCGTGCGCGACGTCACCGCCACGGTCGAGTCACTGCCGTTGATCACCGCCAGCATCCTGAGCAAGAAGCTCGCCGCCGGTCTGCAAGGCCTGGTGATGGATGTCAAGCTGGGCAACGGCGCGTTCATGACCCAGCCTGACGAGGCCCGCCGCCTGGCCACCAGCCTGGTCGAAGTCGCCACCGGCGCTGGCCTGCCTTGCCGGGCACTGATCACCGACATGAACCAGGTGCTGGGCCACAGCGCCGGCAACGCGCTCGAGGTGGCCGAGAGCATCCACTTCCTGACCGGCGCGGCGCAAGACCCCCGCCTGCTGGACGTCACGCTGGCGCTGGCGGCGCACCTGCTGCAAATGGGCGGCCTGGCGCCCACGCTGGCGGAGGGTCGGGCGCTGGCCCGAGCCGCCTTGGCCAGTGGCCGGGCAGCGGACCACTTTGCCCGGATGGTGGCCGGGCTGGGCGGTCCGGCCGATGTGTTGACTGCGGCCCACCTGCCGACCGCCCCAGTCGTGGTTGACGTGCCCGCGTCCCACGACGGCTGGGTGGCGGCAATGGACACCCGTGCAATGGGCATGGTGGTGGTGGCGCTGGGCGGTGGGCGGCGGCGTGCCGGTGACACGGTGGATCACCGCGTCGGTCTGTCGCAAATCCGTCCGCTGGGCAGCCGCGTGCGCGCTGGGGAATCGCTGTTGCGGGTGCATGCCGCTGACGCCACGCAGGCCGAGGCCGCAGTGCAGGCGGTATTGGCCGCGATCACCGTGGCCGACGCAGCGCCAGCCATCGGGCCGGTGCTGATCGACACCCTGCCCGGCGCGGTGGCCTGGGCCGGCCTTTAGCGGCCCTCAACCAAACCGCAGCCGCGCCAGCGCGGCGCCTTTTGCCAACGCCGCGAGCTTGGCCTCGGCCACCGCCCGCGACATCGGCGCCAAACCGCAGTTGGTGCAGGCGATCAGCCGGTCGCGCGGCACAAACTGCAGCGCCCGGCCAATCGTCTCGGCCACCTCCTCGGCGGTCTCGATCTGGTCGCTGGCCACATCGATCACGCCGACCATCACATCCTTGCCGGCCAGAAGCGCCATCAGCTCGGCCGGCACGTGGGAGTGGATGCACTCCAGGCTGACCTGGTCGATCGAGCTGGCGGCCAGCGCCGGCAGCACCTGCTCGTACTGGCGCCACTCCTGGCCGAGCGATTGCTTCCAGTCGATGTTGGCCTGGATGCCGTAGCCGTAGCAGATATGGACCGCCGTGGTGCAGGGCCGACCCGATGCCCGGCCCGCCTCGTGCAGCCCCTGGGCAGCACGCTCCAGCGCCTTGACACCCCATTCCGCGGCCTCGGCCATGTAGACGTTGAAGGCCGGCTCGTCGAACTGGACGATGTCCACGCCGTCGGCCTGCAGCGCCAGCGCCTCCTGGTTCAGCAACTCGGCGAAGGCAAAGGCCAGCTTGACCTTGTCGCCGTAGAACCGGTCGGCCACGGTGTCGACGATGGTCATCGGGCCGGGCAGCGTGAACTTGATCTTGCGGGTGGTGTGGGCGCGCAAGAACTGCGCCTCGGCCGCATGCACCCGACGTTTCAGCCGCAGCGGCGCCACCACCTGCGGCACCATCGCCTTGTAGCGCTCGTTGCGGATGCCCATCTCGACCTTGTGCTCGAAGTCAATGCCCTCGACCTGCTCCAGAAAGCCGTGCACAAAATGTTGGCGAGACATCTCACCATCGCCGATCACGTCCAGCCCGGCGTCCTCCTGCGCCTTGATCCACAGCAACGTGGCGTCCAATTTGGCCTGGGCCAGGTCTGCGCCGTCGGATTTCCATTGCGGCCAGAGCTTCTGTGTTTCGGCCAGCCAGGCGGGTTTGGGCAGGCTGCCAGCAATAGCGGTGGGGAACATGCGGGCCTATCGAGTGTGGAGGTGTCGCGCAGCATAGCCGGGTCACCCGCCAAAGTTCCGCGATGGCGAAGGCGACCTTCGGCAATCGCAGAGACCGCGGGCTGACGCCCTTGTGCAAACTGCCCCGGCGCCCCAGGATCGGCGGGCAAACTGGGCGGCTACGCTGTTGGCCCGGTGCCGCCGATCTGCCACCCAACCCACAACAGCCCGGCGACACGCCACAGCCCGGTCACGCTCCGAGGAAACATCATGAAACGCCTGCCCCTCAGCACGCTGCTGGCCACGCTGGCCCTGAGCAGCGGCCTGGTTTTGGCCCAGGACAAACCGGCCGAGTTGAAGATCGGCATCTCAACCTTCACCTCGGGTGCCGCGTCGGTGTTCGGCGTGCCGGCCAAGGCTGCCGCCGAGATGCTGATCGAGGACATGAACGCCGCCGGTGGCATCGGCGGCGTCAAGATCGCAGCCACCTTCATCGACGAGGGCATCGGCGGCGACAAGTTGCTGTCCGAATACCGGCGCCTGGTGCAAGAGCAAGGCGTCAAGACCATGCTGTCGGCGATTTCCAGCGGCAACTGCAACATCGTTGCGCCGGTGGCCGAGGACCTGAAGATCCTGAACGTGATGTGGGACTGCGGCACCGAGAAGGTGCTGGAGAACAAGCGCTACAAGTACGTGGTGCGCACCCAAGCCAACGCCACCACCGAAATGGTGGCCACGGTGCTGTACCTGCTGAAGATGAAGCCCGAGTTCAAGACGATCGCGGTGGTGAACCAGGATTACGCCTGGGGCCGCGACTCGTGGGAGATCTTCATCAACACGCTGCGGGTTTTCAAGCCCGACATCAAGGTGGTGGCCGAGATGTTCCCCAAGCTGGGCGCGTCCGACTTTTCTACCGAGATCAGCCGGCTGCAGGCGCTCAAGCCCGACGTGGTGCTGTCGACCAGCTGGGGTGGCGACTTGGACACCTTCGTGCGCCAGTCCGGCCAACGCGGCCTGCTCAAGCAGGGCGCCACTTTTGTGCTGCCGTTGCTGGAAAGCTCGCTCGAGCGCCTGGGCGACGCGGTGCCCGAGGGCATCATCGCCGGCGCCCGTGGCGACCACTACTGGCTCCACCCCGAGACCGCGGGCGACCCCAAGCACAAGGCCTTTGTCGCCAAGTTCAAGGCCAGGACCGGCGCCTACCCGATCTACCCGGTCTACCACATGGCGCAAGCGCTGGTGGGCCTGAAAACCGGCTACGAGGCGGCGATCAAGGCCAATGGCGGCAAGTGGCCAGCGCCCGACCAGGTGGCCGAGGCGATGCGCAAGATGAAGTTCACCGCCTACGGCCGCGAGGTCACGATGCGCGAGGACGGCCAGGGCCTGGAAGCCCAGCTGCTGGGCGTGACCAAGCGCACCCCGAAGTACCCGTTTGCGGTGCTGGACAAGATGGTGCTGGTACCAGCCGAGCTGGTGACCACGCCGGTGGGCCAGCAATCGGTGACCTGGGTCAAGGGCATCAATCCGGCGCTGGCCAAGGTGCTGTCGACCGACCAGTTCAAGACCCACGACTTCAAGTAGTTCCGATTTTCCTGCTGCGCGACCCGGCCTTGCGCCTGCGCTGCTCGCCGTTCGGGCGTACGGCTGCGCTGCTCGACACAAGCTCGACCCGCTCGCGACGGAATTTCGGCACTGCTTCTGCACCCTCTACCCGGTCACCCACACCCGATGGACGCCTCCCTGTTCGTGTTGGCGCTGATGGACGGCGTGTCCTACGCGGCACTGCTGTTCATCGTCGCGCTGGGGCTGACGCTGATCTTCGGCGTCATGCGCATCCTCAACATCGCGCACGGCAGCCTGTATGCCTGGGGCGGCTACTTTGCGGCCACGCTGGGCCTGGCCATCACCCGCTTTGCGCTGCCGGGCTGGTTGGCCCTGCCGGCGCTGTTTGTCGCTGCACTGGTCATCGGCGGGCTGCTGGGCACGTTGCTGGAGTGGGCGCTGCTGCGCCGCATCCTGGACAAGGACCCGATCCTGCAGCTGCTGGTCACCTTTGCCGCCTTCATGGTGCTGGAGGACCTGCAGCGCCTGATCTGGGGCACGCAGCCGGTGTTTGTGTCTGATGTGGTCAACCAGCTCGGCACGCTGGAGGTGGCGGGCGTCACCTACACCCGCTACCAGTTGCTGTTGCTGCCGGCCGTGGCGGTGGCGGCTTTTTTTGGCCTGCGCTGGTTCTTGAACCGCACCGCGCTGGGCCGCCAGGTCACCGCCGTCACCCACCACCGCGAGATCGCCACCGCGATGGGCGTCAACACCCACCGGGTCACGGGGCTGACGATTGCCATCGGCGGTGCGCTGGGCGCGCTGGGCGGTGCGCTGGCCTCACCCACCACGTCGTTCACGCCGGGTATCGGCGCCGACATGATGGTGCTGAGCTTCGCGGTGGTGGCCACAGCCGGCCTGGGCCAGATCGGTGGCGCTGCGCTGGCCGCGCTGATGATCGGGCTGGCGCGCTCGTTTGCGGTCTACCTGGTGCCCGAGGTGGAGGTGCTGATGCCGTACCTGATCATGGTCGGCGTGCTGCTGCTGCGGCCCGAAGGGCTGTTCTCCACGGTCGCGGCAAGGCGGATCTGAGCATGGGATCGCCCCGTTTGCGCCTGCTGGTCGTGCTGTTGCTGGCTGTCGTGCTGGGTTTGTGCGTCGCGCTGCCCTGGATCAAGACACCGGTGCTGCTGGCGCTGTCCAACGGCCTGACAGTGCTGGGCGTGATCGTGCTGATCCGGGCCGGCCAGGTGTCGTTTGGCCACGCGATGTTCGCCTGCCTGGCAGGTTACGGCGTGGCATTTGCCGGCCGCGCCGGCCACCTGGACGCGCTGCTGCTGGTGGCGCTGGGTGGCGCCGGCGCGGCACTGGCGGGGGCGCTGATCGGGCTGTTCATGGTGCGCTATCGCGGCATCTTCTTCGGCATGCTGAACCTGGCGTTTTCTATGGTGCTGTTCTCGGTGCTGGGCAAGTTTGGCGCGATCACCGGCGGCACCGACGGCCTGCGTTTCGACCGGCCCACCTTTGCCGGCCAGGTGCTGGAGCGCGAAGGCTTCGAGACCGCGCTGCTGGGGCTGGCGCTGGTGCTGGCCGTGCTGGCGGGGCTGGCGGTGCAGCGCTACTTTCGCAGCGTCAACGGCCAGGCGCTGGCCGCGATCAAGAGCAACGAGACCCGGCTGGAGTACCTGGGCATCTCGGCCAAGCGGGTGTTCTGGGGCGGCTACGTGCTGTCGACCGCGCTGTGCGGCATCGGCGGCAGCCTGTTTGCACTGACCCAAGGCCTGGTGACGCCGGAAATGGGCTACTGGGTGCGCTCGGGCGAGGTGGTGTTCATCGCCATCCTGGGGGGGTCCGGCCATGCGGTCGGGGCATTTGTGGGCGCATTTGTGTTTGAGTTTGTCAAGCTCTATGCCGCCGCACTGCTGACCGGCGCCTGGCAGCTGGTGCTGGGTCTGGTGCTGATCGTGATGGTGTTCGCGGCGCCCACAGGCTTGTTTGGTTTGGTTGAAAAACACCTGCGTGCCGGGGGCAGCAAGGCATGACCAGCACCGCAACCGCCGCCGCACCGACCGGCCTGCTGTCCACCCGCGGGCTGTCGCTGTCGTTCGGTGGCGTGGTGGCCGCCGACGGCATCGACTTCGACCTGATGCCGGGCGAGCGCCTGGCCGTGGTGGGCCAGAACGGCGCCGGCAAGACCACCTTCATCAACATCTGCACGGGGTATCTCAAACCGGCCAGTGGACAGGTGTTTTTTGCCGGCACTGACGTCACCGGCCAGAGCCCGCGCCAGATCACCCGGCGTGGCGTGGGCCGCTCGTTCCAGATGCCGCAGGTGTTTACCGAGCACACGGTGCGGCAGTGCCTGATGCTGGCAGCGTCGGCGGTGCAGCAGCGACGCGGCGTCTGGCTGCCGCTGGACCGCGCAGTGGATGTGCACGAGGTGGACGCCACGCTGGAGCTGCTGCAACTGCAAGACCGTGCGGGCGACTTGGCCGGCGCACTGCCTGAGGGCCAGCGAAAGCTGCTGGATGTGGCGATGGCGCTGGTGTTGCGGCCGCAGTTGATGATCATGGACGAGCCCACCAGCGGCGTGTCCAGCGACGAAAAACACCCGCTGATGGCGGTGCTGATGCGGGCGCTGGACGAGCGCAAGGTGACCAGCATCTTCGTCGAGCACGACATCGACATCGTGCGCCGCTACGCCACCCGGCTGGCCGCCTGGATCGCCGGCAAGATCGCCGCCGATGGCGCACCCGACGAGGTGCTGCGCGACCCGGTGGTCATCAAGAACGTGATCGGCGAATGACATGCTGTCCCTGGAAAACATCTCCGCCACCCTCGCCGGCATCTCGGTGCTGCGCGGCATCAGCGTGCAATTGCAACGCGGCAGCACCGTTGCGGTGGTGGGCCGCAACGGTGCCGGCAAGACCACGCTGCTGCGCCTGATCATGGGCTTCATGCCTCAGCATGCCGGCCGGGTGCTGCTGGACGGCCAGGACCTGGCCGACGTGCCGGCGCGCAACCGGGCCCGGCTGGGCATCGGTTATGCGCCTGAGGACCGGGTGATGTTCCCCAGCTTCAGCGTCGAGGAGAACCTGCGCTTTCCGTGCGAGGTGGTGGGCATGGCCAAACGCGCAGTGGACGAGCGCCTGGCCGAGACGCTGGACATCGTGCCTGAGCTCAAGGTGATGCTGCCGCGGTCGGGTGCAGCGTTGTCGGGTGGCCAGGGCAAGATGGCCGCGCTGGGGCGGGCGGTGATGGCGGGCGAGCGGCTGGTGCTGCTGGACGAACCCTTCCAGGGTCTGGCACCCGTGCTGGCGCTGCAGTACGCCAGTTCGCTGCAACGGCTGCACCAGGCGCGGCCCGAGTTGTGCGTGGTGATCACCGAATCCAACCGCAGCCTGCTCAAGAACATCCCGACCGAAACGCTGGTGCTTGAGCGCGGCGCGATGCAACGCAGCGATCTGGCCGCCGCGGCCGTGCACTGACACCCCGGGGCGGGCCCACCCGACTCGCCCCAAAGCCGCAAAAACTGATCACCAGCGCCGCGCTCCTGGTGGGCGGCGGCCGTGCGGCCTGATCGGCCTGTGAGGCCAAACCCGGGCGCCAGCCAGCCCTGCGTGGCAGCGGCTGCAGGCCGACGATGCTCGGGTTAACGCGGATTTGCAATCGATTGCAACGCGCCAATACTGGCGCACCGTGACCCGCCGACCCGCAACCCGCCCATGAATTACGCCGACCAACAGCGCAGCCTGAACAAGCACCCGGTCGGGGTCGGGGTGGTGTTGCTGCTGCATGTGGTGCTGGGCTACGCCCTGGTCAACGGCCTGGGCAAGAAGATCGTCGAGGTGATGAAGGCGCCGATCGAGACCAAGATCCTCGACGAGGTCAAGCCGCCGCCACCGCCGCCGCCCGAGAACCTGCCGCCGCCGCCCAAGATGGCGCTGCCGCCGCCCTCGTACATGCCACCGCCCGAGGTGCAGGTGGCCACGCCCCAGTTGGCGCCGGCCATCACCGTGACCCGCGAGGCGCCACCGCCGACA
>JANMXG010000192.1:0-34719 GCA_031394235.1 Betaproteobacteria bacterium
CGCCGTTCTCTGAGTCTGGGCACAAAAGCACGGGCAGCGCGCCGGACGCCGCCAGGCTCAACCGCACTGGCTGCTCTGGCGCACGACCAGCTCGGTACGCAACTGGCGCGAGACCACCCGCGCACCCGCCAACTGGGCCAACAGCAAATCCACCAGCACGCGACCGGCCTCGCCAATAGGCTGGGCCACTGTGCTGAGCGGCGGGTGGAAATGCTCTGCCAACGCAATGTCGTCGTACCCCACCACCGCCACGTCCTGGGGCACCGCCAGGCCGAGCCGGCGCAGCGTGCTGATGGTGGCCATCGCCAACAGGTCGCTGGCGCAAAACACCGCATCAAAACCGATGCCCTGGGCCCGCAGTGATTCGATCTCGGGCGCCACCCGCTCGGTGACAAAGGGCAAAGCGCGGATCAGCTGCTCATCCACGAGCACACCGGCCGCCGCATGGGCGTCGCGGTAGCCTTGCAAGCGATGCGCCACCTCGGGCAGCTCGGGGTCGCCTAAAAACACGATACGCCGGGCGCCCTGGGTCAACAGGTGCGTCGCGGCCTGGCGCCCGCCCGCCAGGTTGTCGCCGCCCACCGTGGCGTACATCTGCTGCGCCAGTTGCGCACCCCAGACCACAAAGGGCACACCGCGCACCGCCATCTCGTTCAACTGGTCATGGTGGTGCCACTGGCCCACCAGCACAATGCCCATCGCCCGGCCGGTGTGAAAGACCTGGGCCGCCAGGTCGAGCCTGCCGGCGTCCACCCGGGTCAGCAGCATGTCGTGGCCACGCTCGGTCAAGGCGTCGGCCAGGCTGCCGATCAGGCTGAGGAAAAACGGGTCGGACAGGTGCTGTCGGGTGGCCGGATCGAAGGGCACGATCACCGCGACGGTCTTGTTTTGCTTGAGCCGCAGGTTCTGGGCGCCAATGTTGATGCTGTAGTTCAGGGAGCGGGCCAACTCGCCGATGCGCTCGCGGGTTTCGGCATTGACCAGCGCACTGTCACCCAGCGCACGCGAGACGGTAGACACCGACACACCCGCCAACCGGGCGATGTCGGCCATTTGCACCTTGGACGGGATCATCGACGCCATTGCTGAACCGACGGGACCGGCTGGGAGAACGGAAGGAGACGGTTTTCTCGCCATCGGGATCGAGCGCGGCGGTCAGGCCTGCGCATTGCATGCTGGAATCGTTTGCATCATGCCATGCAGGCGCCCGGTCTGCGCCGCGCCAGCGTGCGCCTAAGCCGCGCCGATCAGCAACTCCACGCCGTACAGCTGTGCCAGCTGCATCAACTTGGCCGGTGCGCCAACCACGCGCAGCGGGCTGCCCAGCGCCTTGGCCTGGCGTTGGCAGGCCAACAGCACGGCCACAGCCGAGCTGTCCATGTACTTCAGCGCCGACGCGTCCAGCACGGGCGCCTCGGCGCCCTGCACTTGTTCGGCCAATTGCGCCAGAATCACGCTGGCCTCGGCAATCGTCAGGCGCTCGGGCAAGGCAATGTTCGGCATGGCGGGAAAGGTGAGCGATAGAGCGCCGACGGCGCGCGGGCATGCGCGGGACACCAGCGCGGCGGCTGATGCACCCGTCAGCTCTTGGGCGATGTCGCGAGCGACTTGTTCTTGTCGCTCAGGCGCTTGATCAGGGCGTCCATGCCACCGGCGCTCAGGTCCTTGGCAAACTGGCCGCGGTAGGCCTCGACCAGCCAGAACCCACCGACGTTGACGTCATAGATCTTCCACCCGTCACCGGCTTTTTCGAGCCGGTAGTCGAGCTGGATCGGATCGCCCTGGCCTTTCACTTCGGTGCGCACCACCAGGTCAGCCTGCTCGGCGGCACCCGCGCGCAGCGGCTTGACCATCACGGCCTGGTCCTTGACCTGGGTAAGCGCACCCGAATAGGTGTTGACCATCATGGTCTTGAACTCTTCGAGCATGCGCTTTTGTTGATCGGGTGTGGCGCTGCGCCACTGCGGACCCACCGAACTGGCCGTCATGCGCGGGAAGTTGACATACGGCATCACCTTGGCATCGACCAGGCTGCGGATACGGTTCACATCGCCGCCCTGGATCGCCTTGTCGGCTTTGACCGCGTCAATCACTTCGGTCGAAATCTGCCGCACGAACGCATCTGGCGCCAGAGGCTCGGCGCGCAGTGCAGGCGCCAAAAGTGTCATGCCGATCAAGCAGGCGCCCAGCATCCAGTGTCGTCGTTGCATCACATTTTCCATTTTTTCGGGTCGGGCCCGCAGGGCCATGACACCTACAACGCGCCAGCTATCGACTCGGTTCACTTGCCGTCACTTTTGATCAGGTTCTTGAACGCCGCCGGCGCCGATTCATCGTCCGGCGGCTCGCCGTCATAGATCAGGCTCTTGCGCCGAGACAGGTAGGCATCACGCAGCAGCACATACTTGTCGAGCGCGATCTCGTCAAGAAACTGGCCGGCGCCCAGCAATTGCACCCGGGCGTTGACCAGTTGCACCACGGTGGCAATGTTGCGCTCGCGGGCGCCGTGCCAGACCAGGCTGGCGCCTGAATCCTTGAAGTCCAGCGCCAGGGCCGCGGTATCGCGCAAGGTGGACGGGCCCAGCAGCGGCAGCACCAGGTAGGGGCCGCTGCGCAGTCCCCAGTAGCCAAGGGTCTGACCGAAGTCCTCGACCGTGAAGCGCTCCAGCCCGATCTCGTCGGCAAAGTCCATGATGCCGCCCAGGCCCAGCGTGGTATTGACCACCGCCCGCATGCCCATCTCCAGCGACTGTCGGGGCTTGACCTGCAACATCAGGTTGGCGCTGGTCCAGTAATCGGCGATGTTGTTGAAGAAGTTGGCCACCCCGGTGCGCACCAGCTTGGGCAGCACAGCGCGGTAGGCCTCGGCGACCGGCTTGACCGCAACCTTGTCGACCACCTCGTTGACCTCAAAGATCTGGCGGTTGTAGGCTTCCCAGGGATCGATGCGGGTCTTGCCCTCGCCCGGGAGGCTGGCACATGCGCCCAGCAGCAGCGAACAGGCCAGCAGACACAGCGCGGCTGCGCTGCGCAGCAGCCCGGTTTGCAAAGGTAGGTCAGTGCGGGTCATGGCTTTTTGGCGGGCTCGGCGCCCGTTCCGGCATCGGCTGCCTTGTTGAACAGAAACTGCCCGATCAGGTTCTCCAGCACCACAGCCGACTGGGTCTGCTTGATGGTGGCGCCCGGCGCCAGGTTGGCGGCGTCGCCACCCGGCTCCAGGCCGACATACTGGTCGCCCAGCAGGCCGGCAGTCAGGATCTTGGCCGAACTGTCCGTGGGGAACAGGTTGGCGCGCTGCACGTCCATCATCACCACCCCCTGAAAAGTCTTGGGATCAAAGCCGATGCTGGTGACCCGGCCCACCACCACCCCGGCGGAGCGCACCGGCGCCCGCGCCTTCAGGCCGCCGATGTTGTCAAAGCGAGCCGTCAGCGCGTAACTGTCGCCACCGCTGAAGCTGGCCAGGTTGGCCGCCTTGAGCGCCACAAAGACCAGTGCGGCCAGGCCCAGCAGCACAAACAGGCCTACCAGGGTTTCGATGCTTCTTTTTGCCATGATGGTTTGCTACTCCGAAGGGGGTTCAGCGCGGCGCCGAGAACATCAACGCGGTGAGCACAAAGTCCATGCCCAGCACCGCCAGAGACGAGGTGACCACCGTGCGGGTGGTGGCGTAGGCCACGCCCTCGGGCGTGGCTTCGGTCTCGTAGCCCTGGTACAGCGCCACGGCGGTGCAAATCACGCCAAACACCGCACTCTTGACCACGCCGTTGCCCACATCGCGCCACACATCCACGCCGTTTTGCTGGATCGACCAGAAGTTGCCCGCGTCGATGCCGATCAGCCCGACCGCCACCACCCAGGCACCCAGGATACCGACCGCGGAAAACAGGATCGTCAGCAGCGGCAATGACACGATGCCGCCAATGAAGCGGGGCGCCAGCACCCGCACCCGCGGGTCGATGGCCATCAACTCCATCGCGGCGATCTGCTCGCCGGCCTTCATCAGGCCAATCTCGGCCGTCAGCGAGGTGCCGGCCCGGCCGGCAAACAACAGCGCCGTGACGACCGGGCCCAGCTCTCGCACCAATGACAAATTGACGATCAGCCCCAAAGACTCGGCCGCGCCGTAGGTGACCAGCGCGTAATACATCTGCAGCGCCAGCACAAAACCCACCGCCAGGCCCGAGGCCAGAATGATCAAAAGACTGCGGTTGCCAATGGCGTGTATCTGCGTGATCACCAACCCGAAGCGGCGCAGCGATGCCGGCAAGGCGCGCAGCAGGTCGAAGAAGAAGATCGCGGCATGGCCCCAGTCGTGCAGCACCGCCAGGGTGCGCGCGCCGAGACGGGCCAACAAGTCGGTGAGCGCCGTCATGGGCCAGCCGCCAAACCAAAGTCCTCGGCCATGGACGGCGCCGGGTAGTGAAATTTGACCGGCCCGTCGGGCTCGCCGCGCACAAACTGGCGCACTTCCAAATCGGTCGATGCCATCAGCTCAGCGGGGGTGCCCTGGGCCACGATGCGGCCCTGGTTGGCCATCAGGATCACATGGTCGCTGATCGCCATGCATTCGGGCACGTCGTGCGAGATCACCAGCGAGGTGGCACCGGTGATGTCGTTGAGGGTGCGGATCAACTTGGCCGCCACACCCATCGAGATCAGGTCCAGCCCGGCAAAGGGTTCGTCGTACATGATCAGTTCGGGGTCGAGTGCAATGGCGCGGGCCAACGCGATACGCCGGGCCATACCGCCGGAAACCTCGGAGATCTTGAGCGCGGCAGCACCCCGCAGGCCCACCGCATTGAGTTTCATCAGCACGATGTCGCGGATCAGCGGCTCGGGCAGGTCGGTCATCTCGCGCAGCGGGAAGGCGACGTTGTCGAACACCGTCAAATCGGTGAACAGCGCGCCGAATTGAAACAGCATGCCAAGACGGCGACGCAGCCGGTAGAGCTGGTCGCGGTTGCGGGTGTCCACCACTTCGCCGTCAAACACCACGCGGCCACTGTTGGCCGCATGCACACCCCCAATCAGCCGCAGCAGCGTGGTCTTGCCGCAGCCTGACTGGCCCAGCACCGACGTGACCTTGCCACGCGCAAAGCGCAGGCTGACGTCTTGCAGGATGGTGCGACTGGCGTCGTAGCCAAACGTGACGTGGTCGATCTCGATGAGGGGATCAGGGTTCAACGGAATTAGGCAGATGTCCCCGTCTGGGGCTGGGTGCAAAGGCCTGCAAATCAGGCCGATTTGATTTTTTATTCTCGCATGGGCCGTCATTGCCCCCAGGGATTGCCCCAATTCGCCTGGGCGGAGAATGCTTGCGGCGCTGCGCCTCAGCGCTGCGCTGCGCTCAGCGCGGCAAAGTGCTGCAACCCATCAGGAAGCTGTCGACCTCGCGCGCCGCCTGGCGGCCCTCGCGGATCGCCCAGACCACCAGGCTCTGGCCACGCCGCATGTCGCCAGCAGCAAATACCTTGTCGACGTTGGTGCGGTAGCCGCCCTCGTCGGTGTGGGCGCGGGCATTGCCCCGGCCGTCCTTGACAACGCCAAAGGCGTCGAGCACGCTGGATACGGGGTGGACAAACCCCATCGCCAGCAGCACCAGGTCGGCGGGATAGTGCCGCTCGGTGCCGGCCACCTCGACCAGCTTGCCGTCCTTGAACTCGATGTTGACGGTGGTCAGGCCGGTGAGCTTGCCTTTGTCCTTGCCAGTGCCGCCAGTGAACGCCTTGGTGGCAATGGCAAAGTCGCGCTCGCAGCCTTCTTCGTGGCTGGAGCTGGTGCGCAGCTTGGTCGGCCAGTAGGGCCAGGTCATGGGCCGGTTTTCCTCAATCGGCGGTTGCGGCAGCAGCTCGAACTGGGTGACGCTGGCCGCGCCGTGGCGGTTGCTGGTGCCCACGCAATCGCTGCCGGTGTCGCCGCCGCCGATGACGATCACGTGTTTGCCGTCGGCACGGATTTGCGTGATGCCTTGCGCCTTGAGCTTGTCGCCGGCGTTGGCCTTGTTCTGCTGGGGCAAGAACTCCATCGCAAAGTGCACGCCGTCCAGGTCGCGGCCGGGCACCGGCAGGTCGCGGCTGAGCTCACTGCCGCCGGTCAGGATCACCGCGTCAAACTGGGCTTTGAGCTCGTCGGCGCTGATGGTGGTCTTGGCGTCGTTGGTGATCTTGGCGCCGCCGCCCTCGGTAGGCATCGCGCCCACCAGCACACCGGTCTTGAAGCTCACGCCCTCGGCTTCCATCTGGGTGATGCGGCGGTCGATGTGCGACTTCTCCATCTTGAAGTCAGGGATGCCGTAGCGCAGCAGGCCGCCGATGCGGCTGTTCTTCTCGAACACGGTGACGGCATGGCCGACCCGCGCCAGCTGCTGCGCCGCCGCCAGCCCGGCCGGGCCGGAGCCGACCACCGCCACCGTCTTGCCTGTCTTGGCTGCGGGCAACTGCGGCGTCACCCAACCTTCGGCCCAGGCGCGGTCGATGATGGCGTGTTCGATCGACTTGATGCCGACCGCATCGTCGTTGACGTTGAGGGTGCAGGCCGCCTCGCAAGGCGCCGGGCAGATGCGGCCAGTGAACTCGGGAAAGTTGTTGGTGCTGTGCAGCACGGTGATGGCGTTGGCCCAGTCGCCCCGGTACACCAGGTCGTTGAAGTCGGGGATGATGTTGTTGACCGGGCAGCCGCTGTTACAAAACGGCGTGCCGCAGTCCATGCAGCGCGCCGCCTGCACCTTGGACTGCTCGGCCGTCAGGCCGATGACAAACTCTTTGTAGTGCTTGAGGCGCTGGGGCACGGGCGCGTAGCCCTCGTCCAGACGCTCGAATTCCATGAAGCCGGTCACTTTTCCCATGATGCTTGGTCCTGATGCTTGTGCTTGACGCTGGTGCTTGATGCTTGTGCTTGATGCTGGCGCTTGAGGTGTGGCGGCTTCAGATCACTTGGCAGCGACCGGCTGCTTGGCATCCAACACCGCAGGGGCGCTGGCCTTGGCCAATGCCGCCTGGCTGGCAGCGCCGATCTCGCTCAGCGCGCGCTTGTACTCATTGGGGAAGACCTTGACGAATTTGGCCCGTGCAGCGGCCCAGTCGTCGAGGATCTCGCGGGCCCGCAGGCTGCCGGTCCAGCTGTGGTGCTGCTCGATCAGCGCCTTGAGCAAGACCTCGTCGGCCTGGCCCTGGTGCCAGATGGCGGGGGCCTGGGAGGCCGCCTGCTCTGCCGCCGTCAGCACCTTGTCCAGCGAGACCATCGACGTGTTGCAGCGCTTGGCAAACTGGCCGTCTTCGTCAAAGACATAGGCGATACCGCCCGACATGCCGGCGGCAAAGTTGCGCCCGGTCTTGCCCAGCACCACGGCCGTGCCGCCGGTCATGTACTCGCAGCCGTGGTCGCCGGTGCCCTCCACCACGGCGGTGGCGCCGGAGAGCCGCACCGCAAAGCGCTCGCCCGCCACACCCCGGAAAAACGCCTCGCCGCTGGTCGCACCGTAGAGCGCGGTGTTGCCGATGATGATGTTTTTGGTGGCATCACCCCGAAAGTCGATGCTGGGACGCACCACCAGCCGGCCGCCCGACAAGCCCTTGCCGGCGTAGTCGTTGGCGTCGCCGATCAGGTACTGGGTGATGCCCTTGGCCAGAAAGGCGGCAAAGCTCTGGCCGCCCGTGCCCTCCATCTGCATGAAGATGGTGTGGTCGGGCAGGCCCTCGGGGCGCAGCCGGATCAGCTCGCCCGACAACATCGCGCCCACGCTGCGGTTGAGGTTGCGGGTGTCCTGCATGAACTGCACCTTCTCGCCGCGCAGGATCGCGGGCTGGCACTTCTCGATCAGGGTGATGTCGAGTGCACGCTCGAGGCCGTGGTCCTGGCTTTCGACATGGAAGCGTGGCACCTCGGCCGGCGCCTCGGGCTGGTGGAAGACGCGGCTGAAATCCAGCCCCCTGGCCTTCCAGTGCGCGATGCCTTTTTTGGTGTCGAGCAGGTCGGCACGGCCGATCAGGTCGTCAAAGCGGCGCACGCCCAGCTGCGCCATGATCTGGCGCGCCTCCTCGGCCACAAAGAAGAAGTAGTTGACGACGTGCTCGGGCTTGCCGGCAAACTTGGCGCGCAGCAGCGGGTCTTGCGTGGCCACACCCACCGGGCAGGTGTTGAGGTGGCACTTGCGCATCATGATGCAGCCCTCGACCACCAACGGCGCGGTGGCAAAGCCGAACTCGTCGGCGCCCAGCAGCGCGCCGATCACCACATCGCGGCCCGTCTTCATCTGGCCGTCGGCCTGCACCCGCACCCGGCCGCGCAAGCGGTTCAGCACCAGGGTCTGCTGGGTCTCGGCCAGGCCCAGCTCCCAGGGGGTGCCGCAGTGCTTGATGCTGCTCCAGGGTGAGGCGCCGGTGCCGCCGTCGTGCCCGGCGATCACGATGTGGTCGGCCTTGCACTTGGTGACGCCCGCGGCGATGGTGCCCACGCCCACCTCACTGACCAGCTTGACGCTGATGCTGGCCCGCGGGTTGGCGTTTTTGAGGTCGTGGATCAGCTGGGCCAGGTCTTCGATCGAGTAGATGTCGTGGTGCGGCGGCGGCGAGATCAGGCCCACGCCCGGCACGCTGTAGCGCAGCATGCCGATGTACTCGCTGACCTTGCCACCCGGCAGCTGGCCGCCCTCGCCCGGCTTGGCGCCCTGGGCCATCTTGATCTGGATCTGGTCGGCCGACACCAGGTACTCGGTGGTCACGCCAAAGCGGCCCGAGGCCACCTGCTTGATCTTGCTGCGCAGGCTGTCGCCGTCGTGCAGCACATAGTCGGCGGCGATGACCTTGGCACCGACCACGTCCGAGACCTTGGTGCCGGCCGTGATCTTGATGCCCTTCAACTCGTTGCGGTAGCGCGCCGGGTCTTCACCACCCTCGCCGGTGTTGCTCTTGCCGCCGATGCGGTTCATCGCAATCGCCAGCGTGCTGTGCGCCTCGGTGCTGATCGAGCCGAGCGACATCGCGCCGGTGGCGAAGCGCTTGACGATCTCGGCGGCGCTCTCCACCTCTTCGAGCGGGATCGCCTTGCTCGGGTCGAGCCTGAACTCGAACAGCCCGCGCAGCGTGACGTGGCGCTTGCTCTGGTCGTTGATGAGCTGGGCGTATTCTTTGTAGGTGTCGAACTTGTTGGCGCGGGTGGCGTGCTGCAGCTTGGCAATCGCATCAGGCGTCCACATGTGCTCCTCGCCGCGGGTGCGCCAGGCGTACTCGCCGCCGGCGTCCAGCATGGTGGCCAGCACCGGGTCAGTGCCAAACGCGGCGCGGTGGGTGCGCAGCGCTTCTTCAGCCACCTCGAACACGCCGATGCCGCCGACCTGGCTTGCCGTGCCCCGGAAGTACTTCTGCACAAAGCTCTTTTCGAGCCCGATCGCCTCGAACAGCTGCGAGCCGCAGTAGCTCATGTAGGTGCTCACGCCCATCTTGGACATGATCTTGGACAGGCCCTTGCCGATCGCCTTGACGTAGTTGTAGATTGCCTTGTCAGCCGACAAATCGCCCGGCAGCTCGGCATGCAGCGCGGCCAGGGTCTCCATCGCCAGGTAGGGGTGCACCGCCTCGGCGCCGTAACCCGCCAGCGCCGCAAAGTGGTGCACCTCGCGCGCCGAGCCGGTCTCCACCACCAGGCCGGCCGTGGTGCGCTTGCCCTCGCGCACCAGGTGGTGGTGGATGGCCGACAGCGCCAGCAGCGCAGGGATCGCCACCTGGTCGCGGCCCATCGCCCGGTCGGTGATGATCAGGATGTTGTGGCCGTTGCCGATGGCGTCCAGCGCCTCGGCGCACAGCGAGGCCAGCTTGGCCTCCACCCCCTCGCGGCCCCAGGCCAGCGGGTAGGTGATGTCGAGCTCGTAGCTCTTGAACTTGCCGCCGGTGTGGGCCGCTATGCCGCGCAGCCGCGCCATGTCCTGAAAGTCGAGCACCGGCTGGCCCACCTCCAGCCGCATCGGCGGGTTCACCGCGTTGATGTCGAGCAGGTTGGGCTTGGGGCCGATAAAGCTGTTCAGGCTCATCACGATGGCCTCGCGGATCGGGTCGATCGGCGGGTTGGTGACCTGGGCGAACAGCTGCTTGAAGTAATTGAACAGCGGCTTGTTCTTGTCCGACAGCACCGCCAGCGGCGAGTCGTTGCCCATCGAGCCGATGGCCTCTTCACCGGCCACCGCCATCGGTGCCAGCAAGAACTTGATGTCCTCTTGGGTCGTGCCAAAGGCCTGCTGGCGGTCGAGCAAGGATTCCGAAAACGCGGCGGGGCCCATCACATCGGTCGGCTTGGTCGGGATCGAATCGAGCCGGATCCGCACGTTCTCGATCCACTGCCGGTAAGGCTTGGCAAACGCAAACTGGTTCTTCAGCTCCTCGTCGTCGATGATGCGGCCCTGCTCCAGGTCGATCAAGAACATCTTGCCCGGCTGCAGCCGCCATTTCTTGACGATCTTGCGCTCGGCAAACGGCAGCACACCCGACTCGGACGCCATCACCACGAGGTCATCGTCGGTGACGATGTAACGGGCGGGCCTGAGGCCGTTGCGGTCGAGCGTGGCGCCAATCTGCTTGCCGTCGGTAAAGACCATCGCGGCCGGGCCGTCCCAGGGCTCGAGCATGGCCGCGTGGTACTCGTAGAACGCGCGGCGCCGCGCGTCCATCAGCTCGTGCTGCTCCCAGGCCTCGGGGATCATCATCATCGCGGCGTGCGCCAGCGGGTAGCCGCTCATGGTCAGCAGCTCGAGCGCGTTGTCAAAGGTCGCGGTGTCCGACTGGCCCTCGAAGCTGATCGGGTAGAGCTTTTTCAGATCATCGCCCAGCACCGGCGACTTCATCACCCCCTCACGGGCGCGCATCCAGTTGAAGTTGCCCTTGACGGTGTTGATCTCGCCGTTGTGCGCCACCATCCGGTACGGGTGCGCCAGCGGCCATTCGGGGAAGGTGTTGGTGGAAAAGCGTTGGTGCACCAGCGCCAGCGCCGAGACCACCCTCGGGTCGACCAGATCCAGGTAGTACTGGCCCACCTGGTCGGCCAGCAGCAGGCCCTTGTAGATGATGGTGCGGCAACTCATGCTGGGCACGTAGTACTCGCGGCTGTGGGTGAGTTGCAGCTTCTGGATCGCCGCGCTGGCGGTCTTGCGGATGACGTAGAGCTTGCGCTCCAGCGCATCGGGCACGATCACATCGGCGCCTCGGCCGACGAAGATCTGGCGGATCACGGGTTCTTTTTCGCGCACGGCCGGGCTCATCGGCATGTCGCGGTTGACTGGCACATCACGCCAGCCCAGCAGCACCTGCCCCTCGGCCTTGACGGCACGCGCCATCTCATGCTCGCAGGCCAGGCGTGAGGCCTGCTCCTTGGGCAGAAAGATCATGCCGACGCCGTACTCCCCCGGCGGCGGCAGCGTCACGCCTTGCGCGGCCATCTCGGCGCGGTAGAACTCGTCGGGCAACTGGATCAGGATGCCGGCGCCATCGCCCATCAGCTTGTCGGCGCCCACCGCACCTCGGTGGTCGAGGTTCTCCAGGATCTTCAGGCCTTGCTCGACGATGGAGTGGCTGCGCTGGCCCTTGATGTGGGCCACAAAGCCAACGCCGCAGGCGTCTTTCTCGTGCGCCGGGTCGTACAAGCCGTGCTGGGCCAGGGCCAAGATTTCAGCGTCTGTCGCGGGAGCGGCCGTGAGGATGGGCTGGGTGGTCATGGCGGACGCCTTCCTATTTCGAGGGAATTGGAATTTACTGCACTGCAGCATCCGCTTCAAGCGGAATTAAATGGGGTCAGACTTATTTATAAACGCGTAACTGCCTTGGCCGGATAATAAATAGGGACAGATCATTTGGCTTGCGCCTACAGTGTCACGCTCAAATCTTGCGTCCGGACTTGCGCTTCTTACAGGCGCCGTCGGCGGTGGCGCCGGCCGTCAAGCCCCGTATTTGGGCGGGCGGCCACGCGGACGAGCCTGCAGCGGGCGGGCGGTCTGGCTGGCCAGTCCGCGGATGAATGCCGCGTCACCCACGGCCCAGCCCTTACGCGCGGCATCGGCCAGCGCGGCGGCGCGGGCCGCGCCCAGCCCGTCGTCCAACAGATGGCGGTAAGTCGCTTCTCGCTCGAACGGCGTGTTGCCCAAGGGCCACCAGGCGCTGCCCTCGGTGACCAGCGCATCGCGCACCTGGCCAAGATGGTGGCGGGCACTGGACCAGGGGTGGTCAGCCGCCAGCGACGCACCGGCGCTGCGCACGGCATGGTGGTCAATGAACAGCATGGCCTCCAGCAAGCAGGCGCCTGGCTGCACCACCGTGGCGCGGTAGCGCCCGTCCCAAAGCGTGCCATGACGGCCGTGGCGGCGGTTAAAGCCCGCGCCGTAGCGCCGACCCAGGCCTTGCATCAGCGCCCCCAAGCCGCCGGCGGTGACGGGGGTCAGCAGCAGGTGCACATGGTCCGCCAGCAGCACGTAGGCATGCACGGCCACCTGCTGCTGCAGCGCGGCCTCGCGCAGCGCGGCCAGGAACTGGCGGCGGTCGTCGTCATCGATGAACACCGGCTGCGCGCTGTGGCCGTACAGCGAGACCAGGTGGGCATGGCCGGCCAGGGCCAGGCGGGGCAGGCGGGCCATGGCTTAGCAGGCCATCTTTTGACGGGCGATCTTGACCGGCCGACCGGTCAAGCGGCCCGGTCAGCAGCACCGGGCGCACCCCGCACGCCCGCCGGTCCGGTGTCCAGCGCGGCGAAGACATCCACCCCGGTCAGCCGGCGGTGCTCGCGCGCGGCAAACCGGTCGGTCATGCCGGCCACGTAATCGGCCACAGCGCGGTGGCGGTCGGGCATCACGGCGTGCTCGGCTGGCATCTCCTCGGGTGCAGCCAGGTAGGCGGCAAACAACTGTTGCACCACCTCGCGCGCCACCTCGGTGGTGCGCATCACCTGGGGGTGGCGGTAGAGCGAGGCAAACAACACCCGTTTCAGCGCCACGGCGTCGGCCTTCACCTCGGCGGAGAACCGCAGCAGCCGGGGCATGGCGCGGGCCTCGTCCGCATGGGCCGGCCTGGCCAGGGCGAGCGCTGCGCCGGTGCTGTCGATCACGTCATGCACCTGGGCCGACAGCATGCGGCGGAGGGTCTCGAACAACAGCCGCCGGCCGGGCAACGCCGCCAGCTGCGGGTGGTCCGCCAGGGCCTGCTTCCGATGCTGCCAGACCCCCGGCAACCCGGCGAGCTGCTCAAACTGCAGCAGACCCGAGCGCACACCATCGTCAATGTCGTGTGCGTTGTAGGCGATCTGGTCGGCCAGGTCGGTAAGCTGGGCCTCCAGGCTGGGCTGGCCGCCAGTCAAAAACCGTTGCGCCACGCCGCCGGGCTCATCGGCCTGCAGTGCCAGCGCATCACGCCGGCTGCAGTGCTTCAAGATGCCCTCGCGGGTCTCGAAGCTGAGGTTCAGGCCGTCAAAGTCGGGGTAGCGCGCCTCCAGCCGGTCCACCACCCGCAGGCTCTGCAGGTTGTGCTCAAAGCCGCCGTGTTCGCGCATGCAGCCGTGCAGCGCGTCTTGCCCGGCGTGGCCAAACGGCGTGTGGCCCAGGTCGTGGGCCAGCGCAATGGCTTCGACCAGGTCCTCGTCCAGACCCAGGCCGCGGGCGATGGAGCGGCCCAGCTGCGCCACCTCCAGCGAGTGCGTCAGCCGGGTGCGGAACAAATCACCCTCGTGGTTGATGAAGACCTGGGTCTTGTAGACCAGCCGCCGGAACGCGGTGCTGTGCACGATGCGGTCGCGGTCTCGCTGGAAGTCATTGCGCAGGCGCACGCCGGGCTCGGCGATGCGCCGGCCGCGGCTGGCGTCGGCACGGCTGGCGTAGACGGCGTGTCTTGCTGCGACCGGCTGCCAGGGGGCGACCAGCGGCATGGCTGGCGTCTCAGACAGCCTCTGCGGCGGACGGTCAGCGTCGGCGGCGCCGGGCATCACGGCAATCCGTCCGGCTCAGGCCGGCGCGCTGTGCGCCGCGATGACCTCGGCCACCCGCGCATCCGGCGCGGGCCGCACGACCGCATGCCCCAGGCCGTTGATCAGCACAAAGCGTATTTCGCCGCCCTCGGCCTTTTTGTCCACCCGCATCAAATCCATCCAGCGGCCCAGCGGCATGACCGGCGCCTGCACGGGCAGGCCGGCGCGCTCGCACAGCCGCTGCAGGCGGGGCACCAGCGCGCCGTCCACCAGCCCCAGCCGGGCCGACAGGTCCGCTGCCATCACCAGGCCGCAGCCCACGGCTTCGCCGTGCAGCCAGACTCCGTAGCCCTGGCCCGTCTCGATCGCGTGGCCAAAGGTGTGGCCGAAGTTGAGGATGGCGCGCAGCCCGCCCTCGCGCTCGTCCATGCCCACCACCCACGCCTTGATTTCGCACGAGCGCCGCACCGCATGCGCCAGCGCTGCCTTGTCGCGGGCCCGCAGCGCGTCGATATGGGTCTCGATCCAGTCGAGAAAAACCACATCGGCGATCGGCCCGTACTTGATGATCTCGGCCAGTCCGGCCGACAGCTCACGCTCGGGCAGGGTGTCGAGCAGGTCGAGATCGCAAATCACCCGCGCCGGCTGATAGAACGCGCCGATCATGTTCTTGCCCAGCGGGTGGTTGATCGCGGTCTTGCCGCCCACGGATGAGTCCACCTGTGCCAGCAAAGTGGTGGGCACCTGCACAAACGGCACGCCGCGCATGTAGCAGGCAGCGGCAAAACCCGCCATGTCGCCCACCACGCCGCCACCCAGCGCGTAAATCACCGTTTTGCGGTCGCAGCCGGCGCCCAGCAACTGGTCGTAGACCCGCTCCAGCGTGGCGGCGGTCTTGTATTGCTCGCCGTCGGGCAGCGCCAGCTGCAGCACCCGGCGGTGGTGCGGCGCCAGCTGCGCCGCCAGCCGGTCGGCGTAGAGCGGCGCAACCTGGGTGTTGCTGACGATCAGCGCGTCGGCAGACGCCGGCAGCCCGGCCCAGGACGCCGGATCGGACAACAGGCCGCAGCCGATCTGGATGTCGTAGCTGCGCTCGCCCAGGGCGATGGGAATATGGAGGGTGGCAGGGTGACTCATGGGACGGGCAGTTTAGGCGCAGGTCGTTCTACATCACCGGGCTTCGGGGGCGGGCTGGGTCAATGCGCGTGGTCATGAGGCTTCAGCCTCGCGCTTTGTCATCGGGCGTCGCCGTCGGGCTTGGGAACCAAGCTGTCGGGCCGCGACGCCTGCTGCATGCCGGATTGCCCCGTCAGGGCCGCCCAGCGACCGGAGGACAACAAATCAAGCCTGAGGCGGCAGCACCCGGCCGACGGTGGACGGCACCTGGGCCGGGTCGATCACACCGGCCAGCTCCAGCTGCATCAGGATCATGTTGACCAACGTGGGCACCGACGGGCGACCCGTCTCGATCACATAGTCGGCGGCGTCGCGGTACAGCGGATCACGCTCGCGGTACAGGTCGCGCAAGCGCCGCAGCGGGTCCTTGACCTGCAGCAGCGGGCGCTGCGTATCGTGGCGCAGGCGGCGAAAAAGCTCCTCGGGTGTGGACCGCAGGTAGACCACCTCGCAGCCCGATTTGAGCGCGTGGCGGTTGGCCGCGCGCAGCACCGCCCCGCCGCCAGTGGCCAGCACCGCGCCGGTCTGCAGACACAGCGCAGTGATGGACTGCTGTTCCAGGTCGCGGAAGGCCGCCTCGCCATGCTGCTCGAAGAAGGCCCGGATCGAGCCGCCGATCTGGCGCTCGATCTCGTGGTCGCTGTCGATGAAGCGCCAGCCCAGCAGGCGCGCGAGGTGCCGGCCGACGGTGGACTTGCCGCTGCCGGGCATGCCGACCAGGGCAATCAGGCCGGCCTGGGGCGTCACGGACAAGTGGTGGTGCCGAGGGGCTTGGTCCGCTGCACGTTGATGGCATAGGTGGTACCCAGACCACTGGGGGACGTGAAGGTCACGAACACCACGCCGGCAGAGACGGTGTCAAAGGTGACACCCACGGCGCCCCAGGTCGCTTCGGTGGTGCTGGGCACGGGCGACCCGCCACCCAGCACCACTTTCAGCCCGGTGGTCGGCGTCGAGGCTGAAATCGTCGTGCCGGCGGCCATCGGGTTGAGGCGCCCGACCGAACCGTTCGGGCCACCCGGAATCGGGAAGGTGTTCGCGTCAGCCACGATGAAAGGCAAAGTCAGCGACGCAGAGCCATTGCCGTACCAGGTCTCGCCGCCCTGGACCAGCCAGTTTTTATCGTCTGTTGCAGTGGGCGACGGCCCTATCTGGAGTGTTATTTTTTTACAGCTGCTGTCCAGCCCAGTGGTGTTAGACCAAAGCGCACGCGCCGCAGAGGTTGAAAGCACGGTTTCCGCCGCGCGGCGAACATAGACCTTGCCAGCACCGCTCCATGCACTGTCACAGGTGCCCGGCACGCTCGGGATACTGGCGTTCAGCGCCAGCAACGCAGTGGTAGCGGGCGTGGCGCCAGCCGCCGCGCTGGCGGCGATACAGGCCGACGAATTGGCGATGTTGGTCGGCAAATACTCATCGACGCTGGCGTCGTAAATGCCATCAAAGATGCGGTCCTTGAAGACATTGCCCAAGTCCTGGAAGGGCTCACCGACGTCGTAGCTGTTGTTGCCGTTCTGGTCGATGAAGGATTCTTCGCCCAAAGAGTAAGCCGTCACCGTAACGCGACCGTCCGCTGGGCGGGGATCAGCGGAAACAAAGCCGGCGGTAGCCCGGGCCAGCCCGCCAACCAGCTGGATCTGCTTGATCGGCTCGACCTGTCCGCCTTCGGTCACGAAATTGATCGATGTGCCCGCCGGCACCGGGTTGCCGCTGCGGTCCGATGCAATGATGGTGTAGTTGTTTGCGGTGCCGTCGATATTGAAACCCTCAATATTCTTCGCCGTTTGAGACAGCGAGAAATTGAGTTGCGACGGCAGGCCTACAGCCACACTCAGGTTGCTCGACACCGTCGCAATCGTTGGCGTGTCCTTGAGTTTGGCAGATACACGAATGGGCGTCGGTACAGTGCCTGAGCTGACACGCACTGTCACGCGACCGCCGGCGTCAGAAATCTGGGTGACATCGCCAATACCGCCTTCCATCGTGACCCCACCACTCAGTGTCAGCAACGACAGAACTACGCTGCGGTTTGGCAAGATATTGCCCGCCCCGTCACGCACCTCGAATGTCAGGGTGGATGTCTCGGTAAATCCAGACGCCTTGATATAGATAACCTCAGGCACCGCCGAGACAAAGGCCAGGCTGGAGGCGCTGGGCACCGAAATGGGCAGGTCCAGCGTGACACTGCTGGCCGCGCCGACAATAGACGCCTGCAACTTGTCGTTGGCCTGTATCGCACCGCAGCCGTTGTCCTTGAATTGCAGATCGACCTTCGCGCTGGTGGCGGTAAAGTTGGACGGCGACAGCGTAGCCTTGCCCTGGCTGACACACGACGACGTCACACTGACATTGACCGGCGAGCCGACAGACGCACCGGAGATGCCCACGGTCAGCGTGGTTTGGCCGTAAGCGCCGAGATTGGCCACCGCCGATGTGAAACTCGACAAGGTCACATTGGTCGCCTGAACCTGGAAGCCCTTGGTGCTTTGCAGCGTCGTGCCGCTCAAACTGGCCGATGCAATGACCTCGTCGGCGCCGGCCACGGTAGAACTGGCAGGCGACAAGATCACCACCGCATTGCCCGAAGCGTCGGTCAGTGCCGTCCCCACGTTGGTTTTGGCCAGCCCACGCACCACTGTAAACGTCACCACCTGCCCGCCGACCGGCGCGCCCTTGCCGTCGGTCAAGGTGGCCGTCACGGTCGCCGGCGTGGCCGAGCTGATCGAGGTTGACGACAGCGAGGTCTGCAAAACCGGCGGCGCCGAGGACGATCCCGCCGAAGTCACCTGCACCACCGTCTTCGCCGTGATGTCCATGCTGCCCACCGTGACGGTGGCGACGATCTGGTCTGCGCCGTTGCTGGTATTGGTCTTGGGCGTGACGATCACCTTGGCCACACCGTTGATGTCGGTGGACGCAGTGGTGGCATCAAAGGCGGTCAGCCCGAAACTCGATGCCAACTTCACCACGGTGCCCGCCGGCGCGTTGGCGCCGGATGAATCCTTGACCAAAATCGACAGGGTTGCCGGTGCGGTAGCCGAGACGTTGGAACTGCTCGCACTGATCGACACCGACAGCGTGTCGGCCATCACCTGGACTGACAGGCTGCTTTGCACGGCGGCACCTGCCACGGTGGCCGTGGCCACCAGGATGTCCGCCCCTGCCGCGCTGCCGCTGGCTGCGGTGACCGAGACCGATGCAGTGCCAAAGCCATCGGTGACTGCCGACGGAGCAGACAGGGTCACCAGGCCCGCTGTCGTCGAAAACGCGACCGCCTGGTTGCTCAGCAGTTTGCCGGCAGCATCCTTGAGCACGGCACGCAGCGTGACGGCGCCATTGGACGCCCGCAAGGTGGTCGTGCTGATCGTCAGCCCGATGGTGGGCACGCTGCCCGTGACTGAAAAACTGACGCTGCCCTGCACCGTGGTGGTACCCAGATTGGCCACCGCCACAACCTCGTCGGCACCGGACAAACCACCAGCCGCCGCCGCCAGGGTGGCCGTGCCCGTGCCAGCGGCATCAGTGACGACGGAAGCCACACTCAGCGTGGCCAGCCCACCCCGTGGGGTTTTCAAATCCACCACCTTGCCGGCCACCGGATTGCCCTTGTTGTCGCGCAAGGTCACGGTCACGGTGGCAGGGCTGGCGGCCGTCAAGATGGCCGACGACAACGACACGCTGACCGTGGCGCCCGAGGTGGTGTCGCCGCCAAGCACCTGGGTTCCCCCGGCATCGCCTCCCCCACCGCCGCCACAACCCACCAGCGCCAGCAGACACACCCCGGCCAGCCAGGTCTTGATCGTCATAAAACTCATGTCAAAAACTCCCCATCGGGCAAGGCGCTGATCTTGGCGCCAGTCAACGCGCTGCGGCGCGGTCGGTCACGATCTTGGGCGTGATGAAGATCAGCAATTCGGTCTTGGTGGACGTTTTGGTGGTGTTGCGAAACAGCGCACCGACGTAGGGCACATCGCCGAGCAACGGCACTTTATTGACCTCGTTGCTGTCGGTCTGGGTGAAGATGCCGCCGATCACCACCGTGCCGCCGTTTTCCACCAGCACCTCGGTTTGCACATGCTTGGTGTCGATTGCAAAACCCTGTGGGGTGGACTGGCCGACGCTGTCCTTGTTGATGTCGAGCACCATGATCACGCTGCCCTCGGGGGTGATCTGCGGCTTGACCTCGAGCTTCAGGTTGGCCTTGCGGAACTGGATCGAGGTAGCGCCGCTCGACGTTGCCACCTGGTAGGGCAGCTCGGTGCCCTGCTCGATGATGGCCTTGCTCTGGTCGGCGGTGATCACCCGCGGGCTGCTGATGATCTTGCCCTTGCCTTCGGCCTCCAGGGCCGAGAGCTCCAGGTTCAGGAACCGATTGGCCGCCGGGCTGAACAGCGACAGCGCAAAAGCGGGCAGCGACTGACCACCAAACACCGAGCTGATGGTGTTGGCCGGCAGGCTGACGAAGTTGCTGTTGGCGTAGGCCGCCGCTTGCGCCGCGGTGCCGGTCAGCCCGGTCTGCAGCGTCTGGTTGGCCACACCGGCAGTGTTGCCGCCCACCGTCACGTAGTTGCCGTTGCTGAGCGAATAGCCCGGAATGCCGCCCCGAATACCACGCAGGTCGGATGCGCCCAGCTTGATACCCAAAGCGCGGCCGAAGGAGTCGTTGGCCTCGACGATGCGGGCCTCGATGAGCACCTGGCGCACCGGAATGTCGATCTTGCCGATCAGCACCTGGATCTCTTCGAGCTTGCTCGGGATGTCGGTGACGAACAGCTGGTTGGTGCGCGCCTCGAAAATCACGCTGCCGCGCGGCGACAGGATGCGCTGGGCCTGCGTTGACCCGCCGGACGCGCCGCCTGAACTGCTGCTGCCCGCCGAACTGCCGGCCGCGCTGCCGCCCGCTGCGCCTTGTCCGCCGCCGCCGGTCAGTCCCGACAGCCCACGCGCGACGTCGTCGGCGCGGGCGTAGTTGAGCTGGAACGACTGGGTGCGCACCGGCTCAAGCTCGGCAATCTTCTTCTTCGACTCCAGCTCCAGCTGTTCCTTGGCCGCCAGTTCGTCCTTCGGCGCAATCCACAGCACGTTGCCGTTCTTGCGTACCCCCAGGCCCTTGCTCTGCATGATGATGTCCAGCGCCTGGTCCCAAGGCACATCCTTCAGGCGCAGCGTGACGCTGCCGGTCACGGTGTCGCTGGTGACGACGTTGAAGTTGGTGAAGTCGGCGATCACCTGCAGCAGCGCCCGCACTTCGATGTTCTGGAAGTTCAGCGACAGCTTTTCGCCCGAGAAGCCGGCGCCCTGGGTCAGCTTGTTCGGGTCAAGCTTGAGCGGCCTGACCTCCAGCACAAACTGGTTGTCGCTTTGGTACGCGCTGTGCTCCCAGTTGCCCTTGGGCTCGATCACCATGCGCACCCGCTCACCACTCTGGAAGGTGGACACGCTCTGGATCGGGGTGCCGAAATCGGACACGTCCAGGCGCCTGCGCAGGGTTTCAGGCAGGCTGGAACGCAAGAACTCGACCACCAGGGTCTGGCCTTGCTGGCGGATGTCGACCCCCACTTGCGTGCTGGCCAGCGAGACGACCACCCGGCCGGCGCCGTCAGCGCCGCGGCGGAAGTCGATGTCGCGCAGCGGCAGGCGGTCGGTGTTTTGCGGCGCCGCGAAGTGCAGCGCCTCGCCAGTGGTCGCGGCCACCGACGGCGCACTGGCGTTGTCCAGCACCACCACCAGGGCCTTGCCCTGCAGCTCGGTGCGGTAATTGGCGGGCTGGCGCAGGTTCAGGACCAGGCGGGTGCGTTCACCAGCCTGGGCGATGGCCACCGATCGCAAATTGCCCTGGTTGATGTCGACCACCGATTTACCCACGCGATTGACCACGCCCGGCAGGTCGATTGCGACCCGCGGCGGCGTCTGCACCGAAAACCCGTTGGGCACTGCCGCCAGCGGCTCGGACAGCTCGATGCGCACCACGTCGGCGCCCGCCTGCTGGGTGCTGGTGACGCCCAGAATCGAAATATCGGCCAGGGCGATTGCGGGCACGGCCCAGGCCAGCACCATGGCGGCAAGCCGGACGCGCCACTTCAGCATGGGTTTTTTCTCCTGCGGATTGTTCATCGCGCCTTCTCCTGTGCCCGCTCTTGCAACTGCAGCGAGGCGGGTCGCTCGGTCCATTCGCCGACGGCGTCCTGCACGATTTCGCGCAGGGCCACTTCGGTCTCGGTGATGCGCGTGATGCGGCCGTAATTCTGACCCAGGTTGTCACCGGGCTTGACCTTGTACAGCAGCGCGTCGACCTTTAGCATGCCAAACGGCCGACGGGCATTGCACACGCTGCCCACCATCGTCATCGTGTCCAGCGGAAACGACTCCAGCGGCTCTTTGCGGCGGTTCAGCTCGGCGGCCAGCAGCGAGTTAGGCTGCTTGGACTCCTGCTTGATCGCCACACTGAGCTTCTGGGTCGAAAACGGGTCGGCCTTCAGCGCATTGGCATAGGGCACCGGGTCGAACTTCTTGGGCGCGGCCAGCGGCTGCACCTGTGGCCGCACCTCGCGGCGCTGTTGCTCCATCCAGACTTGCAGTTCCTGGTTTTCAGCCTCGCAGCCCGCCAGCAAGCCGGCTGCGCCCAACACCAGACACCAGGCTGCCGTCGACATGAGGGCGCGGCGGCTCACTTGCGCGGCCCCTTGGCCTTGCCTTCGGCCTCGAGGCGCGCTTTGCGCACGTCGGCCAATTCGGTGGTGTCGAGGTAGCGGTAGGTGCGCGCCACCGCATCCATGCCCAGGTTGCCGCCGGCGTCCTTCGCCACCGGCGCAATGCTGAGGTTGTGCAGCGTGACGATGCGCGACAAGTTGGCCACATCGGCCGTGAAAGCACCGATGTCGTGGAACTTGCCAGTCACGCGCAAGGCAATCGGCAGCACTGCGTAGTAGTCCTTCAACTCCACCTGGCCGGGGCGGAACAGCTCGAACTGCAGACCGCGGCCGATGCCCGCCTGGTTGATGTCCGACAGCAACGCGTCCATCTCGGCCTTGCCGGGCAACTGGCGCTCGAGCTGGGTGACGTACTCCTGGACCTGCTGCTTTTGTTTGCGCAATTCGGACAGGTTGACAGCCTGCGACAGCTTGCCGCGGTAGTCGTCTTTCAGGCTGGGTTCGATCTTGCGCTCGGCCTCCAACTGATCGGCCGCGCCCGATACCAACAAGAACCAGACCAGGCCCAGGGCGGCGGCGGCCGCGGCGGTCCAGGCGCAGATCTTGGGCAACAACGGCCACTGGCCGGGCTCTTGCGGGTTGAGTCCCCTGAACTGCAACGACGCGCGGTCAAACGCGGTGCCTACATCGATATTCATCGGGCGCGTGGTGTTGTTGACCATGACCGTGTCCTCAAGCAGGCTGGCGGTTGATGGGTGCACTGGCGGCGCGGCCTGGGCCCGACGCCGCACCTGCCGCCACACCACCCGGCGCCGCAACCGCCACGCTGGGCGGCTTGATCGACACGCGCAGCGAAAACTCATAGAGGCGGCGCTGCTCGCGCGCGCCCGGCGTCACCGGTTGGGTGGTGGCCTTGATCTCGACGAGTTCCATCCGGTCGAGCCAGGGCGAGTCGGTCTGAGCGATACGCAGGAACTCGGAGACCCGCTCGTTGGTCTGGGCCACCCCGCTGACCAGCACCAAGCCGTCGGTCTGCTTGATGCTGGTGAGGTAGATGCCTTCCGGGGTCATGCGCACCAATTCGTCCAGCAGGTGCACCGGCACATTGCGGTTGAGCTGCAGGTCCTCAACAGCGCGCTGGCGGGCCTTGAGGCCCTCGATCTCGGTGCGCAGGCTGGCGATGTCCTTGATCTGACCCTCCAGCCGGCCGATTTCGGTGCGCAGGTACGTGTTGCGCGCCTGCTGGATCTGGGTGAGTTGCTGCACCGCACCGAACCACAACAACGCGACCAACACGCCACCGGCAGCGGCCACGCCCAGACCGACAAAAAACAGGCGCTTGCGCTGGCGCCGCCGCTCTTCGCGGTGCGGCAGCAGGTTGATCAGGATCACGGCAGAAACCTCCGCATCGCCAGGCCGCAGGCGGTGAGGTAGGACGGCGACTCTTTGCGCACCTTGGCCTCACGCACACCCGAGCCGACCTTCATGCCATCAAAGGGGTTGACCACCATCGAGGCAAAGCCGGTCAGCTCGGTGACGCGGTCCTTCAGGCCGGGCAGTGTGGCCGTGCCCCCGGCCAGCATCACGTAGTGCACCTTGTGGTGCGGCGTGCTGGTGAAGAAGTACTGCAACGCGCGACCGATTTCTTGCGACAAGGTGTCAACAAAACCGGTCAGGATGGTGCTCTCAAAGTCGTCGGGCAACTCACCGGCCAACTTTTTTTGCTCGGCCTCTTCGAACGAAAAACCGTACTGGCGAGAAATCAGCGTGGTCAGCTGCGAGCCGCCAAACGCCTGGTCGCGGTCATAAAGCATTTCGCCCTCGCGCAACACCTTCAGGCTGGTGGTGTCCGCACCGATCTCGAACAAGGCAATCAGCGCATCCTGGCCGGCATTGGGCAAGGCAGCCACTACCCGGCTCATCGCCAACAGCGAGGCGTGGCTTTCGATATCCAGGATCACCGGCTTGAGGCCTGCCGCTTCGGCCAAGCCTTGGCGGTCTTGCACACGCTCTTTGCGGGAAGCGGCAATCAGCACCTCAATGTCGCCACTGGACGTGGGGCTGGGCCCGACGACGCAAAAATCCAGGCTCACCTCATCGAGCGAGAAAGGAATGTACTGGTTGGCTTCGGACTCGACCTGCAACTCGAGTTCGTCATCACTCAGCCCGGCCGGCAGGTTAATGCGCTTGGTGATGACAGCCGATTGCGGCATGGCCATTACCACCTGGCGTGTCTTGGTGCCACTCTTGTCGAGCAGCTTGCGCACCACGGCCACCACCTCTTCGAACTTCTCGATCTGGCCATCGGTGATCCAGCCCTTTTCGAAAGGCTCGGACGCCAGGCGTTCCAGCACGTACTCGCCAGACGCGGACCGGCTCAACTCGACCAGCTTGACGCTGGACGAGCTGATGTCCAGCCCGATCATCGGCGCATGCTTACGGCCCAGCAGCAGATCCAAAAGACTCACGGATGGCGTCTCCCAACGTCAAACAGGGGGTTGCAACACTTAAGAAGTTACTTCAATGCTAGCAGTAAAGCCTATGTAGCCCAAAGGAAATTGCCAGTTTGCAGCCCGCCTGCCGTTGCGATTGACCGACGCCTGACGCGCCATTTGCAACAAGGCGCAAGCAGGCGCACCACTGCCGAGGCAGCGACCGAGCCGGTGCTCGATGCCACGGCCGGTGTGGGCTGCTTCTATACACTCGGAAACTCTATGAGCGACACTGACCGCGCCCCGGCGGCGCCAACCCAGGCCGCGTCGGCGGCCGCCGCCCGCTCGGCGCGGCGCCCTGCGCGTGCCTTGTGGGTGGGGCTGGCCTGGCTGCTGGCGGCCGGCGGCGCTGCGCTGCTGACTGGCGCGCTGCTGCTGGGCTTGGCGCTGGCGGTGGCTTATCCCAACCTGCCCGAGATCAGCGGCCTGACCGACTACCGGCCCAAGCTGCCGTTGCGCGTGACTTCCGCCGATGGTGTGCTGCTGGGTGAGTTTGGCGAGGAGCGCCGCATCTTCTTGCCCATCGCGCAAATCCCCAAGGTGATGCAGGAGGCGGTGCTGGCAATCGAGGACGCACGCTTCTACCAGCACCACGGCGTGGATTACCTGGGCGTGATCCGGGCCGGCCTGGCGCAATTCAACAAGGCCAAGAGCCAAGGCGCGTCCACCATCACGATGCAGGTGGCCCGCAACTTCTACCTGTCAACCGAAAAGACCTTCACGCGGAAAATCTACGAGATCTTGCTGGCGCTCAAGATCGAGACGCTGCTGAGCAAGCCGCAGATCCTGGAGGTCTACATGAACCAGATCTTCCTGGGTCAGCGCGCCTACGGCTTTGCCGCCGCCAGCGAGATCTACTTCGGCAAGCCCTTGACCGAGGTGACGGTGGCGGAGGCCGCGATGCTGGCCGGCCTGCCCCAGGCGCCTTCGGCCTACAACCCGGTGGCCAACCCCAAGCGGGCCAAGCGCCGCCAGCAGTACATCATCGACCGGATGGAAGCCAATGGCTTCATCACCGAAGAAAAAGCCGAGGCTGCCCGCGCCGAGGTGCTGCGCCTGCGCCAGCCGACCGAGACGGTGGTGCATGCCGAGTACGTCGCCGAGGCGGTGCGGCAGTTGATCTTCAACCAGTACGGCAGCGAAACCACCACCCGCGGCCTGAACGTGCAGGTCACGGTAAACGCCACCGACCAGGCCGTGGCCTACCGGGCGCTGCGCCGCGGTTTGCTGGACTACGAGCGGCGGCAGGTTTACCGCGGCCCGGAGGACCACATCGACCTGCCCAACGATCCCGTGGCACTGGACACCCGCATCGCCGAGGCCCTGGCCGACCACCCCGACAACGACGAGTTGAAAGCCGCCGTGGTGCTGGAGGCCGGCAAGGCCAAGGTGGTGGCAGTGCTGCAATCGGGTGAAGCCATCACCATCACCGGCGACGGCTTGAAGCCGGTCGCGTCCGGCCTGGCGGACAAGGCCGAGCCACAACGGCAGATCCGGCGGGGCGCCGTGGTGCGGGCGGTGCGCGGACCCAAGGGCGACTGGACCCTGACGCAGTTGCCCGAGGTCGAGGGCGCGTTTGTCGCAATGGACACCCATACCGGCGGCATCCGGGCTCTGGTCGGCGGGTTTGACGTCGGCAAGAGCAAGTTCAACCACGTGACGCAGGCGTGGCGACAGCCGGGCTCGAGTTTCAAGCCCTTCATCTACTCGGCGGCACTCGAAAAAGGCTTCACGCCGCGCACGGTGGTCAATGATGCGCCGTTGTTTTTTGACGCCGGCACCACCGGGAGCCAGCCCTGGGAGCCCAAGAACTACGACGGCAAGTTCGAAGGCCCGATGCCGCTGAAAACAGCGCTGGCCAAGTCCAAGAACATGGTGTCGATCCGGGTGCTGCAATCGACCGGCGTGAAGTTTGCGCAAAACTGGATCACGCGGTTCGGTTTCGAGGCCGAAAAGCACCCGGCCTACCTGACGATGGCGCTGGGCGCCGGCTCGGTCACACCGTTGCAGATGGCCTCGGGCTACAGCGTGTTTGCCAACGGCGGCTACCGGGTCAACCCGTTGTTGATCACCCGCATCACCGACAACAAAGGCCGGGTATTGCAAGAGACGCGGCCGCCGGTGATCGACGAATCAATGCGGGTGATCGAAGCCCGCAATGCTTTTGTGATGACTCAGTTGCTGGGCGAGGTGGCCCGGTCAGGCACCGCCGCCAAGGTCTACGGCACCTTCAAGCGATTGGACTTGTACGGCAAGACTGGCACCACCAACGACTCGCTGGACGCCTGGTTTGCCGGCTACCAGCCCAACCTGGCGGCCGTCGTGTGGATCGGCTACGACACCCCACGCAAACTGGGCGACCGCGAGACCGGCGGTGGCCTGGCCCTGCCGGTGTGGATCGAGTTCATGACCCAGGCGCTCAAGCGGCTGCCCGAGATGCAGACACCGGTGCCTGAGGGGCTGGTGCAGCAGGGCGGCGACTGGATGTTCGAAGAGTTCGGGCAGGGCGCCGGCGTCAGCAGTGTGGGCCTGGAGGACAAGCTGCCGCAAGCGCCCAACGCGGACGAACGCAAGAGCATCCTCGACCTGTTCCGCTGAGCCAGCAGACGCTCAGCGAACCAAAGCGCCGGTCCCGAGATGGCTTGTTGCCGAAGGGCGGCGGATGCCGCACTAAGGCGGCCACGGGGGCGCTCAGGTCGGCGCGGCAAACACCAGCGGCTGGCCGCACTGCGCACTGGCATGCTGCGACAACGACGCAAAAAACTCGGCGCCGTCCCGCGTGTCCAGCCACTGGCCCGCCACATGCCGGTAGTGATGACCACCGGCCCGCGCCGCCAACCACAGCTCATGCAGCGGCGGTTGGGTGTTGACGATCAGCTTGCTGCCCCCGGGAAGGCTCAGCTCCAGCAGGCCGCCGGTGCGCTGGCTGTCGATATCGATCACATCGTCCTCCAGCCAGTGGTCGACGGTGGCCTCGATGGCCGCCAGCACAGCATGCGTGAGGCGGTTGAATTCGCTGTCGGACAGCGGCGTGGCTGCAGCAGTGGGGAGTGTCATGGTCGATAGAATCCTGCAGATGGAGCCTTGGTCAAGTGTAGCGAGCGGTCGAGATCTGCGTACAGCCGGGTGGCCCGGCGCGCGATTGGCGCTGTGCGTGGTGGCTGTGGGCCTGTCGGCCTGCGGGCAAAAAGGGCCTTTGACTCTGCCCGCGCCCACCCAGGCCGCCGCAACACAGTCAACCACCGCGACAGCCGTTTCCCCCACCGCCTTGACCGCCCCATCCGCCGCACCAGTTGCGCCCTCCGCACCCGCCAGCGCCGCTCCAGCCAACTCCTCCGCCCCATGACCACTTCAACCCTGCCCGGCGCGCCTTTTCTGGTGCGTCAGGGCGATGACCTTTGGCTGGACGGTGTGCGGCTGGCCGACCTGGCCGCCGAGTTCGGCACGCCGTTGTATGTCTACTCGCGCAGTGCCATGCGCACGGCCGCTGCGGCCTACCAGCGGGCGCTTGCCGGGCGGCCGCACCTGCTGTGTTTTGCGCTGAAGGCCAACTCCAGCCTGGCGGTCATCAAGACCTTTGCCGACTTGGGCCTGGGGTTCGATATCGTCTCGGGCGGCGAACTGGCGCGGGTGATCGCTGCCGGTGGTGACCCGGCCAAGGTGGTGTTTTCGGGTGTGGGCAAGACCCGCACCGAGATGCAGGCGGCGCTACGGGCCGGCGTGAAATGCTTCAATGTCGAGAGCGAGGCCGAGTTGCAGAGCCTGTCCGAGGTGGCCAGCGCGCTGGGACGCACGGCGGCGGTCAGCCTGCGCATCAACCCGGATGTCGATGCCAAGACCCATCCGTACATCTCCACCGGGCTCAAGGGCAACAAGTTCGGCATTGCACACGAGCGTGCACGCCAGGCCTACGCCTGCGCAGCCAGCCTGCCCGGGTTGCATGTCGTCGGCATCGATTGCCACATCGGCTCGCAGATCACCGAGATCGCGCCCTACCTGGACGCGCTGGATCGGCTGCTTGACCTGATCGAGCTGATCGAGGCCGACGGCATTGCGATCGCCCACATCGACCTGGGCGGCGGGCTGGGCATCACCTACACCGATGAGCAACCCCCGGCAGCGGATGAATTGGTCAGCCAGTTGCTGGCCCGTATCGATGCCCGTGGCCACGGCCGGCGCGAGGTGCTGCTGGAGCCGGGCCGGTCGCTGGTGGGCAATGCCGGCGTGCTGCTGACCGAGGCGCTGGTGCTCAAGCCCGGGGCGGACAAGAACTTCTGCATCGTCGATGCGGCGATGAACGACTTGGTGCGCCCGGCGATGTACCAGGCCTGGATGGCCATCGCGCCGTGTCACCAGCGGGATCCGCAGGCCACACCGCCGCAGAGCTGGGACATCGTCGGCCCGATCTGCGAGTCGGGTGACTGGCTCGGACGCGACCGCAGCTTGTCGCTGCAGGCTGGCGACCTGCTGGCCGTGCTGTCGGCCGGCGCCTACGGCATGACGATGGCCAGCAACTACAACACCCGCCCGCGTGCCGCCGAGGTAATGGTCGAGGCCGGGCAGGCCCGGCTGATCCGCCGGCGCGAAACCGTGCAAGACCTGTTTCGCGACGAGCTGTTGCCGGACTGACCCCGCCGCTGCGGCGGCACCGCGTTAAATCCGACCCTCGGTCACGCCGTGGCAGGCGATCCGCACGCCCTGGAACAGCGTCATCTCCGGACGCTCGCTGCTGCAACGGGCATTGGCATGCGGACAGCGCGGGTGAAACGCACAGCCGGTGGGCGGCTGCAGCGGGTTGGGCACTTCGCCCTGCACAGGCGTGCGCTGCCGGCCGGTCATCGCGATATCTGGAATCGCGTCCAGCAGCATTCGGGTGTAGGGGTGGCGCGGCGTGGCGAACAGGTCCCGGCGGTCGGCCAGCTCGACCAACCGCCCCAGGTACATCACGCCCACCTGGTCGGCCACATGGCGCACCACCGCCAGGTTGTGCGAGATGAACAGGTAGGTCAGCCCGCGCTGGCGCTGCAGGTCCTTCATGATGTTGAGCACCTGGGCCTGCACCGACACGTCCAGCGCCGAGGTCGGCTCGTCGCAGATCAAAAACTCGGGCTCGGTGGCCAGCGCTCGGGCAATCGAGATGCGCTGGCGTTGTCCGCCCGAAAACTGGTGCGGAAACTTCTCCATGTCGGTCGCACCCATGCCGACCGAGCGCAGCAGTTCGGCCACCTTGGCCTCAAGTGCTGCCTCTGTCATGGCCAGCCCATGCTCACGCAGCGGCTCGCCGACGATGTCACGCACTTTCCAGCGCGGGTTCAGGCTGGCATACGGGTCTTGAAAAATCATCTGCATACGCTTGCGCAGCGCGCGCGCATCGGGTGACGCCAGGGTCTGGGCGGTGTTGCGGCCATCGAACACCACATTGCCACGGGTCGGGCCGTACAAGCCGACCAGCAGGCGGGCCACCGTGCTCTTGCCGCAGCCCGACTCGCCCACCAACGCCAGCGTCTGACCGCGCTGGATCGCAAAACTGACGCCGTCCACCGCGTGCACCAACTTGCGCGGCTGGCGCTCGATCACGCGGTTCAACCAGGGTGCCGAGACATCGAAAGTCTTGGCCAAGTCGGTGACTTCCACCAGCGCGGTCATGCTGCGCGCTCCGTCTGCGCCGCGTGCAGCCAGCAGGCTGCCCGCGTGGCGCCAGCCGGCATCAGGTCGGGCCGCTCGTTGCGGCATCTGTCAAACACGTGCGGGCAGCGTGGATTGAAGGCGCAGCCGCTGGGGATGGCGTTCAGCCGCGGCATCGCGCCGTCGATCTGCATCAGCCGTTCCCGCTCGATGTCCATCGACGGGATCGAGCCCATCAGCCCGGCGGTGTAGGGGTGCGCGGGATGGTGGATGACCTCGGCCACCGGGCCGATCTCGACGATCCGGCCGGCGTACATCACCGCCACCCGGTCACAGGCCTCGGCGATCACGCCCATGTCGTGGGTCACCAGCATCACGGCCGCACCGTGCTCCTTGGTCAATTTTTTCAGCAACGCGATGATCTGGGCCTGGATCGACACGTCCAGCGCGGTGGTCGGCTCGTCGGCCACGATCAGTTCGGGCTGGGCCGCCAGCGCCAGCGCGATCACCACCCGCTGCCGCATGCCGCCCGAGAACTGGTGCGGGTACTGGTCGATTCGCTGTTCGGCCGCCGGGATACCGGTCTCTTGCAACAGCGCGATGGCTCGTTGGCGCGCCTCGACGGCACTGACCTTGAGGTGCACCTGGATGGTTTCGATGATCTGCCGCCCCACGGTGTAGAGCGGGTTCAGCGAGGTCAGCGGATCCTGGAAGATCGCGCCGATGCGCCGGCCGCGGATCTTGCGCATCGCATCGGCCGGCAGGTTGTCGATGCGTTGACCGTCCAGCAGGATCTCGCCGCCCGCCACTCGGCCCGGCGGCTCCAGCAGACCGATGATGGCCGCGCCGGTCAGCGATTTACCAGCGCCGGACTCGCCGACCACCCCCAGAATCTCGCCGGGTGCAATGTCAAACGACACGTCGTCCAGCGCCAGCAATGTGCCGCGCCGGGTCGGAAACTCCACCCGCAGGTGACGCACTTCAAGCAAGGGCTTGTGGGCCATGGTGTGTGCCTCCTCAGCTCAGGCGTGGGTTGAGCGCGTCGCGCAACCAGTCGCCCAGCAGGTTCACGCTCAGCGAGATCATCACCAGCACCACGCCCGGAAAGATCGTGATCCACCACTCGCCCGAAAACAGAAAGTCCTGCCCCACCCGGATCAGCGTGCCGAGTGACGGTGAGGTGGGCGGCACACCCACGCCCAGGAACGACAAGGTGGCCTCGGTGATGATGGCCGCGGCGATCTGGATCGTGGCCAGCACCAGCACCGGGCCCAGCACGTTGGGCAACACATGACGCCGCATGATGCGAAACGGCGCCACGCCGATCACGCGCGCTGCCTGCACGTATTCTTTTTGCCGCTCGACCAGGGTGGAGCCGCGCACCGTGCGGGCGTACTGCACCCAGCCGGTCAGCGAGATCGCCAGGATCAGCACAAAAAAGGCTAGCGACTCGTGGGCCTGCGGAAACATCGCCCGGCCGACACCGTCGATCAGCAGCGCGATCAGGATCGACGGGAACGACAGCATCACGTCGCAGACCCGCATGATGAAACCGTCGATGCGGCCACCGGCAAAACCGGCCAGCAGCCCCAGGCCCACCCCCACCACCATCGACACCGCCACCGACGCCAGGCCGACAAACAGCGAGATGCGTGAGCCGTACATCAAGGCCGAGAGGATGTCACGGCCCTGGTCGTCGGTGCCCAGCAGGTACTTGGACTTGCCCTCGTCCATCCAGGCCGGTGGCAAGCGGGCGTCGGACAACTCCAGCGTGGCCAGGTCCATCGGGTTGTGCGGCGCCAGCCAGTTGGCACCCAGGGCGCTGACCACGCAGACCAGCGCAATCACCGCAGCCACGATGGCCATCGGCGACTGCTTGAAGCTGTGCCAGACATTGCCGTCGAAAAAGCGCGCAAACACCCCGGCATCGGGCGACAACGGTACGGTCAGGGCGGGCGGGGGATTGTGGGGGGCAGGGGTCACGGCAATAGAGAGCCAAGGTAGGGCCTAGGTCGGGCCAAGGTGGGCGGGCGTCTGCCGGCAAGCAGGCCGGCAGTTGTCTAAGGCATCAAGGCCGTCAATGGCCAGTGGCCGTGCGTTCGATACGCAGCCGCGGGTCCACCGCAAAATACAGCAGGTCCACCACCAGATTGATGGTGACGAAGATCAGCGCGATCAGGCACAGGTAAGCCGCCATCACCGGGATGTCGGCAAACTGCACGGCCTGGATGAACAGCAGACCCATGCCGGGCCACTGGAACACCGTCTCGGTGACGATCGCAAAGGCGATGATGCCGCCGAGCTGCAGGCCGGCTATCGTGATCACCGGGACCAGCGTGTTTTTCAGGGCATGGCCAAAGTACACCATCCGGTCTGGCAATCCGCGCGCCCGGGCAAACTTGATGTAGTCGGTGCGCAATACCTCCAGCATCTCGCTGCGCACCAGGCGCAAGACCAGGGCCATCGGAAACAGCGACAGCGTGATCGCCGGCAGCAGCAGGTGGCGCAGGCCATCGGTGGTCAGCAAACCGGTGGTGAACGGGCCCAGCGCGACCACGTCGCCCCGGCCAAAACTGGGCAGCCACTTCAGCAGCACGGCAAACACCAGTATCAGCAGGATACCGATCAAAAAGTTGGGCAGCGACACACCCAGCAGCGAGCCGGTCATCACCGCCTGCGACAAGAAGCTACCCCGCCGCAGCGCCGCAAACACCCCCAGCGGAATACCCAGCGCCAGACCGATCAGCGCCGCCACCGCCGCCAGCTCCAGCGTGGCGGGAAACCGCTCTGCGATCAGCGACGACACCTTGCGGCCCTGACGCAGACTGATACCGAACTCACCTTGCACCGCGTTGCCGATGAAGTGGCTGAACTGCACGACAAAGGGCTGGTCCAGCCCCAGGTCGGCGCGCAATTGCACCCGCTGCTCGGGGGTGGCATCCTGACCCAGCAGGTTGGTCACCGGATCGCCGACAAACTGGAACAGCATGAAGGCGATGAAGGCGACCGTGAGCATCACGATCATGGCCTGGAACAGGCGGCGTAGGACAAAGGCGAGCATTCAAGGCGTGCACCAGCACGGCGCAATCGGAGGACAGTCCATGATCATCCGCAAATTGTGTGCCCAGCGCAAAAGGGGAAACACCCGACACGGGCATGGTCTGGGCGGCTTGCGTGCTGAGAATTGATCGCACATGAAAAAAGGCGCTCCGAGGAGCGCCTTTTTGGCAAGCAATCGATGGCCTGAACTGCCCGCTGGCAGACCGGACCACCTGATCGAAGATTTACTTCTTGGCGCCAGCTTCGCCAGCGGGGATGGTGCCAGCCTTCTCGGCAGCGGCGGCTTCCTTCTTGACGTCGGCGCGGGCTTTGGTCGACGTGGCTTTCGGCTCTTTGGTGGCCTGGCCGGTGGCGATAGCGCCGGTCTTCTCTGCACCGGCGGCTTCGGCCTTCACGTCGGAACGGGCGGCGGTGGACTTGGCCTTGGGGGCGTCGGGGGTCTGGCCCTTGGCGATGGCACCGGATTTGACGGCGGAGGCGGTATCCGCCTTGACTTCAGCACGGGCAGCCGGGGCGGCGGTCTGGGCAAAAGCGCTGGCAACAAACACCTGCGACAAGGCGAAGGCGGTAGCGAGGACGATCTTGTTCATGGTATTACTCCTGGGACATTGATGAAAGTGAGAACCTGCAATACAGGCGGGCATCGCAGGTCCGGGGAACGGTGACGATCTTGCGACCTGGTGCACCTTAGACGCTCGGGGCAGCGCTTCGGTTGACACTGGCTTGCAATTGACCGGCAAGACCTGTTGGCTCGGCCAATAAAAACGCCGCCCGAAGGCGGCGTTTAACGGACATCAGTTCATGGACTCAGCCAGCATTCAAGCCAAGCCCATCAACATCAGAACGAGTGGCGAACGCCGAAGTTGTAACCGCTCGACTCACGGCCGCTAGCGCTGCCCAGCGAACCCGGCAGGATGCTGAACGCAGCGGTGCCGCTGTTCGAGATCTTGGCGTAAGTGGTGTACAGCGCGGTGCGCTTGGACAGGTTGTAGATGTAACCGACCGAAGCCAACTTGGAGTCGTTGGCGTTGGTGCTGACACCACCGGCGGTGTTGCCCGACGCATCGGCTTTGGCGTAAGAAGCACGGAACTCACCTTGGCCCAACGGCACCGAAGCGCTCACTTCATAAACGTTCTGCTTGAGCTGACCGTACGAGTTGCGGTTGTAGTAGCCCAACAGCTTCGCAACGCCGAAGTTGTATGACGCACCCACGTTCTGCATCTTGAAGTCACCACCGACGGTCTTGGTGGTCCCGTAGCCGACGGCCACATCAACCGGGCCGGCAGCGTAGCCCAAACGGGCCCCGCGGTAGTTGTTGCCAGGGGCGCCTTCCGGAGCCGCCACTTGGGCTTGGCCGTAGATGCCGCCCAGGCCGCTCGGCAGGAAGTAGCCGATCGAGTTGTTGGTGCGAGCGATCGACGTGGCACCGCTGCCCAGCGAGCTGATCAGGTTCAGGCCTTGGCCCAGACCATTGGCACCGTTGACGTCAAAGAACACCGTGTTCCAGAACGACGGGTCATAGTCACGGCCCAGGCGAACTTCACCCATACGTGAGGTCAGGCTGACGGTCGAACGGCGGTTGAACAATTGGCTGCTGGCAGCCGTTTCGCTCGGTGCGACGTTGCCGCTACCACCGCCGGCATTGCCAGTGGCGTTGTTCATGCCAGCCTCAAGCCAGAAGCCAGCGGTCAAGCCGCCGCCCAGATCTTCCGTTCCGCGGAAGCCGAGACGGTTGCTGTTGAGCTGGTTGCTGGCCAAGTACTTGGCGGTCGTCGCGCCGTTC
>JANMXG010000193.1:0-28268 GCA_031394235.1 Betaproteobacteria bacterium
CATTGGCTGGCATTGGCTGGCATTGGCCAGTGTCTTGCTTTCCTCTTGCGGTGGGAGTGGGGGTGGCAGGTGGTGGCAGCAGTTCGGGCGGCGGCGTCGCGCCCGACGGTCCGCGGCAGCCCCAGGCCTCCGGGGTGCGCAACGACTACCCGACAGGTTTGCGACTGTCAGTCGGCCCCAGCGACTACCTGCCGGTGGATGGCGGCGGCCAATGGGTCTACCAGCGGCTGGACGATGCCGGCCGGCCGCTGGGCAGCACCCGCGTGACAGCCAGCGTGTCGGGGGTTCAGATCACCGCGACCGAGGCCGACGACCTGCAAGCCGCCGTCAGCACCACCTACCGCCGCGAGAGCCGCGGTAGGTGGTGCTGCCCCAGCCGCTGCTGCCCTGGGGTGTCGGCCAACGCCAACCGCATCCTCGGCAATGTGCTGCCCTATGCCAGCCCGTTTCACGCCATTGGCTCGGTGCGGGTGCAGCTTCGGGCCGGCGACTGTGGCCAGGACCTGGATCGCGACGGTATCAACGAGAGTTTTGAGCTGGAGCTGCGCCAGACCATGGTCGGCGACGGGACGGTGGCCGGCCCGACCGGGCCGATCGCCGGATTGCCAGCGTCGCCGACGCTGGCCGGCACGGTGGCGCTGGCGCTGGCGGTGGCGCTGGCCTACACCGGTCTCAGCCCCAAACAGGCCGGTGTGGTGCTGGTGCAGGACAGGGTGCGGCCGGCTACGTCGCTGTGGCCGACCGGACCTCGACGGTCTCGAAGCGCAACCCGGCGTGGGCCTGCAGCCGGCGCACCAGGGCCAGGCCCATGGCCGACCCGGCAGTCCAGACACCGCCGGGTGTGGCGCCGCGGTCCACGTCCTGCAACAGGCACAGCGCGGCCTCACAGATCATCTTGCTGGTTGACCCGTAGCCCGGGTCGCGGTCGCCGGTAACCCGGGCTGCCAGGCGGCGGCCGTCGGCGGTCAGGCCATCAAAACGCAGGTCGTAGTGGCCGCTGGCGCGGGCTGCCGGTCCGGGGCCATCGCCCGGCTGGGGCAGTGCAAACCGGCCGAGCAGCGTGCGGGTGGGGGCAAATCGCAGCAAGGCGTTTTGAATGCGGGCGCCACCAGCCAGCAACCGGGCCGCCCATTCGCCTTTGACGCCCTGGCCTGTCATCAGCTTTTCATCGTACAAAAAGCCGGTGCCCCAGGGGTGGCCACGCAGCGCGTTGGTGCGGTGCACGTTCTTGGTGTTGATCGTGGCCATCACAAACGGCCCGGCCCAACTGTGGTTGGGCTCGTCACGGGCGGCCACATCACCATCCGGCTGGGCCGGGCCGCGAAACCCGGGCGTCAGTGCAAACGGGTCGGCCATCAGGGCTGCGGTGGCCGGGTCGCGGCCCATCTGCTCGAAGGTGGCCAACGCGCTGGCCAGGGTGCCGCCCGACATGCCGCCCCGCATTGTCTTGACCCGGCCGCGCACCTGCACCAGCGGCGCGCCCAGCCGCGCCATCGCCTCGGCCTGCAGGAAGACCACGCCCAGATCAAACGGGATCGAGTCGAAGCCGCAGGAAAACACGATGCGCGCGCCGCTGGCCAGGGCCGGTGCGGTGAGTTTGGGGATCATCCCGGCCATCCAGGCCGGCTCGCCGCACAGGTCGACATAGTCGCAACCGGCCGCGGCACAGGCCGTGACCAGCGCCTCGCCGTGGCGCTGGTAAGGCCCGACGGTGGTGATCACCGCCCGGGTCTGGCCGACCAGGGCCGCCAGCGCGGCGGGGTCGGCGGCATCGGCCTGCAGCAACGGCAGCGTGGCCGGCGCGCCGATCAGGCTGCGCACTTGCGCCAACTTGTCCAGGCTGCGGCCGGCCATCGCCCAACGCAGGGCACCGCCTACACCGTAGGTGGTGTGCAGGTACTCGGCCACCAGCCGGCCGGTAAAGCCGGTGGCGCCAAAAACAATCAGGTCATAGGGTTTGGACATCGGGCAAGCTCCGTGCTGGGTACTGGGGTGTGCCGGTATGGTCGCACGCCATCACCCTTGCCGCATGCGCTGACGCTAGGGCGCGGGCCGGTGCCCCAACCGGGCCGACAGCGCTGCGGCGGCCTGGCGCATCAGTCCGGCCAGCGGGCCGTCCCAGCGGCTGTCCAGCGCCGCCGACGGGCCGATCACGGTCAGCGCCAGCACCACGTCGCCGAGGTGGTCGAACACCGGCGCCGACAGTGCGCTGACACCCGCCACCACCGCGCCGTCAGACCGGCCCAGGCCCTCGGCCCGCACCTCGGCCAGCGTGGTTTTTGCAAACTGGGCCCAGGTCGGTAACGCTTTGGCGGCGGCGGCAGCGCGGCGGCTGTCCGGGGCGCTGCTGCGCTCGGCGCCGCGCCGCTCGGCCTCGTACAACGGCCGCACCACAGCCTCGGGCAGAAACGCCGCATAGAGCTGGCCCGACGCGGTGCCGGCGATCGAAAACACCGTGCCGTGGCGCATGTTGACGTGCACCGCAGCGGGCGATTCGGCCAGCCGCACGATGGTCGGGCCGTGGCTGCCCCACACCGCCATCGCCACGGTGTGACCGGTCTGCTGCGCCAGCTCCTCGATGGCCGGCGTGGCCAGGCGCACCGGGTCGGCCTGCTGCAGGCTCATCAGGCCCAGTTGCAGGGCCAGCGGCCCCAGACCGTAACGGCCGCTGGCGCGGTCCTGCTCGACCAGACCGACCTTGCCAAAGCTGACCAGGTAGGGGTGCGCCTTGGCTGCGGCCATGCCGGCGGCGGCGGCCAGGTCCTTCAGCGCCATCGCCCGGCCGTGGTGGGCCAGCGCGCGCAGCAACTGGCCGCCGACCTCGATGCTCTGGATGCCACGCTGTTCATGCTCGGGTCTGGGGTCGGCAGAGGTCACGTTGGCGGCTTGGTGGTGGCAGGTTGTCGGCGGCTGTGCAGCGGCGTTGCAGGGCGGGCATCCGGTGGGCGCCAGCGCCGCCATTGTCGGTGCGGGTACAGCGCGGAACGGCATAAAACGCGATGGCGTCATCCCAATCGCCCGCGGTCACCGGTTGTTCAGGCACGAGGCAGATGCCGCGCACGCCAGCCACAAAGATCCTGGGCCATCCCGGGCCAGATCAACGGTTCAAGCGCTGCGCTCGGCTTCCATACTCGCCACCTCTACAAACCCGGCAGCAACCCGCGCCGCGCAGGGCCCGGCGCTGCGCTTGCCACGGCGGGGCACCGGGTTCACATCGGCAGGCGACATGCAACCCCACTTCAATCCGATCCGTCTGCTCGCCGAGGTTGTCGTCATCGTGGCGCTGGCGCAGGTTGCCGTCACGCTGGGCCTGCCGCTGCTCGGGCTGGGCGATGCCGGGTTGCGCAGCACGCTGGTGGGTTCCGGGCTGCTGGTACTGCTGGCGAGCCCCACGGTGTATTGGCGCTGCATGGCCGCCGCCAGACACCTGCCTTCGTCAGCGGCGCGACAGACCAACCAAAGCCCCGGTGGCGGTGTGCGCATGGCGGTGACGATGACAGCCGCCGCGCAGTTGTTGGGCCTGGCGGCCACCGCCAGCGCCGTGGTCTGGCAGCAGCGTGCGCTGAACCGCCTGGCCCACGCCAATTTCGAGCGCGGCGCCGAGCGCGTTGAAAACGAGATCAAGCGCCGCTTCGCGCAGCCCGTCTACGGCCTGAACGGTGTGCGCGCCATGTACGCTGCCGGCGCAGGCATCGATGCGTCGTCGTTTCGCAACTATGTGGAATCCCGCGACCTGCCCGCCGAATTCCCCGGTATCCGCGGATTTGGCTTTATCCAGCGCGTGTTGCGCAGCGAGCTCGAACCCTTCACGGCGCAAACGCGCGCGCTCGGCGCACCCGACTTCACCGTGCGCACCACTGGCCAAGCGCCGGACCTGTACGTCATCAAACACATTGAGCCCATGGCCAATAACTGGGCCGCCTGGGGTTTTGATGTCGGCCAGGAAGCCGTGCGCCGCGAAGCCGTGGTGCGGGCTGTCAGCACGGGCCAGCATGCCCTGACAGGCAAGATCACCTTGGTGCAAGACGGCAAGCAGGGCCCTGGGTTTTTGTACCTCGTGCCCTTGTTCCGGCGCGGCACCGACCCGAGCACGCCGCAGCAGCGACTCGACGCACTGATCGGCCTGTTCTACGCGCCGATCGTGGCCGCCGAGCTCTTGACGGGCGTGACCGAGTCCGCCGAAAACATGCTTGACTTCGAGATCCTCGACCTCGACCCGACACAGGCCAGCGCACCGGTCTTCAACTCGCGTCCCGCCACCGCAACGGGCACCTTGACCCCCGCCGTGCAGGAACGACGCCTGTTCGAAACCTCGCGCAAGCTCAGCGTGGGCGGCCGCACGCTGGCCTTGCGGGTGAACACAACACCGGCCTTTGAGGCCTCGATCGATCGGTCCAGCCTCGCCGCCATCGCCATCGGTGGCGCGCTGGCCAGCGGCCTGATGGCGCTGGCCGTGTGGCTGCTGGCCGTGGGCCGGATCCGCGCGCAAAACCGGGCGCAACGCATGACGGCCGACCTAGACCGCATGGCGCGCGTGGTGCGACACACCTCCAACGCCGTCCTCATCACGGACGCGGCACTGAAAATCACCTGGGTCAACGAAGGCTTTACGCGCCTCACCGGCCACACGCTGGCCGACGCCCAGGGACGCACGCCGGGCGAGCTGCTGGGCAATCCCAAAGCCGATCCGGCCTCGATCAAGGCCCTGCTTGACGCCGCAGCGGCCGGCGTGTCTTGCCGCATCGAAGTGCTCAACCGCACCAAGGACGGGCGCGATTGCTGGGTCGACACCGACGTCCAGCCCACGCGCGATGACAAAGGGGTGCTGGTCGGCTTCATGGAGGTGGCCACCGACATCACGGAGAAAAAAGACGCGCTGCTCCAGCTGCTGGCTGCGCAGCGCGAGACCGAGGCGCTGCTGCGCGCCTTGCACGGTCACGCCATTGTCTCGGTCGCCGATCGCGCCGGGACCATCATCGAAGTCAACGATGCCTTCTGCGCCATCAGCGGCTATGCCCGCGACGAGTTGCTGGGGCAGAACCACCGCATCGTCAATTCGGGGGTGCAGCCAGCGCACTTCTGGGCCGAGATGTGGCGCACCATCGCCCGCGGCGCACCCTGGCGCGGCGACATCTGCAACCGCAGCAAAAACGGTGACCTGTACTGGGTCGACAGCATGATCGCGCCCTTTGTCGACGCCTGCGGCCGGGTCGAGAAGTACATCTCGATCCGCACCGACATCAGCGAGCGCCAGCGCCAGGCAACGCAGTTGCAGCGCGCCAACGACATCTTGACGGGGGTGATCGAGAACCTGCCTTGCGGCCTGAGCGTTTTTGATGCCGGGTTGGGGCTGGTGGCACACAACCGAGAATTCCGCCGCCTGCTCGACTTGCCCGACCGCCTGTTCACCGGCGGAGCGACGCACTTCGAGCAGATCATCCGCTTCAATGCTGAACGCGGCGAGTACGGCCCGGGCGACGTGGACGCCATCGTGCTGCCGATCATCGAGCGCGCGCGCGCGCCGACGCCGCATCATTTTGAGCGTGCACGGCCCAACGGCGTCGCGCTGGAAGTACGCGGCTCGGCCATGCCCGGCGGCGGCTTCGTCACCACTTACGCCGACATCTCGGCCCGCAAGAAAGCCGAGTCCGAAGCCGTCCGCGCGCAAGAGGTGCTGCGCCGCTCGATCGACGCGCTGGACGATGCCTTCGCACTGTTTGATGCGGACGATCGGCTGGTGCTGTGCAACCAGCGCTACAAAGACCTCTATCCGCTGTGCGCCGACCAGATGCTGCCCGGCAACAGCTTCGAGCACATCGTGCGCACCGGCGCCGAGCGCGGCCAATACCCCGAGGCTGTGGGCCGCATCGATGCGTGGATGGATGCGCGCATGGCGATCCACCGGCAGGGCGCTTCACGCCTGATCCAGCCGCTGGCCGACGGCCGCACATTGCGCATCATCGAACGCCGCATGCCCAATGGCCACACCGTGGGCTACCGCGTCGACATCACGGACTACGTCAAGGCTACCGAAGCGGCTGAAGCCGCCTCGCGCTCGAAGAGCCAGTTTTTGGCCAACATGAGCCACGAGATTCGCACCCCGATGAATGCCATCCTGGGCATGTTGAAACTGCTGCAGAACACGGCGCTTGACGGGCGCCAGCTGGACTACGCCAGCAAGACCGAGGGCGCGGCGCGCGCGCTGCTGGGGCTGCTCAACGACATCCTTGACTTCTCGAAGGCCGAAGCCGGCAAGATGACGCTCGACCCGCGGCCGTTCCGCCTCGACCGCCTGCTGCGGGATCTGTCGGTGATCCTGTCGGCCAATGTGGGCGCCAAGGACATCGAGGTGCTCTACGACATCGACCCCGCCCTGCCGCAAGACCTGCTGGGCGACGACATGCGTTTGCAGCAGGTGCTCACGAACCTGGGCGGCAACGCCATCAAGTTCACCAGCGCTGGCCAGGTGGTGCTGCGGCTGCGCGCGCTTGAACTCACCGATCACGATGTGCTGTGTGAGGTGGCCGTGTGCGACAGCGGCATCGGCATCGCCCCCGAAAATCAGGCCCATATTTTCAGCGGCTTCTCGCAGGCCGAAGCCTCGACCACCCGCCGCTTCGGCGGCACCGGCCTGGGACTGGCCATCTGCCAGCGCCTGGTAGGCCTGATGGGCGGCGAATTGCAGGTCGACAGCGTGCTGGGCCAGGGCAGCACCTTCCACTTCCAGCTGCGCCTGCCGCGGATCGAGGTGGCGGCCGACGCACCGCCGGCCCCGTCAGCGACCGGCATGGGCGCGCTGCAAGCCCTGATCGTGGACGACAACCCGAGCGCGCGCGAACTGCTGGCCAGCATGGTGGGCTCGCTCGGCTGGCAAGTCGATGTGGCGGCCAGCGGCGCCGAGGCCATCGCCCTGGCCGAAGCCCGCGCTGCCGCCGGCGGCGCCTACCAGGTTGTGCTGATCGACTGGCAGATGCCCGACCTGGACGGCTGGGAAACCAGCCTGCGACTGCGTCAAGTCCCGGGCGTCGGCGATGCCTCGCTCCTCGTCATGGTCACAGCCCAAGGCCGCGAGATGCTGGCCCAGCGCAACCCGCAAGAGCAAGCGCTGTTAAACGGCTTCCTGATCAAGCCGGTAACGGCGTCGATGCTGTTCGACGCTGTGGCCGACGCCCGCCTAGCGTTGGCCCATCCCGCGGCCCTCGGCCGACCCGCGCTGGCCCGCGTCAAGCGGCTCGGCGGCATGCGGCTGCTGGTGGTCGAAGACAACCTGAACAACCAGCAAGTGGCCCAGGAACTGCTTGAAGACGAAGGTGCCACCGTCACACTGGCCGGCAACGGCGAGCTCGGCGTGGCAGCGGTGGCCACGGCCACACCCCCCTTCGACGCTGTGCTAATGGACCTGCAAATGCCGGTGATGGACGGCTACAGCGCGGCGGCACAGATCCGCCACCGCCTCGGCCTGGCCACGCTGCCGATCATCGCCATGACCGCCAACGCCATGGCATCCGACCGCGAGGCCTGTCTGGCTGCCGGGATGAACGACCACGTCGGCAAGCCGTTCGACCTGGACAGTCTGGTGAGCCTGCTGCTGCGCTGCACCGGCCACAACAGCACGCCCGTCGCGGCCGAGACCCGGGCTGTCAGTCGCCTGCCGCAAGCGCTGCTGGCCCAGGCCGTGCGCAGCGGTATCGACCTGGACGCAGCACTGGCGCGCCTGGGGGGCAACACGGGCGTGTATCAACGCTTGCTGGGCTCTTTTGCCGAGGACCTGACGAGCCTGCCCGCGCAGCTGGAGACACTGCTGCAGTGCGGCCAGCGCGTCAAGGCCAGCCACCTGATGCACACCAACAAGGGCCTGGCCGCCACGCTCGGCCTGAAGTCGCTGGCCGAGGTGGCGAGCGCTGCCGAGAAGGCACTGCAAGGCACCGAGACACCGGGCCAGCATGCCGCGCTGAGCGACGCCGTGCAGGCCGCGGTGCCGTCTGCGCTGCAAGCCATCGCGCAACTCTCAGGCGCCTTGCAACGGGCGACCCCGGCGCCCAAGCGCGCGGCCGAGGCCGGTACCGGTGACGGCAGCGACAACGGCAGGGCCATCGGCCAGGCCAACGCCGAAGACCTGTACGATGCTTTGCGTGAGTTGATGGTTTTGCTGCGCAACGCCGACATGCGTGCTGTCGACGTCTTCGAGCAACTGCAGCAAACCCATGCCGCGACATTGCAAACCGCTTTGCAACCGCTGGACGACGCCATGGCAGCGCTCGACTTCGAGCGTGCGCTGGCGCAGTGCCAGGCCTTGACCGAGGAGGTCGAACCATGACCGCTCCCACAGTCCCGATGGCGTCTGCATTCGTCAGCGAGCTGACTGCACCCCAGCAGCGCCCCTGCCTGCTGCTGGTTGACGACCAGCCGATCAACATCCAGGCGCTCTACCGCATTTTCTCGCCCGACTACCGCGTGCTGATGGCCACCAGCGGCGCCAAGGCGCTCGAACTGTGCCGCGCCGACCCGCCCGACCTGGTGCTGCTCGACGTGGTGATGCCCGATATGGACGGCCACGAAGTCTGCCGCCGCCTCAAGAGCGAGGCCGTCACCTGCAATATCCCGGTGATCTTCGTTACCGCGCACAACGATGCCGCTGAAGAAACGCATGGCTTCGAAGTCGGCGCCGTCGACTTCATCGCCAAGCCGGTCAACCCGGCCACGGTGCGGGCGCGCGTCAAAACCCATCTCACGCTCAAGCACCAGTCCGATCTGCTGCGCCAGATGGTCTTCATCGATGGCCTGACGGGTGTCTTCAACCGGCGCTGCTTCGACGAACAGCTGGCCACCGAGTGGCGCCGCGCGTCACGCACGGCGTCATCGCTGGGCTTGCTGATGCTCGATATCGACCACTTCAAACGCTACAACGACCACTACGGCCACCAGCATGGCGACGACGCGTTGCGCCGGGTGGCCGGCGCCATCAAGGACTGTCTGATGCGGCCGGGCGACCTGGTGGCGCGCTACGGCGGCGAAGAGTTTGCCTGCATCGTGCCGACGACCAATTTTGAGGGCGCACTGCGCGTTGCAAAGCGCATCGAGCAAGCGGTGCGCAAGCTGCAGCTTGTGCACGCCGACTCTGACACCGCCCCGTTTGTCACCCTCAGCATCGGCCTGGCCCTGGGCCAGCCGGGGCGCGACGCCAACCCCTCTGCGCTGCTGGCGCTGGCCGATGTGCAGCTTTACCGCGCCAAGCACAGCGGCCGCGGCCGGGTGTGCGCCGCGGTGCTGGGCACGGACAGCGAAGCCGGCCCACTGACCGGCAGTTGCGCATCACACCAAGGCCTCTGACAACCCAGGACCCGGGCTCAGTCCCGCTTGCGGAACACCACCACGTGTTGCCAGGGCAGCGTGCTGACAGTGCGCTCCCAGTCCAGCGCAAACACGGCGGCCTCACGCTTGATCTGCGCCTCGCTCATCTTGTGCAGCGGCTTGATCGGCACCCGCGGATCCTCGGCCTTGTACTCGACGAAGACGATGCGGCCGCGTGGCTTGAGTGCCTTCATCACGCTGGTCATCACCTCGTACGGATTGGCCAGTTCGTGGTACACGTCAACCATGATCGCGATGTCCACTGTGCCCGCGGGCAGCCTGATGTCGTCAACCGCGCCAAGCCGCGCTTCGATCTGCGTCAGCCCGCTGCGCCGGGCGCCGGCCTGCAGCAGACCCACCATTTCGGGCTGGACATCGACCGCCCAGACTTTGCCGCCCGGCATCACGGCTGGCGCCATGCGCCGCGACAGGTAACCGGTGCCGGCGCCGATGTCGGCCACCGCCATGCCCGGCTGCAGGGCCAGCGCAGCCAGCAGCAGGTCGGTGCGCTCCTCGCGGTCACGCTCCTCGCGCTCCAGCCAGGCCGCACCCTGCCAGCCCATCACCGCCGCAATCTCGCGCCCCATGTAACGCTTGCCAATGCCGTCGGCGCTGGCCGGCACAGCGCTGTAGCGCTCGGCATGGCTGGCGGGCTGCGCCAGCGCGGCGCCGGCAAGCCACAGCAACATGGCCAGGGTGGCCGACCGGCGGCCCAGGGGTTTCACCGCAGCGCCAGCCAGATTTCGTTGCGGCGCATGAACCACGGCGTCATCGGGCCGTTGTAGCGCGCAAGCACCGGCTCACCCTGGGTGGCAATCCCGGCGGCGGCCAGGGCCGCCTGCAGCTTGCCCAGGTGCTCGTCATAGTTGGCCTGCGACCAGCTGCCGGTGTAGCGGATGACCGCGCGCTGCGCCGGCGGCACTTCGCGCAGGCGCACCCGCGGGTCCAGCGGCTCAGGCGCGGTTGCCAGCGTCACGGCCTTGGGCAGCACAAACTGCACCCGCATGCCGCCGGCCACGGCATCTTGCGTCACCGGGGCGGTCATCGCCAGCTTCACGGGCTCGGCACTTTGGGTCACCGGCGCGGTCATCTCCAGTTTTCGCTGGCCCTTGTTTTTGCCGAAGATATAGCCGGACAAGAGCGGGAACGCCGCACTGCCGGCGTCCGCGGCGCTGGTGTCGAGCGTTACCTCGGCCACGGCATAGGCCGGGTAGCGGCGCAGTTCGATCTGGTCGCCAATCTGCCGGACAACATCGTAGGGGGGTTCCTCGATGGCCTGGCTCATGGGGGGTGTCACGGCAAGTAAAAACAACAACACGGATTTCAGCATGGCGCCCAGCTTACGGGCGCCGGGCTTCATCGGATGCGATCAGGGTCTTGGCGGTGCGGCAGCCGCCGCCCGGCCACACCGCCAGCCGGCGCGTCATCCCCAGGGCTGCGGACAAAACCGGCCGGACGGGTCGGCCATCTGGCCGATACCGGACGGGCAACGGTTTTTCTACCATTTCCGGGAGCACTTGCAACGCAAGCGCCGACAGCCAACCAACGAAAGCGATCCATGAAGAACTCCAGCATCCAGGGCATGAAGTGGGCCACCGTGGCCCTGTCGGCGGCTCTCGCCGCTTGTGGCGGCGGCGGGTCGGACAGCCCGGCAACCAGCGGCGTCACGACCCCGTCCAAGATCGGCAGCAGCATCGGCGTGCTGTCCGATGCGGCCGTGCAAGGCGTGGCCTTCAGCACCTCGAGTGGTGTGACCGGCACCACCAACGCACTGGGCCAGTACAGCTACAACCCGGGGGACACCGTCAGCTTCAAGCTCGGCACGCTGACGCTGGGCACCGCGCCGGCGGCAGCGCTGGTCACGCCCATCGAGCTGGCCGGCGGCAGTGCGAACAAGCTGCAGAATTTGCTGGTGCTGCTGCAATCGCTCGACACCGACGGTGTGGCCGCCAACGGCATCAGCATCCCGGCCGCAGCGGCGGCAGCCGTCACCACCGGCATCGACCTGGCCAGCGCACCGGCGGGCTTTGCGTCGACCGCCAACACCGGCCTGGTCGCGGCGCAGACAGCCGGCGGCATCAGCCGGCCGATCACCAGCAGCGGCGCCGCTGCGGCCCATTTTCTGGACCAGTCGCGGGCGTTGCTGAGCAGCCAGGTCTGGCTTGGCAGCTACGACAACGGCGCGGGCATCGTGTTCCAGCGCTTTGGCGCCGACGGCAAATACCTCAACGCGCAGATCGGGCCGTCCGAGGGCGGCGGCATGTCGGGCGTGGAATACGGCACCGCGCTGCCCACATCCTTCGACACGCGTGGTTTTGCATCCTCACCCCGGGTGGAGCTGGACACCAACGGCACCTGGGGCTTGTCACACCCGTCCGCCTGCGATCGGTTGCGGTTGGTCGGCGACCAGTTGGTCTATGACGATGCGCCGGCCAGCTGTGTCAGCGTCGGCACGTTCCCGCTGTCGAAAGCGCCCAACGACAACACCGGTCTGGTCGGCGTCTGGGGCTTCGGCTCAGCAAGCCTCATCAAGACCCAGACCTTTGTGTTCTGGGCCGATGGCCGCTTTGCAATGATCGACCCGGAGGGCGACACCGAGGCGAGCAACTGCGGTGGGCCGGGTGTGGAGTACGGCACCTACGCGTTCAACAGCAGCACGCGGGCCTTCAAGGTACTGACCGTGACCGTGGACACCAATGGCTGCGCAGGGCTGCGCGACAGCCAGACCGGCGCGTTGGCCAGCTTCAACATCACGCTCAGTGCGGACGGCAGCACCGCCAGCGTTGCCGCAGGCGCGGAGACCTTCGCGCTGTTCCGCGTCTCACGCTGATCCCCGGGTACGGGGCTGCGGCTGGCTGCGGCGACAATCTGGTGCAGCCAGCAGGCCGTGCAGAACATCCGAAAGGGGCAGGGCGCAAATGGGCAATGCAAAACGGCGCCGCAGCGCGGCAGCCCTGCTGATCGGCCTGCTGTGCCTGTGCACAGGCCTGCTGCCCTTGCCGGCGGGCGCAGCGCCGGCTTTGCCCTTGCCGGCGGACGCAGCGCCGGCTTTGCCCCTGCCACTGCGCGAGGCCCAGTTCCGGGCTGTCGCAATCGACGGCCCCGCCCCCTGGTCCGTGGTGGCCCTGCCCGACACCTGGTCCGCGCGGGGACTGCCGCGGTTGGGCCGGGGCCACTATCGGCTGTAGGTCCACCTCTACAGCGCGCCGACGGGCGTCTGGGCACTGCGCATTGAACGGCTCAGCACCGCCTACCGCGTGCATGTCAACGGCGTGCTGGTGCAACAACCGGGCGGCGATGACGACGCGTCGTTTGCAGCCCAGGTGCTGACCAAGCCGGTGCCCGTGCTGGTCGAGTTTCCCGCCACGCTGCTGCACGCCGGTCAGAACCTGATCGACGTCGAGTGGCGCCTGGGCGTTCGCGCCGGCATGTCCGAGGTGCATATCGGCCCGAGCCAAAACCTGCGTCCCGTGTTTGAGCGCGACAAACTGTTCGACGAGACGTTGCCGCAACTGCTGAATGCCGCCGGTGCGGCACTGGCCTTGTTCATGCTTACCATCTGGTTCCAGTCGCGGCGCGAGCGTGCCATCGGCCTGTTCGGGCTGGTCTGGCTGCTGACTTCGGTACGCAACTTCAGCTACCTGGTGAACGCCACACCCTGGCCCGCGATTTACAGCAATTGGCTGTTTTTTGTGGCCCAGGTGGCCAGCGCGTCCTTGTTGGGCGCCTTTGCTGTGGCCCTGTCGCCCCAGCCCTGGCGGCGCTTCCAGCGGGTGCTCTGGGCACTGGCCACGGTGCTACCGGCCCTGGGGTTGCTGGGCGTGGCCCATGACTCGTTGGCCACGCTGCGCCAATGGGCCTATCCCGCCCTGATCCTGACGACGCTCTTTTCATTGTTCGTGCTGTTGCAGGCGGTGCGCGGCGCGCGGCGCAGTTCGCTGCTCGCATTGCTGGTGGGCCTGACCACCGTGTTGGTGGCGGCTGCACACGACTACCTGTTCCACCAGGGGTGGCTGCCCATCACACACCGGTTCTGGCTGCCCTATGCCGTGCCGCTGGGCTGCATGTGGTACGCCCTGGTGCTGCTGCAACGCATGGTGGAGGCGCTGCGCAACACCGAAGAACTGGCGGTGCGGCTGGAGGCACGCGTCGCCGAACGCACGCAGGCGCTGGACCACGCCAACCAGGCTCAAAGCCGCTTCCTGGCCGCTGCGAGTCACGACCTGCGCCAGCCGGTGGTGGCCATCGGCCTGCTGCTGGGTCTGGCGCGCGAGCGTGCGCAAAGCCTGGACCTGCGCGGCCTGCTCGACCGGGCCCAGGAGGCCACGCGGGCGCTGGAGGACCTGGTGCGTGGACTGCTCGACCTGTCCCGCTTGGACGATGGTCCGGCCACGCGCACCGGTCAGGCCGTGCCGCTGCAGGCGCTGTTCCAGGCCATCGAGGTGCATGAACAACCGGCGGCACTGGCCAAGGGCCTGCACCTGCGCTTCCGGCCCACCCGGCTTGTCGTGACCTCGGACCCGCTGCTCTTGGAACAGATCCTGCGTAACCTGGTTGGCAACGCGATCCGCTACACCGACCACGGCGGCGTGCTTGTGGCCGCACGATCGAGCGCTGCGGGTGTGCGGCTGCAAGTGTGGGACACCGGCCGCGGCATTTCAGCCACCGATCAGGCCCGGGTTTTCGAGGCCTTTGTGCAGCTGGACAACCCGGGGCGTGACCGACGCCGGGGCCAGGGGCTGGGCCTGGCCATCGTGCAGCGCAGCGCCGATCTACTGGCCCATCCGCTGAGCCTGCGGTCGGTGCCAGGTCGAGGCAGCTGTTTCACGCTGCGCCTGCCGCCGGCTGCGTCCTTGCCGGCGCTGCAAGCGTCTGACGCCAACGCCGTGCGGCCGCTGCAGGACCGCACCGTCTGGCTGCTCGACGACGACCCCGCTGTTCGCGAGGCGCTGGCGGAACGTCTGTCGGCCTGGGGCGCCCAGGTGCACCGCCACGCCAGCCTGACCGACCTGGACGCCACCCTGGCCGCCAACCTGCCGGCGCCCGATTGGCTGCTGACCGACCACCGCCTGCCCGCAGGCGACGGCACGGAGGCCATTGCCCGGGTGCGCGCACGCTGGGGCCCGGTGCCGGCCTTGCTGATCACGGGCGACACGGCGCCGGCAGTGATGGCGCAGCTCTCGGCATTGGCGTTCGAGGTGCTGCACAAGCCTTTCCGGCCTGAGGCTTTGCTGGCACGGCTGCAGCGCAGCGCGCCGCCGCCGCCGCAGCGCGTCAGCCCTGGGGCAGCCTGAGGCCCAGGCGGGCCACCACCAGCACCGCCTGCGTGCGCGAGTTGACCCCCAGGCGCTGAAACACGGCCTCCAGGTGGGTCTTGACGGTGGACAGGGCGAGGTCGAGTTGGCGTGCGATGGATTTGTTCGAATGCCCGGCCATCAACAGGCCCAGCACATGCAACTGGCGGGGCGACAAGTCCAGCCGGTCCTGGGCTTGCGTCTGCAGCGGTATGTCGGCCATGCCCGGCGGCAGATAAACGCCCCCATGCAGCACCAGGTCCAAGGCCTCTGCCATGACGCGGAATTCGGTCGTTTTGGGGATGAAGCCGGAGGCGCCTGCCTCAATGGCGTCCAGCACCATCTGTGGCTGGTCTTGCGCCGAGACCACCACCAGGCGTGCCTGCGGTGCCCGCTGTCGCAGCAACGCCAGGCCCTGCAGGCCCTTGGCGTCGGGCAGTCCCAGGTCCAGCAGTACCAGGCGCAGATCGGGGTGGGCGGCGCACTGTGTGCAGGCCTCGGCCAGGCTGCCCGCTTCAAGCAGCTGCAAGGTCGGCCAGGTCTGGCCAATGACCACCGCCAGTGTTTGGCGCAGCAGGGTGTGATCGTCAACCAGCAGTGTCTTCATCGCTCACGAAATCAGCCTGACCGCATGCGGCCCCACGCCGCTCTTGCTTTTCGAGCCGATGATTTGAACAAAAAACGCAGCACCCTGTTTTGCGGTGGCGTTTATGCCGGCAGGCCCGGCGCCGCGACGCGGGCACCCGCCTGACCGCACCCTGCAGCGCCCACCCGCCGCAGGCATCTGGCGCCAGCCGCCACCGATCCGGCGCCCTGTGCGCGCGGTGCAAAATCGCTACCGCCAGGCGACGGCCCCTGCTGCGCCACCCCTACCCCCCGACAGGACCCCCGATGACCGCCACACCGTTGTTTCACCTCGCCTTCCCGGTCCGCGACATCGCCGAGGCGCGCGGCTTCTACGGCGGCCTGCTGGGCTGCCCTGAGGGCCGCAGCAGCGAGGCCTGGGTCGATTTCGACTTCTACGGCCACCAGGTCGTGGCGCACCTCGCGCCAGCCGAGTGTGGCCTGGCCGCCACCGGCCAGGTCGATGGCGACGCGGTGCCGGTGCGCCACTTTGGCGCCATCCTGGACATGCCCGCGTGGACCACACTGGCCGACAAGCTGCAGGCGGCCGGCACCCGCTTCATCATCGAGCCGCATGTGCGCTTCAAGGGCGAAGTGGGCGAGCAGGCCACGATGTTCTTCCTGGACCCGTCGGGCAACGCGCTGGAGTTCAAGTCGTTTGCCGACATGGGCCAGGTTTTTGCCAAGTAAGCGTACTGGCCAAGCCATGAAGGTCTGCATCTACGGCGCGGGCGCCATCGGCGGTTTCATCGGCACGCGGCTCGGGCTGGCGGGTGACTGCAGCCTGAGCGCCGTGGCGCGGGGTGCCACCCTGGCCGCGCTGCGGGCCCACGGCCTGCGCTTGCGCCAGCGCGGCGAGTGGGTCAGCGCGCCGGTGCAGGCCAGCGACGACCCGGCCACGCTAGGCGTGCAGGACCTGGTGGTGATTGCGGTCAAGGGCCCGTCGCTGCCCGAGGTGGCCGCCCGCATCGCGCCGCTGCTGGGGCCGCAGACCGTGGTGCTGCCGGCGATGAACGGCGTGCCCTGGTGGTTTGGCGCCGGCCACCCAGCGCTGGGTGATCCCGCACGGGCGCCACTGCAAAGCATTGACCCCAGCGGCCACATTGCCGCGGCGATTCCGTTGGCGCAGGTGATCGGCTGCGTGGTGCATGCCAGCACGTTCACGTCGGCGCCGGGTCTGGTCGAGCACAAGATGGGCCAGGGCCTGATCCTGGGTGAGCCGCTGGGGGCGGGGTCGGCCCGGGTACAGGCGCTGGCCGGGCTGTTGCAACGCGCCGGTTTCGAGACCACCGTCTCGGCCGATGTGCGGCGCGACATCTGGTACAAGTTGTGGGGCAACATGACGATGAACCCGATCACCGCCATCACCGGGGCCACCGTGGACCGGGTGCTCGACGACCCGCTGGCGCGCGGCTTTTGCACCGCCGCAATGACCGAGGCCTCGGCCGTGGGCGCACGCATCGGCTGCACGATAGACCAGACCCCCGATGACCGGCACCAGATCACCCGCAAGCTCGGCGCCTTCAAGACGTCGATGCTGCAGGACGTGGAAGCCGGCCGCGCCATCGAGCTGGACGCGCTGGTCACGGTGGTGCGCGAGATCGCACAGCGGGTGGGCGTGGCCACGCCCTACATCGACGCGCTGCTCGGCCTGGCCCGTCTGCACGCCCGGGTGCGCGGGCTGTACCCGGCGGTCTAGCCGGGCGGCGTTGGTGGCGCAGAATCGCGGGCATGTCCACATCCGTCAGCCCGCCATCACCCGCCCACGCCGCACTGGCCGACCTGTGGCGTGCCGCCGGTTTGCCGGCCGAGCCGCTGGCCTGGGCCGATCTGCCCGGCGCGGCTGCGGTGATGCCCAGCTCGTTTGCGGTGGCCACCGCGGCGCAGGCCAGCGTGGGTGCGGCCGCGCTGGCGGCCGCCACGCTGTGGCAGCTGCGCGGCGGCCAGGCCCAACAGGTGACCGTTGACCGGGTCAACGCAGCGCTGGATTTCACCGGCTACTTTTCACTGGACGGCGTGGTGCCCGATGCCTGGGACAAGTTGTCGGGCCTGTACGCCTGCGGCGCCGACACGGGTGCGCCCGGCTGGGTGCGCCTGCACACCAACTTTGCCCACCACCGCGACGGCGCGCTGCGCCTGCTGGGCCTGCCCACCGGACCGGACACCCCGCGCGAGGCGGTAACCCAGGCGTTGCGCGGCTGGTCGGACCAGGCCTTCGAGCAAGCCGCCGCCGATGCGGGGCTGGTGGTGGCCGCGGTCCGCAGCTTTGCCCAGTGGGACGCCCATCCCCAGGGCAGGGCGCTGGCCGGCCAGCCGGTGGTGCGCATCACGCCGATACCGCCGGCCGCTGGCCAGCCCGCCGCCGCGCCGCTGGCGTGGCCAAAATCAGCCGCAGCCGTCGCAGCCACCACCGCCACGGCAGCCAACACCGCCACCGCTACCAGCCCGCGGCCGCTGGACGGTCTGCGGGTGCTGGACCTCACCCGCATCCTGGCCGGTCCGGTGGCCGGGCGCTTCCTGGCGGCGTACGGCGCCGACGTGATGCTGGTCAACGGCCCGCACCTGCCCAACATCGCCAGCATCGCCGACACCAGCCGCGGCAAACTGTCGGCGCTGATTGACCTGCGCGGGCCTGCCGGCCAGGCCCAATTGCAGGCGCTGCTGGACGGCGCGCAGGTGTTTGTGCAGGGCTACCGGCCCGGCGCACTGGCCGCGCGGGGCTGGACGGCCGAGTCGCTGGCCGCGCGACGGCCCGGCATCGTGGTGGCGTCGCTGTCAGCCTACGGCCAGCACCAGCCGCCCGGTCCGTGGGACGACCGGCGCGGCTTTGACTCGCTGGTACAAACCAGCACCGGTTTCAACCTGGCCGAGGCCGAAGCCGCCGGTCGCAGCGAGCCGAAGGCACTGCCGATGCAGGTGCTGGACTACGCCGCCGGCCACCTGCTGGCCTTTGGCATCCAGGCCGCGTTATGGCGCCAGGCCACGCAGGGCGGCAGCTGGCAGGTGCAAGTGTCGCTGGCCGGCGTGGGGCTGTGGCTGCGCAGCCTGGGCCGGATGGACAAGGGGCTGGCGGCCGCCCGGCCCGACATCACACCCTGGCTGCAGGACAGCACCTGCGGCTTCGGCGCCGGTGGCCAGGGCGCACTGCGGGCGGTGCGCCATCCCGCGCAGCTGTCGGCAACGCCGGCGCGCTGGGTGCGCCCGTCGATGCCGCCGGGCAGCCATGCGCCGGTCTGGCCACCGGTCTGAGTACCCCGCGCGGGCCAAAGGCCGGGCGCCTGTCGGCGGCCCTGGCACCCTACCGCCACGGCGGACCAACAACAGACGGAGGCGGGCATGGACAAACGCGTAGGCATCATCGGCTGCGGCTGGGTCGGCACCAGCGTGGCGCTGAGCACGCTGCAATCGGGCGCAGCCGACCAACTCTGGCTGCACGACCTGCGCAACGCGCTGGCCGAAGGCGAGGCGATGGACCTGGCGCACGGCGCGGCGTTTTACCCGCACTGCCAGGTGGCGGTGGCCAGCATCGAGCAGATGCGCGAAGCGCAGGTGGTGGTGGTGGCGGCCGGGCGCGCCAGCAAGCCGGGTGAATCTCGCCTGGACCTGCTGATCGACAACGCCCGCATCGTCACCGAGATCGGCCGCACGCTGGCCGGGTTTGCCGGCACGGTGGTGATGGTGAGCAACCCGGTGGACCTGCTGACCCAGGTGATGACCGAGGCCAGCGGCCTGCCGCCCGAGCGGGTGCTGGGCACCGGCACGATGCTCGACACCTCGCGCCTGCGCCAGATCCTGGGCCAGACGCTGAACCTGGCGATCAATTCGATCCATGCCCAGGTGGTGGGCGAGCACGGCGACTCCGAGGTGGTGCTGTGGTCGGGTGCCCGCGTGGGCGGTGTGCCGCTGCGCGATTGGCCGGGCTGGGTGGCCACGGATGAACCGCGCATCGCGCTGGAAGTGCGGCGCGCCGCCTACGAGGTGATCGCCCTCAAGGGCGCCACCAACCACGCCATCGGCCTGGTCACCGCCAACTTGCTGCGCAGCCTGTTGCGCGGCGAGCGCCGGGTGCTGACCGTATGCCGGGTGCAGCAAGGCGCACTGGGCCTGCACGGCGTGGCGCTGTCGCTGCCCACGGTGGTGGGGCAGGGCGGCGGCGTGCAGGTGGTGGCGCCCGCGATGCACGAGGCCGAGCGGGCGGCGTTGGCCGCATCAGCCCAGGTGCTGCGGCAGGCGATGGCGAGTTTGCGGTCGGGTGTGCAGCCGGGGTGAGCGGCTGGGGCGGGCGAACGCAACGCAGCGTCCGCGTCAGTCCGGCGCTGGCGCGGTCGGCCCAGATCGTTAATGCGCGCCCGCTCACCCGTCAAGTTGTTGCTGGCGGCACGGCACGGCACGGCACGGCGCGCCGCGCAGGGTTGTCGACACGATCAGCGACTTCGCTGCCAATGCCGGCACCGTGCCGGGCGGCCGGCCGGTCGTGCCGATGGTTGTTGACCTGCGCTGGGTCGGCGCGATCTTGTTCGTCACTGGCAGGATCGAGCAGTCCAGCCTGGCCAGCGCGGCGCTCAACCCGGCACACCGGCGCCGTGGCGGGCGACAACTTCCAGATCGATGACGGCCCGCTGGACGCGGTGCCCTTTCGGTTTGTCCGATCTCCGGCTGCCCGGTCAGCACACAGTCACCTACACACCGACACATCGACACACCGGACTGAAAGCATGCGGACAGTGTCTGACAGCGCACAGAGCGCGGCCGGGATCGTGGCGCACGATGGACGTCGGGCCGGATGATCTGGCGCCGCAACTGCCTGGAGCCCCCCGTGACCCCCTCGGACACCCACAAGAAGCACACGCCAAGGCAACGCCGCACGGCGCCGTTGACCACCCTGACCGTCCGGACGGGGCCAGAACCGCGCCGCACTTCCGGCGCGATGAACGCCAGATTGGTGGGCAGGCGTGCGGCCCTGAGCTTGCGGTCAACACGGGCCACAGCGCCTGGGTCTGCGCCATGCTGAACACCTTCACCCACCTGACCGGCTCTACCGTTACGGCCAGCGATGGCGATATCGGCCATGTCAAGGCGGCGTTTTTTGACGACCAGTACTGGACGATCCGGTTTGTCGTGGTCGGCTGTGGCAGCTGGCTGTCCGAGCGCGAGGTGCTGATCTCGCCCTACGCCATCCACCAGCCGCTGGGCAGCGGCAGCACGGTCAACGTGTCGCTGACGCAGGCGCAGGTCAAGGGCAGTCCGGACGTGGACACTCAGCAGCCGGTGTCACGCCAGCACGAGATCGAGAACCTGCGCTACTACGCCTACCCCGCCTATTGGGAGGGTGACGCGATGTGGGGCCTGGGCGCCTACCCGATGTTGCCGCCGATGCTGACGCCGGCCGAGACCGCTGCCGCCGATGCGGCGCAGGAGCGCGCCCTGAAGTCGGCCGACGTGCACCTGCGCAGCAGCGCCAAGGTGATCGGCTATGACATCCAGGCCACCGACGAGAGCATCGGCCATGTCCAGGACTTTGTCTTCGACGACGAATCCTGGGCCATCCGCTACCTGGTGGTGGACACTCGCAACTGGTGGCCTGGCGGCAAGAAGGTGTTGATCGCCACCCACTGGATCGATGGGATCGACTGGGCCACCCACACCGTGAAGATCGCCCTGACACGTGAGCAGATCAAGGCCAGCCCGGCCTATGAGGACACACTGCCAGTGGCCCGCGACTACGAAAAACGCCTGCACGACGCCTACAACCGACAAGGGTACTGGGACTGAGCCCGCGCGTGCATCGCCGGAAGGCGATGCACGGCTGGCGAAGGACTGACCGCGATACAAGCGGGCAGGCTGAGCCCGCGCGTCCATCGCCGGAAGGCGATCCACGGCTGGCGACCGCCCGGCGACCGCCCGGCGACGGTACAAGTGGCCGGGCTGTGCCCGCGCGTGCACCCGGTGTGGCGTGTCATCAACACCATCAAAGCCACCGCCAGCTGCACCGTGGCGGCCGAGCGAAGCTGCGGATCCTGGCGAGTGCGTCAGCCCGGCGGGGCGACGAAATCTGCCACGTCATCGAGCACTGGTGCCAGCCAGCGCAGCGGGCGTGCAAAGGCGCCGATGAGGCTGACGTGACTGACACGCTCGTATTGCTTCAGACTGACAGACACGCCGGCCGCCAGTAACTTGGCCGCCAGACCCACGGTATTGCGCTGCGGGTTGACCAGCGTATCGGTTTTGGCGGCACCCAGAAAAGTGCGTGGCGACTTGCTGCTGGCAAATGCAAGGGGTTGCGAGTCGCGGGGGTAGTTCGGGTGGAAGAAGACCGGCTGCGCATCAACATTGATGATCGGAAGGAAGTCGTAAGGCCCCGCCAGCCCGACAAACCCTGCCAGCTCGCTTGGCGTGTGGCCAGTGGGCGCAAGCCAGCGTGGATCGAGCGCAAGCATCGCGGCGTTGTAGGCACCTGCGCTGTGGCCCATCACGTAGACGCGTTGCGAGTTACCGCCCCATTCGCGCGCATGGTCCAGACCCCAGGCGAGGGCGGCTGCGCAATCGCGCAAAAAGTCGGGATAGCGCACCGCGGGATAAAGCCGGTAATCGGCCACCAGAGTCAGCATGCCGCGCGACGCCAGGGCTTCACCGACGAAGGCGTAATCGCTGCGCTGTCCCGTGTTCCATGAGCCGCCGTAGAAAAACACCACCACGGGCCAGCCTCCTGGCGGCGCGGCGGTGGTGGGGCGGTAGACGTCCAGCATCTGACGCGGCCCGCCGCCGTAGGCCACGCCCGCGTTCAGCGTGTGGGTGCTGGCAGGTGCCAGTGCGTTCAACGCCGTCATCGGCGAGCAGGCCGCAAGGCCGCCGGCAAGACCGATGGCAACGACGAGGGACAGGATGGAGATCTTCAGCATGAGCACACCAGAGCATACGGTGCTGGAGCGGCGGTGGATGCACGCGCCGCGCCGCGAACCGGCATCACCGCCCCCCATATCGTCACCGCGGACTGCTCTGGCAGTGGTCGATTCATCGGCTTCGCCGACACCCGCATCGCTTCGGCCGTGCCCGGCATCTCCGCCGCCATTGGGCTAAGGCCAGCGGGGTCATCTGCGGGATGGTCGTGAGCGCGACAGCAGCTTTTCAGCTGCGCTTCAAGACAAGATCGCGGTCTTACCTGATTGCACCGGGGGCGCGGCCGGGATGCGAGAGTGGGTCGATCGCAAACTTCCGTTGGCCTGAGCAACAGTCACGCCAAAGGTCGTCGATACGGCGCCGCGCGGGCCGCGGCCAGACCGCAATCCCGGAGCACAGGTTGAGCGACAGCTCAACCCCCGCTCAGCCCACACGGGCCGGATGGCAGGCGCGCTGCAGCGCAACTCAACAAACCTCGAACAACCCCGCCGCGCCTTGCCCGCCGCCGATGCACATCGTCACCACCACGTACTTGGCACCGCGCCGCTTGCCTTCAATCAGCGCATGGCCGGTCAAGCGTGAGCCACTGACGCCGTAGGGGTGGCCGACCGCGATCGCGCCGCCGTTGACGTTGAGCAGCTCATCCGGGATGCCGAGTTTGTCGCGGCTGTAGAGCACCTGGCAGGCAAAGGCCTCGTTGAGCTCCCACAGGCCGATGTCGCTGACCTTCAGCCCTGCGCGCTCAAGCAAGCGCGGCACCGCAAACACCGGGCCGATGCCCATCTCGTCGGGCTCGCAGCCGGCGATGGCAAAACCGCGGAAGATGCCCAGCGGCTGGATGCCGCGCTGCTCGGCCAGCTTGCCGTTCATCAGCACGCAGGCCGAGGCGCCGTCCGAGAACTGGCTGGCGTTGCCGGCCGTGACGATGCCGCCCGGCAGCGCCGAGCGCAGCGCGCTCACCGCCTCCAGCGTGGTGTCGCCGCGGATGCCCTCATCCGTCGAAATCGTGACCTCCTTGCGGGTGAGCCGGCCGCTCGCTTTGTCGACCACACCCATGATGGTGGTCATCGGCACGTTCTCGTCATTGAACTTGCCGGCCGCCTGGGCGGCAAAGGCACGCTGCTGGCTGCGCACGCCGTATTCATCTTGCGCCAGCTTGGGGATGTTGTAGCGCTTGATCACCTGCTCGGCGGTTTGCAGCATGTTCCAGTACAGCTCGGGCTTGTGCTCGGCCAGCCAGGGGTCGACCCGCATGTGGCGGTTGGCTTCGTTTTGCACGCAGCTGATGCTCTCAACGCCACCGGCCACCATCACTGGGCAGCCCTCGGTCATGATGCGCTGGGCGGCGAGGGCAATGCTTTGCAGGCCCGACGAGCAAAAGCGGTTGATGGTCAGGCCGCCGGTGGTGACCGGCAGGCCGGCGCGCAGCGCGATGGCGCGCGCGATGTTGCCGCCCGTGGTGCCCTCGCCAAAGGTGCCGCCCATGATCACGTCCTCGACCTCGGCCGGGTCGATGCCGGCCCGGGCCACGGCGTGCTGCACCGCGTGGCCGCCCAGCGTGGCGCCATAGGTCATGTTGAAAGCACCCTTCCAGCTCTTGGCCAGGCCGGTGCGGGCGGTGGAGACGATGACTGCGTCGATCATTTTTGTGTCCTCGGGATCAGTTGAATGTCTTGCCGTCGTCGGCCAGTTTGACCAGGTAGGGCGCAGGCTGCCAGGACGCATCGGCCCCAGGCTCGGCGGCAAACCGGCGCAGCGCACGCACCACGTTGGGCAGGCCAATGATGTCGGCCTGCAGCATCGGCCCGCCCCGGTGCAGCGGGAAGCCGTAGCCATTGAGGTAGGCGATGTCGATGTCTGACGCGCGCGCGGCAATGCCCTCGTCCAGGATGCGGGCGCCCTCGTTGACCAGCGCAAAGATGCAGCGCTCGACCACCTCGTCGTCCGTGATCTTGCGCGGCGTGATAGCGTTGGCCGTGCGGTAGTCGGTGATCATTTTTTCGGTCAGCGCGTCGGGGATCGGATCCCGCTTGCCGGCCTCGTAGCGGTAGTAACCGGCGCCGGTCTTCTGGCCGAACCGGCCCACCTCGCACAGCAGGTCGGGCACGCTGGGCTTGAGGGGCACCCCGGCCTCGGCCGCCTTGCGTTTGCGCGTTGCCCAGCCGATGTCCAGGCCGGCCAGGTCGCCCATGCGGAACGGGCCCATCGCCATGCCGTACTTTTGCAGCGCACCGTCAATCTGCTGCGGCAGCGCACCGGCGTTGAGCAAGCCCTGGGCTGCGGCGCCGTAGCGCGCCAGCATGCGGTTGCCGATGAAGCCATCGCACACGCCCGAGACGATCGCGATCTTCTTGATGGTCTTGGCCACCGCCATGCTGGTGGCCAGCACGTCGGGTGCGGTCTTGGCGCCACGCACCACCTCCAGCAGGCGCATCACGTTGGCCGGGCTGAAGAAGTGCAGGCCGATCACGTCGCCCGGGCGCTGGGTGAAGCCGGCGATCTGGTCGAGGTTGAGGTAGCTGGTGTTGGACGCCAGGATCGCGCCCGGTTTGCACACCCTGTCCAGCGTCTCGAACACGGTCTTTTTGACGTCCATGTTCTCGAACACCGCCTCGATCACCAGGTCGGCGTCGGCAAAGGCTTCGTAGCTGAGCGTGCCGGTGACCAAGCCCATGCGCTGCTCAACCTGCTCGGGCTTCAACTTGCCCTTTTTCATCGAGTTTTCGTAGTTGCGGCGGATGGTGGCCAGGCCCTTGTCCAGCGCCTCTTGTTTCATCTCCAGCAGCACGACGGGGATGCCGGCGTTGAGAAAGTTCATCGTGATGCCGCCACCCATGGTGCCGGCACCGATCACGCCGACCTTGGCGATCTTGCGCAGCACGGTGTCCGCCGGCAGGCCGGGGATCTTGGCGGCGGCGCGCTCGGCCGCAAACACATGGCGCAGCGCGCGTGACTCAGGACTGGCCATCAGCGACAAAAAGCCTTCGCGCTCGACCTTGCAGCCATCGTCAAAGGACTGGCCGTAGGACGCAGCTACCGCCTCCAGGCACTTCAGCGGCGCGGGGAAGTTCTTGCTCATCGCACCCACGGTGTTGCGGGCAAACTGCAAAAAGGCTTCGCCTTGTGGATCCTTGACCTTGAGGTCGCGGGCACGCCGCGCCGGCAGTTTCTTCTCCAGCACCTCCTCGGCAAAGGCCACGGCGCCGGCCACCAGGTCGCCGTCGATGATGCGGTCCACCAGGCCGGTGCCGGCGAACTTGGCAGCTGCGACGGGCGCGCCGCCGACGATCATGTTGAGAGCCGCCTCCAGCCCGATCAGGCGCGGCAGGCGCTGCGTGCCGCCAGCGCCCGGCAGCAGACCAATCTTGACCTCAGGCAAGCCGAGCTGCGCATCGGCGGCCGCCACCCGAAAGTGGCAGCCCATCGCCAGCTCCAGCCCGCCGCCCAGGCACTGACCAGCAATAGTGCCGACCACCGGCTTGGCGTTGTTCTCCAGCATGCCGATCACCACCCGCAGGTTGGGCTCTTTGGCACCTTTGGGCGTGCCGAACTCGGTGACATCGGCGCCGGCCGAAAACGCCCGGGCGGTGCCGGTCAGCACGATGATCTGCACCGCCGGGTTGGCATTGGCTTCGTCCAGGGCGTCGGCAATGCCGGCGCGCAGGTCGTAGCCCAGGCTGTTGACCGGCGGGCGGTCCATCGTGAGCACGGCCACCGGGCCCGAGACTTGGATGCTGACAGGGTTGCTCATGGGGGGTCTCTCTGGGTAAAAAAGCAAAAAAGGGGCAGCGATCAGGTAAGGCAAGTCGACGCGGTGGCCGCTCAGGCCAGCGTCTCGAACAGCAATTTGAGGGTCTTTTTCATCAGCTTGCCGGTGGGGTTGCGCGGCAGCGGGTCAGCCTGGATCAAGATGCGCACCGGCACCTTGAAGCCAGCGATCTGGCTGCGCACAAAGGCCCGCAGCTCGGCCTCGGTGGCGGAAGTGTCGGGCTTGAGCGTGACCAGCGCCACCGGTTCTTCACCCAGCGTGGCGTGGGGCTGGCCGATCACGCCGGCATCCATCACCGCCGGGTGGCGGTACAGCACGGCCTCGACCTCGGCGCAGTAGATGTTCTCGCCACCGCGGATCAGCATGTCCTTCTTGCGGTCGACGATGGTCAGGAAGCCCTCGTCGTCCAGCCGCGCCAGATCACCGGTGCGCAGCCAGCCGTCGACAAAGGTGGCGGCCGTTTCTTCGGGCTTGTTCCAGTAGCGCTTGACGACGTTGGGGCCGCGCACCCACAGCTCACCCACTTCGGTGGTCTTGCCGATGAGCGGCAGGCGCAGGCCATCGTCGCCCGCGATCTTCATGTCGGCCACCGGCATCGCCGGGCCGGCGCTGTCCGGCCGGTGCAGGTAGTCCTCGGCGCCGTGGTGGGTGAAGGTGCCTGAGGTCTCGGTCATGCCCCAGCCGGTGCCGGGCTGGGCCAGCGGAAAGGCCTCACCAATGCGCTGCACCAGCGCAGCCGAGGCCGGCGCGCCGCCGTAGGACACCGACTCCAGGCTGCTGAGGTCGTAGTTGGCGCGGGCCGGGTGCTCGATCAATTGCCAGGCGATGGTGGGCACGCCGCCGGCCGAAGTGACCCGCTCAGCCTGGATCAGCGCCATCGCGGCCTCGGGCTCCCAGCGGTGCATCAACACCAGCTTGGTGCCGGCCTGGAGCGCGCCGAACAGGATCACCTGGCAACCGGTGGTGTGGAACAACGGGATCGCCAGCAGCAGCGCCCGCTGCACGGTGCGGGCCGCCGGGTCGGGCAGCGGCTCGCCCCGGCGCACAAAGCTGCGGGCGACCGAAAACGCGCTGCCCATCAAGGTATTGCCGCTGCAGCGGTGGGTGCCGAGCGCGCCCTTGGCAGCACCGGTGGTGCCCGAGGTGTAGAGCAGGGTGGCGTCGTCGTCGGGGAATAAGTCCACCACCGGCAGCGGCCGGTCGGGCAGGGCGGACCAGCCGGCGGTGGGGCCGATCAGCGAATCCCAGCGGCAGGATGGGTGTGTTGCGCCGCTGGCCGGGCGGTCTGGCGCGTCGGCCCAGGTGGTGGGCCGGGCCACCACCACCTGGCGCAGCGCGGGCAGTTGGGCCAGCAGCGGCTGCAACCGGTCCCAGCGCTCGCCATCCAGCACCGCGACCTTGGCGCCTGAATCCGCCAGGCAGTAGGCCAGCTCGGGCCCGGTGCCCCAGGCGTTGATCGGCGTGGCGATGCCGCCCAGCAGCAGCGTGGCCAACACAGCCACCGGCCACTCGGGCAGGTTGCGCATGGCAACCCCTACCCGGTCACCCTTGGCCACGCCCATGGCCGCCAACTGCTCGGCAAAAGCCAGCGTGGCACGGGCAAAGGCCTCGAAGGTGGCGCGCTCACCCTCGTAGACCAGAAAGGTCTGGCCTCCAAACGCGGCCCGGCTGTTGACAAACACATCCCGCAGCGTCGGCGGGGCGTTTTTCCAGACCCGCATCGTCCGGCCGTCAATCAGCGCCTCGGCCATCTCAAAGGGCTGGCCGGGTGCGGTCATCGCGGCGTGGGCCTGGGCCAGGGTGAGCGCTGGCCAGGTGGCAGCGGTTGCGGGGGCTGCGGTGTCTGGATTCATGGGCGGCGTCATGGGGATGGCTGCGGTGGGGCTTGCGGTGGGGTCGCTCATCGGGTCGGTGGGTCAGTAGCCACGGCGCCGGGCCAGCGCATCGAGGTGAAAATTGCTGTCGCCCCACAGCTCTTGCAGCACCCGGGCGCGCTTCATGAAAAACCCGATCTCGAAGGCATCGGTCATGCCCATGCCACCGTGCATCTGCACCGCCTCCTGCACCGCCAGCGTGGCGGTGCGGCCGGCGCGCGCCTTGGCCACCGCCACGGCAGTGCCCGCCTGGTGGATGTCGGCGTCCAGGGCTTGCTGGGCCTTGAGCAGCGCGGCGCGGGTGATCTCAAGCTCGGTATAGAGATGGGCGGCGCGGTGCTGCAGCGCCTGGAACTCGCCGATGGCTTTGCCAAACTGGCGCCGGTCCTTGAGGTACTGCACGGTGCGGTCGAACACCTCGTCGGCCAGACCCAGCAGCTCGGCCGCCGCGCCGGCCCG
>JANMXG010000194.1:0-12454 GCA_031394235.1 Betaproteobacteria bacterium
GCGGGCCAGCGGCAGGTAGACGTTGAGCAGGTGGCTGGCCGCGTCGGGCTGGTGCGCCTCGTAAACCGCGCTGGCGTACAGCACGCCGGCCCAGGCATTGCCGTTGCTGGCCGGGTACTGGCCGGCATCGGCTGCAAGCGCGGCACCCGGCAGTGTGGGGCGCACTGCCGGTGCGTGGCCGGCGGCCATGCCCGAGGCCAGCCGGAAGCGCGCGGTAGCCTGGCGCAGCCGGCCCTGCTGCAGGTCGATCAGGCCCTCGACCGACTCGCTGTACATGCGGTTGAAGCCACCACCCTGCTGGCCGCGCCGCGCAGCGTCAAGCAGCCGGTTGGCCTCGTCGCGCTCGCCCAGCACACCCAGCACATGGGCCATTGCGTTGCACAGCACGCTGTCGGCAAACGGCTGGCCGCTGGGCAGCAGGGCCAGGTGCTCGCGGCCGATGGCAGCCGCCTCCTCGACCCGGTCCATCATCGCCAGCAGCATCGGGCGCAGCGCGTTGACATGCGCCCGCACCGCCGCGTCGGCGCTGTGCGCGCAGCCCGATTGCTGCAGTTGCGCCAGGGCCTCCCAGGGGCCGCGGGTGAGGGCGCTGGCCCACAGCGCGACGGCCTGCAGCATCGGCTCTTCGCGCACCAGCGCCGCGGGCAATGCGGCAAACCAGCGTGCCAGCAGGCGCATGCGGCCCTGCTCCAGAAAGGCCGACGCATGCTGGGCCAGCAGCGTGGTGGCGTGGGGCATGTCGCCGCCCTCGATGGCATGGTCGATCGCCGGCACCGGCCGGCCCTGCGACTCGTACCAGCCCGAAGCGGCCAGGTGCAGCCGGGTCAGCTCGTCGGGAAGTTCGCGCAGCAGCTGGGTGCGCAGAAAGTCGGCAAACAGGCTGTGGTAGCGCCATTCACGCTCGGCGGTGGCTTGGGCCGGGCTGTCGGCAATCGGCGTGATGAACAGGTTGGCGGTGTCGAGCTGCGCCAGGATCTGCCGCGCGTCGCTGCGCGGATTCAGGGCCTGGCATAGCGGTGCGTTGAGGTGGCGCAGCACGCTGGTACGCAGCAGGAAGTCGCGGATCTCCGGGCTTTGCCGCGCCAGCACGTCCTCGGCCAGGAAGTCGGCCACCGCCCGGTCGCTGCCCGAGAATTGGGCTACAAAACCGGCCACCGAGCCGTGCCGGTGCTGCACGGCGTCCAGCGCCATCGATGCCAGCCAGAGCGCAGCGATCCAGCCCTCGGTCTTGCGGTGCAGCTCACCCAAGTGGGCCAGGATGTCGATAGCGCCGCTGGCGGCAGCGTCTGGCGCCATGCCCGCCGGCCTGCGCAGCGCAAAAAACTGCTGCGTCTCGGCCAGGCTGAACCGCAGGTGCTCGGTGTCAATCTCCAGCAACTGGCCGGCGGCGCGCAGCCGGCCCAGCCCCAGGTCGGGCTGGCTGCGAGATCCCAGCACCAGCTGACCGCGGCGCGGCAGGTGGTCGATGATCTCGCGCAGCAGCCCCAGCACCGCTGGCTCCGTGATCAGCTCAAAGTCGTCCAGGAACAGGGCAAAAGGCGCGGCATGGCCGGCCAGTGACTCCAGCAACGCCAGTGGCGCCTCACTGGCGGAGGCGTCGGGCACAAATTGCGCCACCGCCTGGCGCAGGCAGCGCAGGAAACGCGAAACATCGTTGTCGGTGCGCTCCAGCGTCAACCAAGCGGTGTTCACGCCGGCAGCAGCCAGTCGGTCGCGCGCCTGCACCATCGCGGTGGTCTTGCCAAAACCTGCTGGCGCCCGCACCAGCACCAGGCGCACCGGGCCGGCGGCCTGGATGCGGTCGCACACCGCGCTGCGCATCACCTGGGTGGCGGTGGCCACTGGCGGATTGAGTTTTCCCGACTGCAGCGCGCCGTCCAGGCGCGGTGCCGGCAGGGCAGCAATCGAGGGGGCGGCGGGTTCAGGCATAGGCGGCTGATTCTGGCGCAGGCCGCAGGCAGGGCTTGCGCGGGCCAGTGGGCACAATCGGCACACGATGACGCTGCCTACCCCCACCTTGCCGGCCCAAGCCGATGGCCCTGATGCCAACAACACCGCCCCGCGCCCGGCAGACGATCCGACCCAGGCGCTGGCTGAGCTGGTGGATCTGCTGACGCTGGAGCAGTTCGAGCACAACCTGTTCCGCGGCCAGAACCGCGACATTGGCAGCCCGGCGGTGTTTGGCGGCCAGGTGCTGGGCCAAGCGCTGATGGCGGCGGCCCGCACCGTGGCAGACAGCCAGTCGGTGAACTCGCTGCATGGCTATTTTTTGCGCGCTGGCGACAAGACGGTACCCATCGTCTACGAGGTGGACCGGATCCGCGATGGCGCCAGTTTTGCCACCCGGCGGGTGGTGGCGATCCAGCATGGCCAGGCGATCTTTCACATGTCGGCGTCGTTCCACAAACGTGAAAACGGCCCGGCCCACCAAGGCGTGATACCTGACGCGCCGCCGCCCGAGCAACTGGTGGACGAGCACCTGCGACAGCGCGCCATCGTTGACCAGTTGCCGTTGCGCATGCGGGCCTTTTTGCAGCAGCCGCAGCCGGTGGACCTGCGCGCCGTGAACCCGATGGACCTGCTGGCGCCCGAAGCCAGGCCGGCTTACGCGCTGCACTGGTTGCGCGCGGCTGCCGCGCTGCCTGACGATCCGCGGCTGCACCAGGCGCTGCTGGCCTATGCGTCGGACTGGAGCCTGATGCGGGTGGCGATGCTGCCGCACCAGCTCAACTTCACCCAACCGGCAGTGCAGGGTGTCAGCCTGGACCACGCGATGTGGTTTCACCGTGATTTCCGCTTCGACGAGTGGTTGCTCTACCAGAGCGATTCGCCGTCGCTGGCGGGCGCGCGCGGCTTTTGCCGCGGCAGCCTGTGGTCGCGCGATGGCCGCTTGGTGGCCAGCGTGGCGCAGGAGGGGCTGATCCGGGTGCGCTGACGGCGCCCGGGCGGGGGCGCCGGCCAAGCTGCAACAGCGAACGGCCAAAAGTGGTGCTGTGACAGCGGGAAATGGCGGGTTCGGGGCAGTGGTGGCGGGCCTGCATCGTGGGCAGGCCGCTGGGCCGCTGGCCAGTCGTGATTGACGAAGGTGGGCTTCAGTGGCCCCGCTCAACCCGGCCATACCCGGCCCGTCCGGGCGGCTTGCCGTGTCAGATCCGCACCCGCGCACCGAGCTCGACCACCGCGTTGTCCGGCAGGCCAAAAAATTGTGTGGCGCTGCCGGCGCCCCGGGTCAGGCCGACAAACAGCCGGCCGCGCCAGGCCCAGGGGCTGCGAGCCGGCGGCGGCAACACGGTTTCGTGACTCAGGAAATAGCTGGTCGACATGGGGTCCAGCAGCAGCCCGGCCTCTGCCGCCAGCGCCAACGCCCGGGGTACATCGGGCAGGTCCATGAAGCCGAAAAGCAGCCGCACCCGCCAGAATCCGGCGCCCAGCGAATCGATTTGCAGCCGTTCGGCGTCGGGCACCCACGGCCTTTGTGCAAACACCACGGTCAGCACCAGGTTTCGGGCATGCAGCACCTGGTTGTGCTTGAGGTTGTGCAGCAGCGCCTGCGGCACCAGGTCAGCGTCGGCCACCGGGTAGACGGCGGTGCGGTCGGCGCGCTGCAGGCCGTCCTGGCTGCGCGGGTCGGTCAGGGACGCTATGAAGGGCTCCAGCGCCAGGCCGTCGCGCCGGAGGGTGGCCAGCAGCCGGGCCCGGCCCTGCGACCACACCCGCATCAGCCCGAACAGCAGCGCTGCCACGGCCAGTGCAAACCAGCCGCCGTCAAGCAGTTTGATGGCGCAGCCGGCCACCAACAGCAGGTCCAGCACCAGAAAAACGCCAGTCGCCCCGTCGACCAGTGGCGCGGGCATCCGCCAGTTGGCGCGCACCACAAACCAGGTCAGCACGGTGGTGATCAACATGGTCAGCGTGACGGCGATGCCGTAGGCGCCCGCCAGCGCGGTGGAGCTGCCAAAACCCAGCACCACGCCCAGCACGCCCAGCAGCAGCACCACGTTGACACCGGGCAGGTAAATCTGGCCTTCAGCCTGGGCGGAGGTGTGGCGCACGGCCATGCGCGGCAAATAGCCCAGTTGCACCGCCTGGCGCGTCAGCGAGTAGGCGCCGGAGATCACCGCCTGCGACGCGATGATGGCGGCCAGCGTGGCCAGCACGACCGCCGGCAGCAGCAGCGCGGCCGGAAACAACCGGAAGAACGGGTTTTCGATCGCGCTGGGCTCGGCCATCAGCAGCGCACCTTGGCCCAGATAGTTCAAGGCCAGCGCGGGCATGACCAGACCGCACCAGGCCCACTGGATCGGCCGGCGGCCAAAGTGGCCCATGTCGGCGTACAACGCTTCGGCTCCGGTCAGCGCCAGCACGATCGCGCCCACCGCCGCCAGCACACCCCAGCCGCGCTGGGTCAGAAAGGCCCAGGCCCTCAGTGGGTTCAGCGCTGCCAAGATGCCCGGTTCGCGCAGGATCTGCAGCACACCGGTCACCGCTAGCGTTGCAAACCACAGCAGGATCACCGGCCCGAACCAGCGGCCCACCGCGGCCGTGCCCAGGCGCTGCACCGCAAACAGGCCGATCAGCACGGCCACCGAAAGCGGCAGCACCCAGGGCGTCAGGGTCGGGGTCAGCACCGTCAAGCCCTCCATCGCGCCCAGCACCGAGATCGCCGGCGTGATGATGCTGTCGCCATAAAACAGGGTGGCACCGGCCACGCCCAGCAACAGCAACACCGCACGCAGCCGGGGCTGACGCACAACGGCCTGCGCGGCGAGCGCGGTCAGCGCCAGCACGCCGCCCTCGCCACGGTTGTCGGCGCGCAGCACCAGCAGCACGTATTTCAGGGTCACCACGAGCATCAGCGCCCAGAAGATGGCCGACACCGCGCCCACCAGGTTGGCGGGGGTGAGCGCCACGCCGGTAGCGGGCTGGAACACCTCTTTCATCGTGTACAGCGGGCTGGTGCCGATGTCACCGAAAACCACACCAATCGCTGCCAGCGTGACGGCGGCCAGGCCGGGGCTGGCCGTTGTTGGCAGGGCGGTGGGCTTGGCCGGTACGGCCGGTGTCGCGGTGGACATGCGTTGGGCCCATTGGCGGGCGGTTGTGACAGTGGGCACAGCTTGCCCGCAACGGCATCAGGTTTGCATAAGCATGGGCGACGGGATGGTCTGGCTGTCGGGCGGGTCGCCGATACTGTGAAACCTGGGCTGCTGGCGCGGGACCGGAGCGGCGCCGGCACGCCCGAGTGGCTGCCCGGGCGGACCGCCCCGAGCCGGACCCCACCGCCAACCGCATTTCTGCACCCGCCCCACTGGCGCGGACTGGCTTCACGATCAACCCCAACAAGGGCGTATTCCCATGGCCATCCAATGGTTTCCTGGCCACATGCATGTCACCCGCAAGGCCATTGCCGAGCGGGTGAAGACCGGTATCGACGTGGTGATCGAGTTGCTCGATGCCCGGCTGCCGGGCTCCAGCGCCAACCCGTTGCTGGCCGAGCTGACGGCGGGCAAGCCCGCGCTCAAGCTGCTGAACAAGCAGGATCTGGCCGATACCGAGCGCACGGCGCTGTGGCTGGCGCACTACAACAGCCTGCCGGCCACCCGCGCGATTGCGCTGGACGCCAGCGAGCCTGCGCCCGCCGCCCGGCTGATCGCCGCCTGCCGTGACCTGGCGCCCCTGCGCGGCGGCATGGTCAAACCACTGCGGGTGCTGATCTGCGGCATCCCCAACGTGGGCAAGTCGACCCTGATCAACACCTTGATGGGCAAGCGCGCCACCAAGACCGGCGACGAGGCCGGCATCACCCGGATCGAGCAGTGCCTGGTGCTGGCCAACGATGTCTACCTGTTCGACACGCCGGGCATGTTGTGGCCCAAGGTGCTGGTGCCCGAAAGCGGCTATTTGCTGGCCGCCAGCGGCGCGATCGGGCGCAATGCCTACGACGAGCAGGAGGTGGCGTTTGAGTTGCTGGCGGTGCTGCAACCGGTGTATGCCGAACGCCTGGAGCTGCGCTACCGCTTGGGTGGTGTGGCCGGGATGCCGACCGAGGATTTGCTGGACGTCATCGGCCGCCAGCGTGGGCTGGTGCGGACGGGCGCGCGTATCGACCTGCAGAAGGTGGCAGAGGTGGTGCTCAACGACTTTCGCTCGACGGCGCTGGGGCGGATCACGCTGGAGACACCGGCGCAGTTTGCGGGTTGGCTGGCGGCGGCTGAACTTGAAGAGGCAGCGCGGCTGGCGCGCAAGGCGGCGCGGGGCGCGCGTTGATGCAGCTTCAGTCGTCGGCATCCACCAGCCGGTACCCCACACCTGGCTCGGTCAGCAGGTGGTGCGGGTCGGCCGAATCCCAACACAGCTTGGCCCGCAACTGGCCCATGTAGAGCCGCAGGTACTGGGTGTGCTCGGTGAACTCGGCGCCCCACACATCGCGCAGCAGTTGCCGGTGCGTCACCACCTGGCCAGCGCTGCGCACCAGCCGGGCCAGCAGCTTGAACTCGGTGGGCGTCAGGTGCACCACCGCGCCATTCAGGCTGACCCGCCGTGCTGCCAGATCGACGACCAGCGGGCCATGGCTGTAGTGGGTGACGGCCGGCTGCAGCCGCGTGCCCCGGTGGCGCAGCGCCACCCGCATCCGGGCCAATAACTCGCCCACGCTGAAAGGCTTGACCAGGTAGTCGTCGGCACCGGCATCCAGCAGCGCAATTTTTTGTGATTCACCGTGCTGGGCCGAGATCAGGATCACCGGTGTGGTGGCGCGCCGGCGCAGCGTGGCCAGCAGGGTCTGGCCATCGCCGTCGGGCAGGCCCAGGTCCAGCAGCACCAGATCCGGCGCGGCGTGGTGGGCCTGCGCCTGGCCGTCGGCCAGGCTGGCGGCCGTCAACACGGTGTAGCCCTCGACCACCAGCGCATCGCGCAAGGTCTGGCGCAGGGCGTGATCGTCTTCGACCAGCAGAACACGCAGGCTCATGCTGCGGCTCCGGCTCCGGCTCCGGCTCCGGCGGCGGCCTGAGGCGGTTGATTGGCCGCAGCCGGTGGGTTGGCGGTGCCGGGTGGCTGCACGGCTTCGTCGGACTTGTCGGCAGGCCCGTCCGGCAGCGTGTCCGCAGGTGACTCTGACGCCGGCAAGCGGCATTCGAAGCTGCAGCCGCCACTGTTGCGCGCGCGCAGACTCATATCGCCGCCATGGGCTTGGGCGATGGCGCGGCACACTGCCAAGCCGACGCCGGCGCCACGCCGTGACGCGCCGGGCTCGGCCGAAGCGCTGCCAACGGCCTGCCAGGCCGTGTCTTCGCCGCGCTGAAACACGTTGAAGATGCGTTCGCGCCAGGCCGGTGCCACGCCCGGGCCGCGGTCGCGCACCGCCAGCACCAGCGCGTCGCCATCGCGCCGCACCAGGATCTCGGTCGGGGATTCCACTGGGGTGTGGTTGAAGGCGTTTTCCACCAGGTTGTCCAGCAGCTGGGTCAGCAGCATCGCGTCGCAGCGCAGCAGCGGCAGGCCGGGCTCGAGCCGAGCACGCAACCTGCGCTCGGGGGCACGCTGGCGAGCGCGGCGCAATACGGTGCCGACGAGCTCTTCGGCCGATTCCCAGTCCAGCCGAAGCGTCACGCCAGGCGCGTCCAGCCGGGCCAGTTGCAGGGTGTTGTCGGTGAGCCGGCGCAGATGCTCGGTTTCTTGCACGATGCGCGCGGCCAGGCGGTGGCGTTGCGCCGGGTCCAGCCGTTCAGACTGGTCCTGCAGCGACGAGGCGGCGCCCAGGATGGTGGCCAGCGGGGTGCGGTAGTCGTGCGAGATGGCGGCCAGCAAGGCGTTGCGCACAGCCTGCAACTGGGCCTGCTCATCGGCGTTCTGGGCGGCGCGGGCGGCAGCCACACGCTGCAGGGCCAGGCCCATCTGGTCACACAGCGCCTGGGCGTGGGTGCGCAGCGCCTCATCGGGGCGGCCCGCGGCGGACAGGCGCAGCACCGCAGCGCCCAGCGTTTCATGCCGGCCGCGCAGCGGCAGGTACCACTGCGCCAGGGTGTCGTGTCGGCCGCTGCCCGGGCCCATGGCCTGGCCTTGGCGCAGGCAATGCCAGAGCCCGGCCGCTTCGTTGGCATCGGAGTCGCCCAGCCGTACGAAGGTATCGGGGCTGTCGAGCGCCGCAGCGTCGGGGCTGTCGCGACACAGCAGCAGGGCCACGGGAGCGCCCACCAGCGCGGCCAACAGCGCCTGCAAAGCACCGGCATGGGCCAGCGGCTCAGTGGCGTCGCGCAGCAAATCGCCCAGGCTACGCAATTGTTCGGCTTGCTGCTGGTGATGCTGGGCCAGCCGGGCCTGGGTCCGAAGCAGCGCCATCAATCCGGTGATGACGGCGTTGACCAGTGCCATCGCGCCCAGAAGCAGCAAATTCTGGACACTGTCGACCGCGAAGGCGCCACGCGGCGGCACGAATTGCCAGTTGAAGGCCAACGTTGCGGCGATGCCGCACAGCAAGGCCGGCGCGGCCGGCAGCCAGAGCGAGGCCAGCGTGCTGCTCAACACCAGCAACAGGGTCAGGTTGACCAGGTCGATGTGACCGTCCAGCGTCAGCAGCAAAAACCAGCCCAGCGCCCAGGAGGCCAGGCCGCAGGTCCAGGCAAGGCTGCTTCGCCCGAGGTAGGCGTCGGGGCTGGCGGGGCTGGTCAGGCCGGCGGGGCTGGCGGGGCCTTGTCGCCGCTGGGCGGCTGACAGGGTGTCGGTCGGCTTGGTTGAAGGCATTTTGAGACGGTAACAGGCCCGGCATCAGGAAGGCATCAGGACCGGCTGCGGCCAACTTCGTCGATTTGGACGATGGCGGGCGCTGCGGGCTGCAGATAGCGTGGCGCGCTTTCCATCCGCGGGAGTGCTGCACATGAAACTCGATTCAACCGTCTCGGCCATCATCACCGGCGGTGCGTCGGGCCTGGGCGCTGCCACGGCGCGGCGGCTGGCGGCGGCCGGTGTCAGGGTGGCGCTGTTCGACCTCAACGTGGCAGCCGGCGAGGCCTTGGCGGCCGAGCTGGGCGGCGTGTTCTGCGCGGTCGACGTGACCCAGGAGGCCTCGGTCGATGCCGGCTTTGTGAAGGCGCGCGCCGCGATCGGGCAAGAGCGCATCCTGGTCAATTGCGCCGGCACCGGCAACGCCATCAAGACCGCCAGCCGCGACAAGGCCACCGGTGAGATCCGGGCGTTTCCGACCGCCAACTTCGAGCGCATCATCCAGATCAACCTGATTGGCACCTTCCGCTGCATTGCCAAGAGCGCAGCGGGCATGCTGAGCCTGCCGGCGCTGGTCGACGGCGAGCGTGGCGCCATCGTCAACACCGCCAGCGTGGCAGCGCAGGACGGCCAGATCGGCCAGGCCAGCTACTCGGCCAGCAAGGCCGGCATTGTCGGCATGACCCTGCCCATCGCCCGCGACCTGATGGGCGAGGGCATCCGCGTCAACACCATCCTGCCGGGTTTGTTCAACACGCCGCTGTTGCAGGGCGCACCTGACAACGTCAAGACCGCGCTGGCGGCGTCGGTGCCGTTTCCTAAACGCCTGGGCGACCCGGACGAGTACGCTCGGCTGGCCGAGTTCATGGTTACCAACGGCTACTTCAACGGTGAGAGCGTGCGGTTGGACGGCGCGATCAGGATGGCGCCGCGCTGAGCCGCCCCGCCCCAGCCAGGCCGCATGACCGCGCGCAAGCCGGCGGCCGCGAGCGGCTGCGATGATGTAGGCGGTCCACGCGCTCAAACCGATGCCTGCTCGCACTGATTCGATGACCACCACCACTTTGCGCCTTGCCACGCGGTTGGCCCTGGGCTTGGCCGTGGCGGTGGCACTGGCCGCTGCCGCGGCGCAGCGCTACCCCGGCGGCGACCTGACACCCACCCCGTTGCTGACGCCGCCGGCCGGTGCGTCGGACGAGCCAGTGTCGCCCTGGCGGGTGATCGGCCTGCCCAAGCAGACCAAGCCGTTCACCCGGTTCTCGATCGTCTCGCTGGAGGGTCAGCGTGTGCTGCGGGTCGAGGCGGTGGCGTCTTACGGCAACCTGGACCATCCGCTGGTGGACCTGCCCGAGGGCACACGCCGGCTGTCCTGGCGCTGGCGGGTCGATGAGCTGGTGGCCGGCGCCGACCTGCGCCGCAAGGACGGGGACGACAGCCCGATCAAGGTCTGTGCGCTGTTTGACCTGCCAATGTCGGCGCTACCGTTTGTCGATCGGCAGTTGTTGCGCGTGGCGCGGGTAAGCGCTGGCGAAAACCTGCCGTCGGCCAGCGTCTGCTACGTCTGGGACAACCAGCTGGCGGCGGGCACGGTGCTGGACAACGCCTTCACCCGGCGGATCCGCACCATCGTGCTGCGGGGGCCTGAATCCCCGCTGCGCGGCTGGGTCAGCGAGCAGCGGGATGTGGCGGCGGATTTTTTGCGCCTGTTCGGCGATGAAGCCAGGGCGGTGCCGCCGCTGATCGGCGTGGCAGTGGGCGCCGATGCCGACAACACCGGGGGCCGCAGCCTGGCGTTTGTCGGCGCCATCAAGTTGGAGTGACGGGCGCTGTCCGCGCCGCCGCCCCGGGGCGGGCGGTCAGCGTACGGCGACGACCTCGGGCACGGCTTGCGCCGGTGGCGTGTTGCGGCTGCGGCCGCAGCGCACGAGACCGTCAATCATCACCATGCCCACGCCGGGCAGGTCGCCGAGCTGCACGCTCTCCAGCAGGCTGCGGCCGGCGGTGTGCTGGGCCCGGTCCAGGAACACGAAGTCAGCATCTCTGCCCGGCTCGATCAGCCCGCTGTTCAGGCGGCGCAGGCGCGCGGTGTTGCCGGTGGCAAAGCAGAACACCAGTTCGGCAGGGATGTTGCCCAATGAGGACAGCAGTGCAATCAGCCGCAGCATGCCCAGCGGTTGCACGCCCGAGCCGGCCGGCGAATCCGTGCCCAGGATCACCCGGTGCGGGCATTTGAGCTGCAACGCCGCTTGCGCTGCGGCAATCGCCACCCGCTCGTTGCCGTTGTGCACGATCTCGATGGCGCGGCTGGATTTCTCGCACAGCTCGCAGACATGGGCTTCACTGAGTGAGGTATGTCCGCCGTTGATGTGGCCGATCACGTCGGCGTCGGCCTCCAGCACCACGTCCTTGTCGATCAAGCCCGAGCCGGGGATGCTGGGGCCACCGGTGTGGATGGTGCTCTGGATGCCGTGCTTGCGGGCCCAGGCCACCATCTGCCGGGCCTCGTAGCCGGCCTTGACCGAGCCCAGACCCACCTCGCCGAGCAACGTGACGCCCGCAGCAGCCAGCTCGGCAAAGTCGCTCTCTACCATGCCTTGCTCGATGATGGGCGCACCCGCCAGCACCTTGACGCCGCTGGGGCGGAAGTTGTCAAACGCCCGCTGCGCCGTGATGGCCAGCGCCTTGAGGCCGACGATGTCCTTGGGCCGGCCGGGCAGGTGCACCTCGCCGGCCGAGACCATCGTGGTGACGCCGCCGTGCAAGCTGCTGTCGATCCAGCCGAGCTGGTTCTGGCGCGGTGTCCAGTCGCCAAACACCGGGTGCACATGGCTGTCGATCAGGCCGGGCGCCAGGCAGGTCTGGCGGGCGTCGATCAGGGTGGTGGGCTGGGCGGTGTCGCAGTCTTTTTCGCGGCCGACCTGGGTGATCACGCCGTCCATCACGACGACCGTGTCGGCATCGAGGATCGGCCGGTCCAGGTCGCCTGAGAGCAGCAAGCCGATGTTGCGGATCACCACCTTGCCGGATTTGCCACTTGCTGCGGGGTCTGCCATGCGTTTGACTTTCAAAAGTTGATGCAGCACAGGCTGCATCTTCATGTACAGCAGCTCGGCCTCAAGCCGCTTGCCGACTATTTGCCGCCGGCCAAGGCGGTCATCACGGCGGCCAGGTCCAGATCGCGGGTCGTGATGCCGCCGGCATCGTGCGTGGTCAGCCAGACCTTGACGGTGGCGTAGACGTTGAACCATTCGGGGTGGTGGTTCATGGCCTGGGCCTGGATGGCAGCGGCAGCCATGAACCCAAAAGCACGCGAGAAATCTGCAAAAACGAACTCTCGGTACAACTTGTCGCCCTCACGCACCCAGCCGGGCAGGCCCAGCAGGCCAGCTTTGATGTCTGCCTCAGAGAGCGTTTTGATCATGGAGTGCCTGGGCGCATGGGTTGGGGTGCAAAGTCAATCAGATGCGTGTCATTTTCCAGCGGCAACCGGTCAACAGGCCTGTGGCGCACCGGTTTACCCCCTTGCCGTGCGGGTCACCCGGTCCTGGCACAGGTGCGTTGCACCGCATCCACCACAAAACCTTCCCAGTGCGCCAGTGCCTCAGGCGCCTCCAGGTTCTCGCCCAGAAACGACGACAGCGTGAAGCGGTTGCTCAGGTAGAAGTAGGCCATCGACGCGATCATCAGGTAGAGGTCGCGGGCGTTCAGGTCCGACCGAAACAGACCTTGCTCGGCG
>JANMXG010000195.1:0-11099 GCA_031394235.1 Betaproteobacteria bacterium
GGTGTAGCGCCAGGCGTTGGCCGGGTCGGCAACGATCTCCTCGCAGGCCGCCGCCACGCCGGGCGAATAGGCCAGTGCCAAATCGTGCTGGTTGACCATCTGCTTGGTGGCGTGGATGGCCACCTTGCCAGGGGTCGGGAACTCATGGTATTCGAGTGCAGCACGGCGCAGTTCAGCGCGCTTTTCGTCTTGGTTGGGCATGGATCGGTCCTGGGCGGAGGGGGGTCGATGTTAGGCGTCGCGGCCTGAGCGCCGTCAGCCAGGGCTGACGGCGCACAGGCCGTGCCGCCCGTCGGCGGCCGGACCAGCGTGGGGCAGCAAATCTGGCCGGCTGGCAGTGTGCGGCCAGATGCCCCCGGTGTTCATGCGCGAAACTGCGTAGCGGTTTTAACCCCGGACCGCTGAATACTGCACTTCACCATGGCTGCGCCCGATCCTTACACGCCCCAGCCCGCACTGGCCGCCGCCCGTGCCGAGCCGCGGCGTTGGCTGGCACGGGTCAACAGCGTGCGGCGCACACCGCGGGCGCTGCTGTGGGTGGCGCTGGTGGCCTTGCTGGGGGTGGCGCAAACCCTGCTGGTGGTCCTGACCCTGCGCTATGAAGAAGCCCGCGCCCAGGAGCGCAGCGATGACGTGGCCGCCGCTGCCGTGGGCGAGGTGCGACGCCGCACGCAACTGGTGTTGCAGGCCCTGCAAGGCCTGCAGGCGCGCGGTGGTGATCCCTTGGCCTGGCAACGTGACGCCAGCGCCTTGCTGCGCAACCAGCGTGAGCTGGGCCGCATCGAGCGGCGCGATGGCGCGCTGAAGATCCTGGAGTCCGCCGAATCACCGTTTAGAGAGCCGATGTTTGCCCGCTGGCCGCGCGCCGAGATGGACCTGGAGACCGAGGTTGCGTGCAGCGCGGCGGGCCGTGTGATGTCGCCGGTCTTCTCGCGCAGCCAGTTTGTGCCGATGGACGCCGGCCTGGGCGCCGAGGTGCTGGACGTCTGCGTGCCGGTGCAGCAGGCGGGCCAGATGGTGGGCTTCACGGTGGCCAGCATCGTGCTGCCGCTGCTGCTCGATGAGGTGCGCGTGGCCGAGGTGGGCCTCAGCCACGAGTTGTCGTTTGTCGAGGCCGACGGCACCCGGCTGGCGCGCAGCGGTGCGGTGCGCGGCGGCGGGGTGTTCATCGCCGACCGGGTGGTCGACCTGCCGGGCACCACCTTGCAGGTGCGGGTTGATGCGGTGCAGCGTGCGCCCAGCCTGATCCCCAACCTGGCCACGGCGCTGGTGCTGGGCCTGTCGATTGGCCTGTTTGTGCTGGTGCTGCTGCTGGTGCGTGACGGCCGCCGCCGCGCCAGCGCCGAGGACCGCCTGGCCGAGGCGCTGGCGTTTCGCAAGGCCATGGAGGACTCGCTGCTGACCGGCCTGCGGGCCCGCGACCGCAACGGCCGCATCGTCTACGCCAATCCGGCCTTTTGCGCCATGGTGGGCTATTCGACCGAAGAGTTGCAGCGCGCCGCCCTGCCGCCGTACTGGCCACCCGAGCATGTGCCTGAATACCAGCGCCGCCAGGTCGAACGACTGGCCCCGGGGGCTGCGGTCGAGGCCCGGCACGAGGGTTACGAGACGGTTTTTTTGCGGCGCAACGGCGAACGCTTCCCGGTGATGATCTACGAAGCGCCGCTGGTCACCGGCACCGGCAAGCACAGCGGCTGGATGAGCGCGGTGCTGGACATCTCCGCCCAGCGCCGGGCCGAAGACCTGTCGCGCCAGCAACAAGAGCGGCTGCAGGCCACCGCCCGGCTGGCCAGCGTGGGCGAGATGGCGTCGCTGCTGAGCCACGAGCTGAACCAGCCGCTGTCGGCGATTGCCAGCTACGCCACTGGGTCGCTCAACCTGCTGGCCGCCCCCGAGCCCGAGCCCCCGGCGCAGACGCTGGCACTGATGCACCAGGCCCTGACCCGCATCGCCGAGCAGGCCGAGCGCGCTGGCCGGGTGATCAAGAGCGTGCACGACTTTGTGCGGCGCCGCAATCAGGCCCACGAGGTGATCGCGGCCGAACTGCTGATCGAATCGGTGCTGCCGCTGGTGCGCATGCAGGCGCGCAAGAGCGGCGCCCGCATCGAGCTGGACCTGGTGCAGCCCGTGCCGCGGGTCAAGGTCGACCGCACGATGGTCGAGCAGGTGCTGCTGAACCTGGCGCGCAACGCACTGCAGTCGATGGAGGCCGACACACCGCTCACGGCGCGGGTGTTGACGCTGCGGGTGCGGCTGGCAGCGGGCGCGCAGGGGCGCTGGGTGGTGTTCTCGGTGGTCGATGCCGGCCCGGGCATTCCAGCCGATGTGGCGCAGCGTTTGTTCACGCCATTTTTCACGACCAAGGACGAGGGCATGGGCTTGGGCTTGTCGCTGTGCCGTACCGTGATCGAGCAACACGGCGGGGCGATGGACTTCGAGAACCTGCCGCCGTTGCACACGGCGCAGTCGCAGTCGCAGGCAACGGCAGCAGACCGGGCGACCGGCTGCGAGTTTCGCTTCACCTTGCCGCTGAGCCTGCCCCGGGGCAACGCGGCTTGACCGGTTGGCGCTGTCCGGCTGTACGGTGCCACCGGCACAACCCGCCAGCACGCCGCCGCAGCATCGACCGCCGGCACCGACCGCCAACACGGTCTTTCGGCACGGTCTGCCAGCACCGCGCGGCCACCGACTTGCACCATACTTCGGCCATGACGCCCAGCCATGTTTCCCCGCCTCTGGGCATCCCGGTGGTCTACCTGGTCGATGACGAGGCCGTGGTGCGCGATGCGCTGGCCTGGTTGCTGCGCTCACGCCGTTTGCTGTCCGAGGGCTTCCCGCAGGCCGAGGCCTTCGAGGCCTTTCTGGCCACCCGCGACCTGGTCTCGGGCTGGCCCGACGCGCCGTCCTGCCTGTTGCTGGATGTGCGCATGCCCGGCACCAGCGGGTTGGTGCTGTTCGAGCGGCTGGTAGACCGCGGCCTGACACAGGCGCTGCCAGTGATCTTTTTGACCGGCCACGGCGATGTGCCCACCGCGGTGGCCAGCGTCAAGCGCGGCGCCTTCGACTTTGTCGAAAAACCGTTTTCGGACAACGCGCTGGTCGACCGGGTTGAGCAGGCGCTGGCCCAGAGCGCCCAGGCCATCTTGCGGCGGCGTGCCCAAAAAGTGCTGGCGCGGTCCCTGGCTGACCTGACCGAGCGTGAGCGCGAGGTGATGGACCGGGTGATCGCCGGGCTGGCCAACAAGTTGATCGCCGACGAACTGGACATCAGCGTGCGCACGGTGGAGGTGCACCGCGCCCGCGTGTTCGACAAGATGAACGTGCGCTCGGCGGTGGAGTTGGCCAACCTGTTGCGCGATCCGACCGTCTGAAAGGGCGGTCCAAAGGCGCTCGGCGACAATCCTGGGCATGGCCCTGGGCGAGTTCGACCTGATCCAAAAGTACTTCACCCGCCCAACCCGGCAGGCCGTGCTCGGCATCGGTGACGATTGCGCGCTGCTCCAGCCCACACCGGGCATGCAGTGGGCCATCTCCAGCGACATGCTGGTTGAGGGTCGGCACTTTCTGGCCACCGTACCGCCTGAGCGGCTGGGCCACAAGGCGCTGGCGGTGAACCTGAGTGACCTGGCGGCCTGTGGCGCCAAGCCGGTGGCTTTCACGCTGGCGCTGGCCTTGCCGCGGGTGGACGAGCCCTTCCTGGCCGGGCTGGCGCAGGGCCTGTTTGCGCTGGCCGACGCCCACGGCATCGAATTGGTCGGTGGCGACACCACGGCCGGACCGCTGAACCTGTGCATCACCGTGTTTGGCGAGCTGCCCCCTGGCCAGGCTTTGCGGCGTGATGGCGCCCGGCCGGGGGATGGGCTGTGGGTCAGCCACCCGATGGGCGGCGGCATCGGCGACGCCCGGCTGGCACTGGAGGTGTTTCGCGGCCGTATCGCGCTGTCCGGGGATGATTTCGACAGCGTGCGGCGGGCGATGGAGCTGCCCCAGCCGCGGGTGGCGTTGGGGCTGGGCCTGCGCGGCGTGGCCAGCGCGGCGATCGACCTGAGCGACGGCCTGGCCGGTGACCTGGGCCATGTGCTGCGCCGGTCCGGCGTGGGGGCCGTGATCGATGTGCACACGCTGCCGATCAGCCCGGTGCTGGCGCGCCAGCCGCTGGCCGTGCAGCGCGACTTTGCGTTGGCCGGCGGGGACGACTACGAGCTGCTGTTCACCGCTCCGGCCAACGCCGAGGCCCAGGTGCGGGCTGCGGCCGCAGCCGCCGGCGTGGCCGTGCGCCGCATCGGCTGGATCGAGGCTGGGGCAGCGCTGCGCCTGCAGGACGGGCAGGGCGACGCCGCAGGCACCGCACCGCTGGGCTTCGACCATTTCACGGGCTGAGGGCCGGCTGTGAAACCCACCATCCAGCCCATCGAGGACGCCGTGCTGCGCGGCGACACCGCACCGAATCCCGACGTTGCCGTGCCAAGCCGCGGCGCGCGCCGGCCGAGCGTGCGTTTCATGCTCAGCCACCCGGCGTATGGGCTGGCGCTGGGCTTTGGCAGCGGCTTGTCGCCGCGTGCCCCCGGCACCGTGGGCACGCTGTGGGCCTGGGCCGCGTATCTGGTGGCCAGTGCGTGGCTGAGCCCGGCGCAATGGGGCTGGGTCATCCTGGCGTCGCTGCCGCTGGGCTGGTGGGCCTGCACCCGCACGGCGCAGCACCTGGGCATCGCCGACCCCGGCGCCATCGTCTGGGACGAGGTGCTGGCTTTCTGGCTGATCCTGTGGCTGATCATGCCCACCGGTTTCTGGGGCCAGGCGGTGGCATTTGGCCTGTTCCGATATTTCGACGCCGCCAAGCCCGGCCCGGTGGGTTGGGCCGATCGGCGCTACAAGCTGCAACCTGGCCAGGCGATTGGCTGGCGCCAGGGTTGGGGCATCCTGTTTGACGATCTGGTGGCCGCGCTGTGTACGCTGTTGGTGATCGCAATCTGGCAAAGGACGATGGCATGAACCCACACACCTTGATGACCGACCTGGTGAACGCACACGTCGCCATCCTGGCCGATGGGCTGCTCGCCCGCGGCTGGCGCATCGCCACGGCCGAGAGCTGCACGGGCGGTTTGATTGCTGGCTTCTGCACCGACTTGGCCGGGTCCAGTGACTGGTTCGAGCGCGGCTTTGTGACCTACAGCAATGCCGCAAAAGCCGAGATGCTGGGGGTGCCGGCCGGGCTGATCGCGGCCGACGGCGCCGTCAGCGAGGCGGTGGCGCGGTCGATGGCCACCGGCGCATTGCAGCGCTCTACCGCCGACTTGTCCGTGGCGGTGACCGGCGTGGCCGGCCCGGCGGGTGGCAGTGCGGCCAAGCCGGTGGGCACGGTCTGGTCAGCCTGGGCCTGGCGCAGCGCGGCCGGCCAGATCGACTGCGCCAGCATGCTGCAGCATTTTGACGGCGACCGCGCTGCGGTACGGCTGGCCACCGTGGCCTGTGCGCTGCAAGGCCTGATCGACCGGCTGGACAGCCCTCCGGGCGCGGCATGAACCTGCTGTTGGCCGGTGAGTTCGACGGCCGCGAAGCCGCCGAGTGGCTGCAGGCGCTGCGGGCGGCGCTGCCGGGCCACACGGTCTGGGTGGCGCAGGATTTGACGGGCGATGGTGCTGGCGATGGCGCTGGCATCAACCGCCGCGGCATCGACGCCGCCATCGTCGCCAATCCCCCACCCGGCAGCCTGTCCGGCCTGCCCGGTCTGCGGTTGATCCAGTCACTGTGGGCGGGTGTGGACCGCTTGCTGGCCGACCCTACCCTGCCGGCGGGCGTGCCAATTGCCCGCATGGTGGACCCGGCCATGACGGCCGCAATGGCCGAAACCGCGCTGTGGGCCACGTTGTCGCTGCACCGCGGTTTTTTCACCTACGCCCGCCAGCAGCGCGCCGGGCAGTGGCAGCGCCTGTCCCAGGAGCGTGCCGACGAGGTGCCGGTGCTGGTGCTGGGCCATGGCCAGATGGGCCGTGCGGTGGCACAGCGTCTGGCCCAACAAGGCTACCCGGTCACGGCCTGGCGGCGCGGCGCGGTGTCCGCGGACCAGGCCAGCGCCAGCGCCGGTGTGCGGCTGGCGACCGGCCCGGCGGCGCTGGTGCCGGCCCTGTCTGGCGCCCGCATCGTCATCAACCTGCTGCCGCTGACGCCCGACACCCGTGGCCTGATCGACAGCCGCCTGCTGGCCGCCCTGCCGCGGGGCGCCGGCCTGGTGAACCTGGCGCGCGGCGCGCACCTGGTCGATGCCGACCTGCTTGCCGCGCTGGAGAGCGGGCAGGTCGGTCATGCCGTGCTGGACGTTTTTCATGCCGAACCGCTGCCGCCTGGCCATCCGTACTGGCACCACGACCGGGTGACGGTGTTGCCACACGCCGCCGCAGCGACCGATGCCCGCAGTGCCGCCGCAGTGGTGGCCCGCAACATCGAGGCGCTTGCCGCCGGTAATCCGCTGGCCGACCTGGTGGCCCGCAGCGCGGGCTACTGACCCCGCCAAGCGCCTGGTCGGCGCCGGCCAGCAGCGGCGCGACAGCAAGATGGCAAGGATATGCGGTGATGCGGTGCGCGGTGATGCGGTGCGGGTGATGCTGTGCGGGTGTGCTGTGGCGCGATGGCGCTACGGCGCTTCCAGCGCCAATCGCGGCGCGGCGCGCAGCAGCGGGGTCTTGCCCCGCGGCGCCGGTGGCAGCGCCACCGCCTGCACCAGCAGCAATGCCAGCCGGGTCAGCGCGGCCCAGGGGTCCAACGGCCACTGCGGGTGTTTCAGGCCCTTGATGATGCCGTCGCAGACGCTGGCGGCTTCGACCAGATGGGCCAGCTGGTGCGCTGCCAGCAGCGGCAGCACCCGCTCGAACAACCGCTCTTTCTGGCCCCAGGCCCGGGCCTCGCGCAGCGCCATCGGCAGGGGCCGGCCCTGGTCCAGCGCATCTTTGGCCCGCTTCAGGCCGCGGATGTCCTCGGCCAGGCTCCAGTGCACCAGCACGGCCGCCTCGCCCTCGGCGCGCAAGCCGTCCAGCATGCGCAGCACCCGGGCGGTCTGGCCGGCCAGCACCGCCTCGCCGAGCTTGAAAACGTCATAGCGGGCAACATTGAGCACGGCCGACTCGACCTGCTCGAACGCCAGCTTGCCGGCCGGAAACAGCAACGCCAGCTTCTGCAGTTCCTGGTGCGCGGCCAGCAGGTTGCCCTCGACCCGGTCGGCAAAAAACGCCAGGGTCTGCTGGCCGGCTTCGCCTTCAGCCACGTGCTGGTTCTGGGCGGCCAGGCGCTGGGCGATCCAGGCCGGCAGCGCACGCCGCTCGATCGGCAGCACCTGCAGCATCACGCCTGCCTGGTCGAGCGCACCAAACCAGGCGCCCTGCTGCTGCTGGCGGTCCAGCTTGGGCAGGTGCACGATGGTCAGCACATCGTCCGACAGGTGGGCGCAGTAGCGCTGCAGGGCCTCGGAGCCGTCCTTGCCAGGCTTGCCGCCCGGAATGCGGATCTCGATCAGCTGGCGCTCGGCAAACAGGCTCATCGCCTGCGCAGCACCCAGCAGGCCTGACCAGTCGAAATGCGCGCCGCTGACCGCAAACACCTTGCGCTCGGTGTAGCCGGCAGCGCGTGCCGCGGCACGGATTGAATCGCCCGCCTCTTGCGCCAGCAGCGGCTCGTCCCCGTGGATGGTGTAGAGCCGTTGCAGCCCGCGGCTGAAGTGGGCGGGCAGTTGGTCAGCGCGCAGTTGCATGGCGAGGCAGGGTGTTGGGCAGGTGTGGCTCAGCCTGGGCCGGCGCTGGCCGTGGCCGCAGGTGCAGGTGCCCGTGCAGGTACAGATACAGATACAGGTGCCATTACGGGCCCCGCAGGTGCCGATGCCCCAGCCGCTGCAGCCGCCGGTGCGATGACCGCCGGCGGCGCGCCGGGGGTCAGCCTGGCCCGCGACAGCCGGCGCAACACCTGCTGCACGGTATCGGCCTGCATCGCGGCGTAGATTTCGGCCTCCTCCTGGGCCTTGCCCAGCGCGAAGGTCTCGCTGTAGCTCATGTCGCGGGACTGCAGCAACTCGGTGGGCGGCACCAGCTCTCGGCCACCGGGCGTGACCAGGCGGAACTCGAACCTCAAGCGTAGGGTCAGCTCGCGCACCTGGCCCGCTGCAGTGGACGCCACGACGCTCTTGGACCGCGTCTCGGTACGCGCTTGCAGCACCACCTCAGCTTGGCCCGGCGTGTCAACCACTTGGGCACTGGCCGACAGCCGCTCGCGCAGTTCGGCCGCCATCGGCGACTTGGCCGGAAACCCGGCGAGCGCGATACGTGAAAACGGCAGTGGCGGGGTCTGGCGCAATTCAAAGCCACAGCCTGCCAGGCTGACGACAACCGCCAGGCCAGCCGCGACTGCCACGGCAACCCGCACCTGCCAACGGCGATGCGGGCGAGCGCGGAGCCCGGTACACCCTGCGGGGGCGGGGGACGGATGTGCTGCCATGCCGCCGATCAAACCACCACGTTGACCAAGCGGCCCGGCACGACGATGACCTTCTTGGCAGGCTGGCCGTCGGCAAACTTGGCAAACTCGGGTGAGGCCAGCGCCGCAGCCTCGATCGTCGCCTTGTCGGCACCGGCCGGCACCTTGATCGCGCCGCGCATCTTGCCGCTGATCTGCAGCACCAGCTCGATCTCGTCTTGCTGCAATGCGGCCTCGTCCACCACCGGCCAGGGGGCGTCGAGCAGGTCGCCTGACTCGGCTGAAAAGCCGAGTTCGGTCCACAGGTGGTGGGTGATGTGCGGACAGGCCGGGTAGAGCCCGCGCAGCAGCACCGAAAAGCCCTCGCGCAGCACAGCGGCATCACCTGCGGCACCACCCGCAGCAGTCCCGCCGGCATCGCCCGCCGCGCGGCCACCGTCAGTGGGCTTGAACCCGTCCAGCGCGTTCAGCAGCTTCATCGAGCCCGAGACCACGGTGTTGTACTGCATGCGCTCGTAGTCGTAGCTGATCTGGCGCAGCACGCTGTGCACCTCGCGGCGCAACGCCTTGGCCGGCGCGCGCAGGTCGGCCGGTACCGCACCGGCTGCCTGTATCCGTTGCGCGTGCTTGGCGCCAAAGCCCCACACCCGCTTCAAGAAGCGGTGTGCACCCTCAACGCCGGCGTCGTTCCATTCCAGGGTCTGCTCGGGCGGCGAGGCGAACATCACAAACAGCCGCGCGGTGTCGGCGCCGTACTGGTCGATCAGGGCCTGCGGATCGACCCCGTTGTTCTTGGACTTGGACATCGTGCCCACGCCCCCGTAGTCCACCGCCGAGCCGTCGCTCTTGAGGCGGGCACTGACAATTTTGCCGAACTCGTCGCGCACATCGACCACGTCTTGCGGCCAGAAGTAGTCGATGCCGCCGGACGCGGCGCGCCGGCTGTAGATGTGGTTGAGCACCATGCCCTGAGTCAGCAGCTTGGTGAACGGCTCGCTGACGGTAACCAGGCCCAGGTCGCGCATCACCTTGGTCCAGAAGCGGGCGTAGAGCAGATGCAGGATCGCGTGCTCGATGCCGCCGATGTACTGGTCCATCGGCATCCAGTACTTCGTGCCCTCGGCCACCATCGCCTCGGTGTTGGCCGGGTCGCAATAGCGCATGAAGTACCACGAGCTGTCCACGAAAGTGTCCATCGTGTCGGTCTCGCGGCGCGCCGGTTGTCCGCAGCGCGGGCACGCCACGTTCAGGAAGTCGGCGCGCTGGTTCAGCGGGTTGCCACTGCCGTCGGGGATGCAGTCCTCGGGCAGCACCACTGGCAGGTCGGCATCGGGCACCGGCACCACGCCGCAGCCGGGCTGGGCGTCGGTGCCGCAGTGGATGATCGGGATCGGCGTGCCCCAGTAGCGCTGGCGGCTGACGCCCCAGTCGCGCAGGCGCCAGGTGGTCTTTGTCGCGCCCAGGCCTTTTTCAGCCAGCAACGCCGCCACCCTGGCTACAGCGGGCTTGAACGCCAGACCATCGAGAAACTCGAAGCCCGCGCCCGAGTTGACGCAGCGCCCGCGCTGCTTGTCGGCATAGGACTCGGCCCAGGCGTCGGCCGAGAAGGTTGTGCCATCCACGGCCACCACCGGCCTGATCGCCAGACCGTATTTCTTGGCAAACGCAAAGTCACGTTCGTCGTGCGCCGGCACGCCCATCACCGCGCCGTCGCCATAGCCCATCAGCACGTAGTTGCCGACCCAGACCTCGACCGCCTCGCCGGTCAGGGGGTGCTGCACGCTCAGGCCGGTGCGCACGCCCTTTTTTTCCTGCGTGGCCAGTTCGGCCTCGGTCGTGCCACCGCTCTGGCAGTCGGCGATGAAGGCCGCCACCGCCGATTGGGTCGCGGCAGCGTGCAGTGCCAGTGGGTGCTCGGGCGCCACGGCGCAAAAGGTCACACCCATCACGGTGTCGGCGCGGGTGGTGAAGACCCACAGCCGGCCGTCGCCGATCAGGCTGCCATCGGCGCTGCGGATCGCGTGCGGGAAGGCAAAGCGCACACCCTCGCTCTTGCCGATCCAGTTCTCCTGCATCAAGCGCACCCGGTCGGGCCAGCCGGACAGAAAGTGCGGGTCCGACGGGTTGTTCACGGCCGACAGCAGTTCGTCGGCGTAGCTGGTGATCTTGAGGTAGTAGCCCGGAATCTCGCGCTTTTCGATCAGCGCGCCCGAGCGCCAGCCGTGGCCGTCGATCACCTGCTCGTTGGCCAGCACGGTCAGGTCGACCGGGTCCCAGTTCACGACCTGGGTGCGGCGCTCGCAGATGCCCGCCTCCAGCATGCGCAGGAACAGCCACTGGTTCCATTTGTAGTACGCCGGCGAGCAGGTGGAGACCTCGCGCGACCAGTCGATCGCCAGGCCCATGGCCTGCATCTGGGCCTTCATTTGCGCGATGTTGGTGTGCGTCCACGCGGCCGGCGGCACCTTGTTTTTCATCGCCGCGTTTTCGGCCGGCAGCCCGAAGGCGTCCCAGCCCATCGGCATCAGCACGTTCATGCCCTTCATGCGCAGCTGGCGCGCGAGCATGTCGTTGATGGTGTAGTTGCGCACATGGCCCATGTGCAGCTTGCCGCTGGGGTAGGGCAGCATCGAGCAGGCGTA
>JANMXG010000196.1:0-2382 GCA_031394235.1 Betaproteobacteria bacterium
GCGTGCCATCGCCTCGAAGAAGGCTGCGGTCAGGTAGGGCGTGGAGTGGTGGGCGCGGTAGGTCAGCGTGTAGCACCGGTGAAAAAATTGCCACAGGCCGGGCGTGATGTCGCAGCCCACGTGTGCCGTGAACACCACCCCTGCTTCGGTCACCTTGCGCCGCTCTTGCAAGATCTTTTTGCGCTTGTCGCGCTGCAGGCTGGCCAAAAAGGCGCTGAAGTCCGGCCAGGGCGCGTCCGCGTCCTGTGTCCAGTGAAATTGCACCCCCTGTCGCACCAGCCAGCGTTGGGCCTCGGTGGCAGGGGCTTCATCCTCGGCGTGGAACAACAGGTGCAACGACGACGCCTTTTCTTGCCGGGCCAGTTGCGCCAGCGCGGCCACCAGCAGCAGGCGGGCGGGCTCGTCTGCCGCCAGCAGACGGCTCCCGGGCACGGGCGTGAACGGCACCGCCACCAGCAGCTTGGGGTAGTAGCGCAGCCCGTGGCGCTCATAGGCATCGGCCCAGGCCCAGTCGAAGACGTACTCGCCGTAGGAGTGACTCTTGAGGTAGGCCGGCGCAACCGCCACTAGCTCGCTGCCACGCCACACCGTGACAAAGCGCGGTGCCCAGCCGGTCTCGGGCACCGCGCTGCCCGACGCATGGAGTGCTGCCAGGTACTCCCAGCGCATGAAGGGCGTGGGCTGCGACTGGCGATCCAGCAGTGCATTCCAGGCCTTGCCGTCGAGGGCAGTGGGGTCGTCGTGGACCCGGATAAGATCGTCGGCCATGTGTTTGCCCTGCGGCTGATTGCTCAAAATATGTCAACTCCCAAGCCAGGCCCGGTGCGCATTGCACTGGCCCAGTTCAATGCCACGGTGGGCGATCTGGCGGGCAACAGCCGCCGCATTGTCGATTGCGCACAGCAAGCCCATGCCGACGGCGCGTGCTTGTTGGTAACGCCCGAACTGGCGCTCACCGTCTACCCGCCCGAGGACCTGCTGCTGCGGCCGGCCTTCATGCAGGCTTGCGCCACGGCCCTGGCTGAACTGGCGTTGGCATTGGCGCCTTTGACAGGCCTGACGGTGGTGGTGGGGCATCCGCACCAGCGTGGTGATCTCGGTGATATGCGGTCCCGTTCGCATGCGGTGCAATTGCGCTTCAATGCCGCCTCGGTGTTGACTGAGGGTGCCGTGGTCGCCACCTACTGCAAGCGTGAATTGCCCAACTACCAGGTGTTTGATGAGCGGCGTTACTTTGCCTCAGGTCGCGACGCCGGGCAGGGCGCAGTGGTATTTGCGGCCGGCGGCCGGCGTTTTGGCCTGCTGATCTGCGAGGACGCCTGGTTCGACGAACCCGCACAGGCCGCCCGCGCCGCGGGCGCTGAAATGCTGTGTGTGATCAACGCCTCACCGTTCCACCTCGACAAGGGCGGCGAGCGCGAGGCGCGCATGGTGCAACGGGTGGCAGCGTCAGGCCTGCCGCTGCTGTATGCCCACTTGGTCGGTGGCCAGGATGAGGTGGTGTTTGACGGCGCCTCGTTTGCGCTGGACGCCCAAGGCCGGGTGGCCGCCCGGGGTGCGTGTTTTGAGGAGGGCCTGGTGACGCTGGACTGGCTGCCCGACGGCCGGATGACCGGCATCGTGCAGCCCGTGCCCGAGCTTGAAGCCCAGGCCTGGGCTGCGCTGGTGACCGGCGTGCGTGACTACGTCAATAAAAACGGCTTCCCGGGCATCATCCTCGGCCTGTCAGGCGGTGTGGACTCAGCGCTGGTGCTGGCGATCGCGGTCGATGCGCTGGGCGCCGACCGGGTGCGCACGGTGATGATGCCGTCGCCCTACACCGCCGACATCTCCTGGATCGATGCCCGCGAAATGGCCGAAATACTGGGCGTGCGCTACGACGAGATTTCGATCCTGCCGATGTTCGAAGCCTTCCGCACCAGCCTGGCGGCCGAGTTTGCCGGGCTGGCTGAAGACGCCACCGAAGAAAACATCCAGGCCCGCATCCGCGGCACCCTGCTGATGGCCTTGTCCAACAAGTTCGGCTCGATCGTGCTGACCACGGGCAACAAGAGCGAGATGGCCACCGGGTACTGCACGCTGTACGGCGACATGGCCGGCGGCTTTGCCGTGATCAAGGACGTGGCCAAGACCCTGGTCTACCGGCTGTGCGAGTGGAAGAACCGGCAGCCCAACATGCGCGCCGACGGCAGCATCGGCCCGGTGATCCCCGAACGCATCATCACCCGCCCGCCCTCGGCCGAGCTTCGCCCCGACCAGACCGACCAGGACAGCCTGCCGCCTTACGCCGTGCTCGACGCGATCCTGGCGCGCTACATGGAGGAAGACCAGTCGATCGCGCAGATCGTGGCCGCGGGCTTTGCCAGCGCCGACGTCGAGCGT